>CAMMBO010000037.1 GCA_946494435.1 uncultured Mycoplasmatota bacterium
TCTCCTACTTTAATCCTTGCTTTTTCGTCATCATTTCAAGTGTTGCTTCATTAATAGCATCATCTAGTGTCTTAATATCATCTAAAATCATACTATATCCTATACTTGCTCCAAAGTCATGTGGTAAACTCTTCATTTCTTTTTCTAGTTTTTTAGCATATGTCTCTACTTGTCTTTCACTATAACCTACTAAGTAAACTAAGAATTCATTACCATCTGTTCTAATTATTTCACTGTTTTCTAACTGCGTATTAACTAGGGTTGATGCTGCAGTTACAATTAATTTATCTCCTTCTTCATGACCATAGTTATCATTAACATATTTAACATTATTTAAGTCAATTATAACTACGGCTTGTGGGAACACTTTACTAGCTTCCCAGTCAGGAGCTTTCTTATTTAAGTAGTTTCTATTCTTTAGTGATGTTAAAAGGTCTGTATATTTATGTCTATCTTCTTTCTTAACTTTCTTTATCTTATGTCTACGTTTAAAGTATAGATAAAGGAATGCTAAAGCGATTAAAGGAACAGAAACTATTATTAAGATAATTAAGAATAAGCCCATAAAACTACTTCTTTCAACTATAGACCTACTAATATCGGCTAGACCATTATTCCTATAGTTATAATAAGAATTAGTTGTAATAATATAGTTAAATAAGTTATAGAATGTATTGTTATTATTCTTAACCATAAACTTATAATCATTCATCATCGTATCTTGATATAAGACATCATAATCTTCAAAAGTTGTATTCTTATAAAGATTATAGACTTCTTTATCTACTACTAACATCTTATCATTAGCATTTTTAACTAAATCATTGTTATTATCATAGGTTGTTATATCACTTCTACTATTATTTTCAAAGTAATTATATAAAGAAGTATTATCTAACATAGCAATTTTTTCATCTTTTAAGCTTTCAAAAGAATTAACAACATGATTATCACTTCTTCTACCTAATACAACATAATCTTCTATGAATGTTGAAATAGTCTCTTTATAATCATCATTAACATTATTAAAATTATAATAATCAAAGTAAATATCTACATCGCCTTTTTCTATCGCTTTTCTTAAAGCTTCAATACTTCCATATTTCTTATAAGAGAAACTTATATCAGTAAGACGACTCATTCTTTTTAAGTATTCTCCAGCGATACCAGAGACATCTCCATCTACATCAACTTCATATGGATAGTTTTCTACATAACCATAAACATAGTTTTTCTTAACTAAATCTGTAGAGTCTTTAGAACTTACATTATTCTCTGTTATATAGTAATTAAAATAAACGTCATTATATTCATCTACATAATTATCAGTTTTCCACTTTTCAAAGTATTTTCTAATAATTGTATTAAGTCTAGCATTAGATTTATCACTACTTAAAGTTAAAACTATTTTTTTAGACATTTCTGTAAAGTAATAGTTTATATAGTAACTATTATTTTCAATAGTCTTATCTAAGTACATTATATTAGGTATTATAATCATACCCACTTCATCATTATCTAAAGCTTGAAATAACTCATCTATTGTGTCATATGATTTAAAGGCAAGATTAGTTCCTGTTTTTAAATAATAACTAATCTCAGCTACATCAGAATTAAAAACACCAAAGGTAATATTAGACATATCACTTACTCTATTAATTCTTCTATATTCTTTACCAATAGCGATATAACCATCTTCAGCGATTAACAAATCATTATTAGATAATTCATCCTCATTATTTAAGACTTTAAAACTATAAGCATTATTTTTTTCTAAGTCATCATTTTTAGAATAAGCTATTTTGTTGAATTCTAAACCAACATTTTTCTCAAAATCATCTAAGAAATTAAAGAATACTCCTTCCCCATTAAGACCATATAAGGGATAATCATTGATAACATTAATATCAATCATTGTTGTACTGTTTTCTAGGGCCCATTTCTTTTCATTGACAGTTAAAGAAGTTTTAGCATCTTCTCTATTATAATAGAAAAAGACACCTACAAATACAATTACTACAACTAAAAGAGGAAGAATGATTAGTAATTTTTTCTTCATAATTCCTCCTATCTATCTTTAGTCCATGAAAATTCATCTTTATCTTGATGTTTATATCCTATAATAGGAAATCTTGTATCATCATTATCTTTACTTATAAATACTTGAATATCATAAAATGATGTTTGGTCTTTTTTTAGATTATCAATAACAGATGAAGTTAAAGCTTTAGCAGGGTCTAGTTCTACATCATCATTAACAGTAATAAGAACATTTAAAATGCGTCCCTTTATATCAGTATCAGCACTTTTTACTTCATCTTTATCTTCTAAAGATTTAATAATGTCCTTTTGTTGTTTATCTGTTATTTCTACTTTTTCTATACCATCAAGTCTATCTCCATAGATAGCAGTTCCTTCATTTGGAAAGAAGGTTAATTTGATAGCAAAAACTAAAACTACAAAGA
Source organism: uncultured Mycoplasmatota bacterium (assembly GCA_946494435.1). The sequence continues at coordinate 2,466 of CAMMBO010000037.1, forward strand.
TTACACAGATAATAAAAGCAACTACGGTAACCTTATTATTTTTAATAAAATTCTTCACATTTATCACTTCCTAGTATAATTATTATATAATATTATTTAAAGTATAGCAATTATTTATTTAATTCTTTAACTAACATGTCACTAGCTTTTTTAGGATTAACCGCACCCTTAGTCTCTTTCATTACTTGTCCCATCAAGTATTTTAAAGCTCTATCATGACCAGATTTATAGTCATTTACACTTTCACTATTATTTTCTATTACTTTGGTAATGATATCTTTAATGAAGCTGTCATCTGTAATATTTTTAATGTTAAATTCTTTTTTTAACTCATCAAGAGTCAAATCTCTTTCCATTAGTGAATCTATTAAGTCTTTAACATTTTTATTAGATAACTCTCCTTTTTCTAGAGCATCAACAACACTAACTAGTTTTTCATATGAAAGATGGGTATCAGTTATTACTTTATTATGTTTATTTAAGTATGATGAGATATCTGAAAGTAATAGATTGACAGCTGTTACATAGTTAGTTTTAAATTCTAGTAGTCCTAAGAAATAATCGTTTAAGGGTCTATTATTGATTAGTTTTTCTATTTGTAGAGAACTAAGTCCAATCTCACTATATTTTTTTCTTAGTTCATCTGGAAGTAAAGGTAGAGTTTTCAAAGAATCATTAATAAACTCATCAGTAAGTTCTAGATAAGGAATATCTGGTTCGATGAAGTAACGATAGTCATTACCTGTTTCTTTAACACGCATTAGGATAGTTTCGCCTAACTTATCATCAAAACGTCTTGTTTCTTCTCTAATAATGCCACCTGTTTCAAGAACTTTTTCTTGTCTTTCTATTTCCTTTTCAATAGCAAGTCCAACATTATGAATAGAACCAATATTCTTAGTCTCTGTTCTTACACCAAGTACATCAGTCTTACTAATGGAAACATTAGCATCACATCTCATGCTTCCTTCTTCCATTTTGCAGTCACTAATATTTGCATAAAATAACATCTCTTTTAATTTAGTAAGATAGGCCATCGCCTCTTTACCATTACTAATACTAGGAGTTGTTACTATTTCTATTAAAGGTACTCCTGCTCTATTAAAGTCTAAAAGACTTACACTCCCACGATGGGCACTCTTACAAGTATCTTCTTCGATATGAATATCAGAAATACCTATTTTTTTCTTAACTCCATCTACTTCTATTTCAACATAACCATTAGTACCAATAGGAGTTCTATTCTGAGTAATCTGATAGTTCTTAGAGTTATCTGGATAAAAGTAATTTTTTCTATCAAAGTGCATTTTCCTAGTAATATCACAGTTTAGGACTTTACAGGCTCTAAGTGCTTGTCTTATTACTTCTTTATTAAGTGTAGGTAATGTTCCAGGATAGCCTAAGTCAATTACATTAACAGAAGTATTAGTAGCCATACCATAGGCGTTGGCACTATCAGAAAAAAGTTTACTTTTACTTTTTATTTCGACATGTACTTCAAGACCAATAGTTGGAATATAGTTACTCATTTAAAACACCTCCTCAAGAAAACTAGCAAGTTTATAAATAGTCGCTTCATCAAAGGCTTTACCAACTATATGTAGTCCAATAGGCATACCTTCACTATTAATCCCAACAGGAATGTTTAAGCCAGGAAGCCCTGCCATATTAACAGGTATTACTAAAACATCGTCCATAAAGGCTTTATGAGGGTCATCTTTGGAATTACCAAGAAGTGGAGCGACTCTTGTTGTAGTTGGTCCAATAATTAAATCATATTCTTTGAAGATACGATTAAACTCTTTAGTTATATCATCACGTACCATTAAGGCTTTATCATAATATGTTTTAGCATTCTCACCACTTAGTATGTAAGAACCTACCATAATTCTTCTTTTAACTTCATCACCAAAACCTTCGCCACGTGTTTTTCCATACATTTCATCAACACTATTTACATCACTTGCTCTAAATCCATAACGAACACCATCAAAACGTGCTAAGTTACTACTAGCTTCAGCCATAGCGATTATCTGATAAAGGTTAACAGCTGTATCTAAGTATTTCATATCAACAATATCAACAACAGCACCATTTTTATCGCAAAAAGAGATGACTTCTTTAATTCTCTTACTAATCTCTTCATCAACAATATCACTAACAAAATATTTAGGTAAGGCTATCTTCATACCTTTAATATCTTCCCCAATTAGTCTTGTAAAGTCTTCTTTTTCTTTTTTGACACTAGTAAGGTCTCTATCATCTTCACCTACTAAGACATTTAGTAAACTAGCATTCTCATAGACAGTTCTAGTCATTGGTCCAATTTGGTCAAGACTTGATGCGAAAGCGACTAATCCATAACGTGATACTCTTCCATAAGTTGGTTTCATACCAACTATTCCTGTGTAACTAGCAGGTTGTCTAATACTTCCCCCGGTATCACTTCCAAGTGCTAGAGGAATAAGGCCTCCTGATACAGCACTAGCACTACCACCTGAACTACCTCCACTAACACGTTTTTTATCATGAGGGTTTAGAGGTGAACCAAAGTAACTTGTCTCACTAGTAGACCCCATAGCAAACTCATCCATATTAGTTTTACCAATAATTAACATTTTATTTTCTCTAATTTTCTCTACAACTGTGGCATCATATATAGGTATAAAGTTTTCTAAGATGTGAGAGGCACAGGTTGTCTTTAAATCTTTAGTAACAATATTATCTTTAACAGCGATAGGAATACCAAAGAAAAGATTATCAGGGTCTACTTCACCTAATTCACTTGCTTCTTCTCTTACTTTATCATTAATAGTAATAAAGGCATTTAAGTCTTTATTTTCTTCTATTCTACTTAAAGCTTCATCTACTAAATCAAGAGGAGTTATTTCTTTCTTTACTAATAACTCATGTATTTTTCTTATATCTAAATCTAAATATTTACTCATTAATCATCACCGGCACTTCTATAAAACTTCCATTCTTTTTAGGAGCATTTATTGTCGCTTCACTTGCGCTTAACATCTTTCCTACAACATCTTCTCTTAATCTAGTATTATCTTCTATTGGTGTATACATCATCTCATCATCATAGTCTTTAACCTCTTTTATCTTATCTATATCATCCATTAGTACTTTAAGTTGTACTCTAAACTTCTCTATTTCTTCTTCAGTTAAAGAAATACGAGCTAGATAGGCAACATGTAGTACTTCTTCTCTACTTAATCTATCCATAGTTCCTCCTTTTCTTACTAGCTTAGTATACCACAGATTAGAAATTAAAAAAAGTAATAGTACTTATATTACTATACTTTCCTATTACCTATTCTTAAAACTCTTTCATTCGCTTTCGCCATTTCTTCTTTTTTCTTATAATCATTTTCTAAAGCTATTTCAAGAAAATACTTTTGATCTAAGAAACGTTCAACTTTATAGAAATCTCTATTCTTCTCCAATTCATCTAACTCTCTTTTAATTATTTCATATTTAACATAATTTTCTTTATATTCAAAATTAAATATTTGTAAATATTCTTCTAAAGCTTTTAAATAATCTGGACTATTGTTTTCCCTTAAAAATATATCTATTTCCTTAAAACTAATAATATCTTGGCCATAATTAATTGATGTTAATGGTTTAAGAAAAGGACTTTCTTGTAAATATATTTTATAAGTAGCAGGATAAACTTTCTTTCCTATCTTTCTTTTATCCTTTAATTTAATTTTTCTTAAATAATTATCATTAACTGGTATTAATCTATCAGTTATATCAACTACTCTATTACCAAAGCTTGTAGAGATTTTATCTGTAATAAGATTAAAATCACTTTCTAAATAACTAATGTTATATAAACTTAAAACTCCTTTATTAGGTAAATAAAATTCTTTTCTAATTTCCATAATTTTCTCCTTTTATTTATTAATACAACCTAATTTTAAAATTCTTTCATTAGATTTCGCCATTTCCTGTTTTCTATGATACTCTTCTTCTATCTGTTTTTCAAGAGAATACTTATTACTAAATAGATTACTAAAATCACTCTTAATTATTTGATTTAACTCTTCTTTAATTAAATCTTCTTTAGAATAAACTTCTCTATATTCAAAATTAAAAACTTTTAAATATTCTCTTAGATATTTTTGATATTTATCTATATTATCACTATTTAAGAAACTAGCAATTTTTTCAAAGGTAATAATATTAGTAGGAAATGATAGTCCATATAGACTTTCTTGATAAGTTATAGAATTAGTATTAATTTGGTTAAATAATTGTAAATAAGACTGGTAATTATAATCAATAGGAGTTAAATATTCTATAAATTCATCTTCTATCATAGTATCTTTAAACATATAAAATGGTTTTTCCTTCTTTTCTTCACTTCTTGTTTTTAAATCAGAAAAAATCATTTTCAAATCATTATCTTTAAATGAAGGCAATTTACTACTAATAGAATTATAAAGTTCTGCAGAAGCCTCACATTTTAAACTATCAGAAATATTTTTTATAACTAAATTAAAATCACTCTCTAAATAACTAATGTTATATAAACTCAAAACTCCTTTGTTAGACAAATAAAATTCTTTTTTAACTTTCATAATTAACTATTAGAAGAATTAAACAATTCTATCCTTTCTTTTTCTTTATCTGATAATTCTTTAAGCCATGAAGCTAAAGCAGTTATATCTTTACTTCTTAATAGTTCAAAATATTTTGTTCTTTCTTCTTTAGGGATAACAATTGGTGGAATATTATTTTTTAATAGTTCAAAATTAATAAGGAGTCTCCCTGTTCTTCCGTTGCCATCTTCAAAAGGGTGAATATGTTCAAACTCTATATGAAAGCCTGCAATTTTTTCGAATATATCTTTAGTCTCATTATGATTATAATTATAGACAAAATACATCATTAAATTATTAAGTTGTTCTGGTTTAGGAGGAATATCATCACTTCCTTTAATCATAACACTTACTTTTCTATAGCCTTTTGTATCTCTTATATCTTGATTTATTGTCTCATTAATTTTTTTTATAAATTCTTCATTAAGTTCTAAATCATCACTTTTTAACTTTTCAAATAAAACATTCATGGCTTTCTTATGATTTATCGCTTCATATATTTCTCTAGGCTCTCTACCACTTATCTTAAAACTATTATCATTAAAAAGAATAGCATATGTTTCTGCATAGGTAAGAGTACTACCTTCAATTGCATTAGAATGATAGGTGCTTCTAGTTATAAAATCTTCTAAATAATTATTGTTATTCATAATAAAATCTATAATTTTCACAACTTATTACCTCCTTTAGTTATTTATATTGTAGCACATATAACTATTTAAAACTATTTTAACTTTTAGAAAAATAGATATTAGAATAATTAAACTCTTTCTCATCTAAGTTAAGAATATAACTAGAATTAATATGAGTACATATTCCATCAAAGTAAGTTTTAAATTTATCATTTCTTACATTAACTAAAGTATAAGGAGTATCTTTATCTATATTTAAGATATTACCTTTAATTAACATTATTTCTACATAGCCTTTAGTTTTAACTATTAATGGAATATTACCAAATTTATTTCTAATAGCCTCTATTAAATCTTTTAACTCTATATTATTAAGTTCTACTGATAAAGTAATGGCTTTATATCCTAACTTATAAAGATAATAGGCAGTATATGAGTTAAAGACATTAAGATGGTATGAGGCGATTACATCAGTAGTTGGTCTAAATAAATTACTAACAATACTTTTATCTTTTAAAACATCTTTTAGATAAAATGGATTTCTTTCTACTTCCTTGTAACTATCTAAGTCTATTATCTCTTTAGTATTTATTTTATCAAAAGTTACTTCTTTAATAATTGGTTCTTTATAATCATTAAGTCTTTCTCCTATTAATCTTTCTGATAAAGTTCTTCTTGCAATATTTAAGTCACCTATTCTAATAAAAATATTATCATCCATATCTATATTTATATGTTTAGTAATAAATGGTGTATTACCTAATTTTTCTAACTGAGTAATTAATCTATCTTTAGATATAGGATTATTAATGGATTTCTCTACTATACTACCTCTATAAGTAACTGTATGTTTTAAATCACTAAAAGTTAGAACAAACTCTTCTCCTACTTTGGCTTTTACATCTATATTAATAGGAACTTTTCTTGTAATCGTAAAATCTGTTATTTCAAGGCTTTTATCAGTAGTCTTTCTAACTTCATCTAGACTAGTTAACTTAACTTTATTATCAACTTCAACTATTTGTTTAGAGTTACCTTTATTAATTAAATTATCTTTCATGTCATAGAGATAATTAACAATCATTCCTTTATTACTTTCCCTAAATCTAATACCATCTCCTTGTAATAAAGTTTTATCTAATTCTATTCTAATTCTCTCATCATTGACATCTATAACTTTACCTAAATGGCTTCCTAAATGATTAGGACTTTTTTTATTAATTAAGTCTTCATAATTAAATAAATGTCCTTTAGTAAAACCTCTATAAAACATACTCTTTAAGTCTTCT
>CAMMBO010000038.1 GCA_946494435.1 uncultured Mycoplasmatota bacterium
ATTCTCTTATATCAGAAATACTATAATACTTAAAATAATCAACAGAAAAGTTCTCTAATGGTAAAATAATACCATCTAAACCATTATCTAAATATTCTAAAAAATTATTATCTCTTATTACACCTAATAACTTCATAATATCAGTCCTTTACGTAACATATTTTAACACAAATACCCCAAAGAAAAAAGAGGATGAATATTATTCTTCATCCCCATCATCTAACTTAACAAGTACTTCTCTAGGTTTAGAGCCATTAGGTGGTCCAATAATGCCTCTTTCTTCTAGTAAATCAATAATACGTGCTGCTCTATTATAACCAAGTTTAAATCTTCTTTGTAATAGTGAGGCACTAGCTTTTTGAGTCTCTATAACAAACTCTACTATTTCATTATATAAAGGATCATCATATTCTTCCTCTTGTCTCATATCTTCTTTTTGTGAGGCACTCTTTTCACTATCACCTTTTAAATCCATAAAGGCTTGGTCATATTCTGCTTTTTGTTGTTCAATAGTATAATCAATAACTCTTTTAATCTCATCATCAGAAATAAAAGCACCTTGAATACGTTCTGGATCTGCTTCTCCCATTGGTAAGAATAACATATCACCTTTACCAAGTAATTTTTCTGCTCCTGTCATATCAAGAATTGTACGTGAATCTATACTACTAGATACTGCAAATGATATACGACTTGGAATATTCGCTTTTACAACACCAGTAATTACATCTGTTGATGGCCTTTGAGTAGCGATAATTAAGTGAATACCAGCCGCACGAGCCATCTGTGTAATTCTCATAATAGAAGCTTCTACATCTTTACTTGCAACTAACATAAGATCTGCTAACTCATCTATTATTACCACGATAAATGGCATCTTCTTCATTTGTTCATCTGCTGGTAGAGTCTTATTCATCTTTTCTACATAATCATTATAAGTTGCAATATTCTTAGTTTTAGTCTCACTAAACATATCATAACGTCTTTCCATCTCAGATACAATTTTAGCAAGAGCAACAGATGCTTCTTTAGGGTCAGTTACAACAGGTCTCATTAAATGAGGAACACCATTATAACCAGAAAGTTCAACCTTTTTAGGGTCAACCATAACAAGTTTAACTTCATCAGGTTTAGCCCTCATTAAAATAGAACAAATAATACCATTAATACAAACAGATTTACCTGAACCAGTAGAACCTGCTACTAAAAGGTGGGGTGTTTTATTAATCTCACACCAAATAACATTACCCATAATATTTTTACCTAAAGGACAAAGTAGTTTAGAACCATCTAGAGACTTAGGTACTTTTTCTAATACTTCTCTAAATGATACAGATGATGTTTCTTTATTAGCAATTTCTATTCCTACTGTATTTTTACCTGGAATAGGAGCTTGTATTCTAACGTCCTTAGTTGCAATGGCTAAAGCTATTTCTCTATGTATTGATAAAAGTTTACTAACCTTAGTACCAGAGTGTAATTCTAACTCATACTGGGTAACAGTAGGACCAATATGTACTTCTACTACTTTACCAATAATATTAAAGTCTTTTAATACTTTCTCAAGTATTTCTATATTCTTTTCAATTAAACTCTGATTAACACTATTTTTCTTTTTCTTAGGTTGGTCTAATAAAGAAATAGGTGGCAAAACATAATTATGTTTAACAGTAACTTTATTATCATCTACTACATTTACTTCACTTACTTCAGTAGCATCCTCTTTAGGAGTATCTTCATGAACTTTCGCTTTAGTAAGTTCATCTATACTAGATATAACAATTCTTTTATCATCATCTTTTATCTCACCAAGCACAGGTTGTTCTTCATTTCCTGTTATAATAGGTTTCTTAGTACTAACCTCTTCTTCATCATCACTACTACTCTTATCCCTCTTAGGAAACTTCTCTTTAGCAGCCTTTGCTTTATCTTTAACAAAGTCAATAATTGAAAAGCCAGTAAATAGTGAAAATCCTATAATAATTAAAGTCCAAGCGATTATCTGCATTCCTCTATATGAGAATAACATCATAAACAAGACCCCAAAGGTACAACCAATAATACCTCCACCAATAGCATTAGGTCTTGCTCCTTTCATAACATCTGAAAAAGAGTTAATTAACTGATTAGTAGTTTCACTAAAGACTTTAACAGCATTACTATCATTTTGTAAGATAAAGTTTTCATGCATTAATACTAATACTCCTATTAATAAAAGATATATACCTAGCATTTTAGTAGTAAATAAATTAGGCCAACTTCTATTTATAATTAAATATGCTCCAAGTATTAAAAGAACTACTAATAATGGATTATATAATACTCCTACAAGAAATATTGCAAAAGATGCAATCATATTACCAACAGGACCATATCTACCAATCCCAAGTATCGCTGCTAAAACAAGTAACACTCCATATAATTCTGTTGAATGAGCGAATCCTTTCTTAGTTTCCTTCTTTTTCTTTCTTTTTGCCATAACTACCACTCTCTTTCGTATCTTTACTACTCAAGTATAACAAAACTAAAGAATAATTTAAAGAGATTGTCACTCATTTGACACTTTTATTTTATATGATTATTTTCCTTTTGTACTTCTAAAACATCATTTACTTCTTTTTTATAACAATCAGATAATTTTTCAATATTATTAGCATTAACTTTAAAGTTACCATCTTCTATTACTGGTATCTCCAATTTTTCTAAGGCTTTCAAATCATCTAAAGATGTCATATCAGTATGTCTTAATATCTCTATTAAGTAAAATAATCTATCTTTATAACTTTCATCCTTAGTTATACTATCGTGAAAGTAACTTGCTAATACTGTGCCTATTACATATCTTTGTCTATATGAAAATTGTAAATGTCCTTTCGATACAATATCATCTAAATATTTTTTAGAATTATGGAAAAAAAGTTCATAAAGTTTTGAGTCCTTAGGAAGAGAGTTTAAATAATTTAACAAAATCTCTTCATTTAACCTACCATTATTTTCTTTATATAATTTTAATAAAGTATGTTCAAATATTACTGCTGTTGCATCATCATAAGTTTCCTTTAATCTATTAGTTTTTCTAATCTTTATTTCGTCTTTATCATAACCAGAACTTTCTAAAAGATAATCTTCTAATAAAAACTCTATGGTAAGGGTAGTACTTTCACATAAAAACTGTTTTATTGTACTATCTTTATATTTTTGTTTACTAAATTTATGAGTAAACTCATGACTGATATTAAAAGCATCTGCTAGTGTTTCAGAATAATCTATATGAAGAGACCCATCATCTCTTACCTCACTTCTATCTATCCTAGGAGAATCTACTTTATTAAAGTTTACTATATTACAGGCTTTTCCATTATAAATGTCTTTCTCTTTTAAAAGCTTTAAAAATCTTGAGGCATATTCTACATTTATTTTAGAAAAAAAGTTTGTAACTATATCTATAGAATTATCTAATGGTACATTAGTAGAATAATCATCTACAACTAAATCTTTCGTATTTTCTATGATAATACTAGCAAGTTTCACTACTTCATCTAAATATTGTAAATGATATTTTAATCTTTCATCTTCTAATGTATTCTTAATTGCTAAATTTAATTTATCATAATACTCCATCATTACACTTCCTATTTTTTCTTATCTTTTTACAGTTACATATCTTTGATTACTAGCATTGCGTTTTTTATTAGTATATTCTAGTTTATTGCAATCAACAAGTGGCTTTAATATTTTATAAGCAACATATCTTTTTGAGGAAATATCTAAATAATTTCTAATTTCTTTAGCAGTTTTTGGTTCCTTACAAAACTCTAATACATTATTAAATATTTCACTTTGTGTATCACTTTCCATATTATATATAGTGTTTATTATATTTTGTTGTCCACTTACTTGTTCACTTACTTGTTCACTAACACTTCTTATTAAAAGAATAACATATATACATAATAAAGGACAAATACTATTAACATAATAGTTCCTTCTTTTTTACTAACTTCTCTTTCACTTCTTGCAAAGACAAATAAAAGAAATGACGATAAGAATACTGCAAGGATATCAATAAAGCCAAAGCCTTCTAGAACAATATTACCAAAAATAAGAATAGGTAGTCCTAAAACTATACATATATTAAAGATATTAGTACCAATAATATTTCCAATAGCCATATCAAACTCACCTTTTCTAGCACTAATTACAGTCATAATCATCTCAGGTAAGCTTGTTCCTATTACAATAGCAGTCATAGTGATGGCTTTCTCACTTATATTTAAAGCACTTGCAATATTTTTAGCCGAATTTACAATTAAATCACTACTATAAATTATTAAAATAATTGTAATTAATAAAAGTACACATGAAATAAGAGAAGAATATTTACCTTTTTCTATATCTTCATCTTTTTTACTTCTTTTAAATAACATTCCCACTAAATAAAGTACAAACATGCAAAATAATAATATTAATACTAAACTATCACGCCTTGAAAAAGTATTAGGTGTTAAAGGATTAAAAACTGCATCTAACATAAGAATAGAAAAAACTGTTGTAACAATAAAAAGTAAAGGCAATTCTTTTTTAACAGTAGCATGTCTTACTTTAATAGGTCTTATAAAACTTGCAAGTCCTATAATTAAGAAAACATTTACAATACAACTACCAATAACATTGGCAAAAGCCATTACTCCATCACCATTTGCAACACTTCTAAAAGAAATAGCAACTTCAGGAGCACAAGTTCCAAAAGAGACAATAGTAAGAGCAATTAACATCTTAGGAACTCTTAACTTTAAAGCTAAAGATGAAGCTGCATCTACTAAAACATCTGATGATTTTACAATAATAACAAAACCCACTAATAAAAGAACTATATCTAAAAGCATAACAACACTTTCCTTTCCATCTATAATATTAGTATATATTATTTAAGAAGTTACTTCAAATAAAAGGGCATCTAGTTTACACTAATATTATTAACAAAATTAATAAATTTACTAAAAAAAATAAGAATGGTTAAATACCACTCTTAGTCATAACTTTCATCTTATCATCATATTCATCTATAGTATCATCTACAATTCCCAATACTTCATTAAATGCTCTTATATTACTATTTACATCATGATGAGATTTAATACTATAACTTTTAATATCTAATACATCTTCAACTTTTCTTTGGGAAGATGTATAAACCATGCCGTCTGATTTACCATCAAAAAACATCTTATCAAAAAGGCATAAAGCGATTGCCTGGAAGTTTAACGTCTTAATCGCTTCTTTTCTAACTTCACTATCAATGCTTGTTAAAATATTTTTAAAACTATTTAATCTTTTAACCGCTACCACATTATCAGTACAAAATACATTTTTAATAAAATTTTCATCATAAAGATGTAGTTTCTCATCAGGAATACCACCAGGTATAGCGATATCATAATCCATATGAGAATTACTACTAATGCCTTCATAAACACCAACTAATTTATCAGAAATATTTTGTGCCAATTTTTCATTACTAACTTTACTTGCAACATATCTTTCAATTTCAGGATAAAATATCAAAGGAGATGCCATTTTTGTTCCTTCATAAGGAGATGCTATATTATAAACATTTATCTTTTTAAAAGTTTCACTATTTTTAAAGAATCTAGGAACATAAAAGTTCATAACACTACATTTAGATAAGCCAACTATATTAACTGAATTAGTATAAGGAAGAGACGCTAAGTAATCAACATAATTTGCAAACAATTTAGCATCTTCAATAATAGGTGCATCTGCATCCATCAAGAATAATTTAATATCATAGTTACCATTACATCTTTCATAATGACTTATAACGTTATCTATTCTAACTTCTGTTTCTTTAATTGTAGAAAAATCTTTGGAATGGTCTTCTACTCTAGATCCTTGATCAATTATAATATAGTTAATTTTACCATTATCATTAATTATTCTTTTATAACTAGCAATTGCAAAGCTTCTTCCCCTATCTTTTAAATCACTACTTTGAACCCATTCATTCTTTTCTAAATCCCATTTAGCAAAAATATCTATTGTTCCCATAACTTCCCCTCTTTCTTAGCTACATATTATATCATATAAATAACATAAAGTAAATAATACTATCATTTCATTAAACTATTATATAAATTATTAGCATTAGTAAAATCTGCTATCATCAAAAAGTTATCTATGTAGTTACCTTTTTCATTCTTATAGTTTAAATAATAAGCATGTTCCCACATATCCATATTAAATAATGGAATAAACCCAAAAGACTGAGGTAGTTCTTGATTAGATAGATTTATAATATCTAAATCACCATTATCTTTCACTACTAAAAAGGTATAACCATATCCTTTTAAACTCATGGCTTTATTCTTAAACTCTAAAAAGAAGTTATCTATACTTCCATACTTTTTATCTATATCTTCTTTTAACTTTCCACTTGGTAAAACTCTATTAGGACTCATACTCTTCCAGTATAAGTTATGATTTAAGACACCACCTAAATTATATAGAATATCTACTCTATCACTTTCATTAAATTTATCAATATGATAGAATAACTCATCTATATCATAACGATAATCAAAATTATTTTTTAATAACAAAAGATTTAATTTATTTAAATAATTCTGTTCATGTTTATGATAATGAAGTCCCATTGTATGAGTATCAATATAGGGCTCTAAATCTTGAAACAAATAAGGTAATACAGGTAATTTATACATAAAACTCAACTCCCATAATAGTTTATGTAACAAATATCTAAAAGTTAAAACTCGAGCTATTAAAACTCGAGTCTCTATTATTTTTACTATTGTCTTGGACCTTTTCTCTTATTAACCATATTTTTTATAAACTCATACATCTTGTCTGCCGTATCATCTTTTTCTATTTCAAAAACCTCATTTATACTTATATTGGTATTAAATTTTATATATTGATCAAAAGCTGAAGCTCCTTTACCTGCTAAAAGAGCAAATTTTACTTCTACATATCTATTATCTATAACGCTTTTGAATTGACACATAGAATTAGGTGTACAAACAACAGATCTTACCTGTTCAATTATATCTTTTTTATCTACACTTGCTATCATACCATATTCTTTCTGTCTAACTTTAGCAGGTTTCATAGCAGGTAATTCTAATAGTTTATGAATAAACTCACCAATAAGTAAATTTTCTAGTGTTTCTCTTATCTCATAATCAGTAGAAAATAATATAGGGTTAATAGGATCATACTTTAATTCATCAGTAAGTTCTTTATGCATCTTTACTTTTTCACTTTGACTTCTACTAATTAAAGTGAAAGCAAACATCTCTAAGTCTGATAATGTATCAGGATACTTCTTTAATTGTTCCATTTTATATTGTTTAAAACTAGGATCTTCATCTAATAATTTTCTAAATCCATCAACTAACTCTACTGCTGCTTCTTCAGTACTTTCACCTTTACTTTCAAGGAATCTCTTAAACATCCCATTATTACCATATCTTAAAAGTTCTTCTAAAGCATATATCTGTAGAATAGATAAACGTCCTATTTCATTATCATATAAATCTTGAACTTCATTTCTAAATTCTTCATCACTATTATACTTCATTATAAATTCATTAAC
>CAMMBO010000039.1 GCA_946494435.1 uncultured Mycoplasmatota bacterium
TATCTCCAAACATAGAAAACCTCCTACTTCTATAGTATGAGGTTTTAATATTTTTTGTTACCTTTTTCTAACTTTTTAAGACACTTAGCTTTTCTTTTCCCAAACTCAAATGACTTCTTATTAAATTCTTCTAGACTAATTAGTTTCTTTTGAAATCTATCGTTTAAAATCTCTACCGCTCTATCAATTCCTTCTAACTCAGTCTTAGGGTCAACTCTTTTAAATAACATAATTACTCTCCATTTCTATTTTTAAACTGAAGGACAATAGGAGTACCTTCTAGTTCAAAATTCTCTCTTAATTTATTTTCTAAATATCTTTCATATGAAAAATGTACTAAACCTTTACTATTAACTCTAAAAGTAAACTTAGGAGGCTTAATTCCTGTTTGACTAACAAAATAAATCTTAAGTTTTTTACCTTTATAACTAGGAGCAGGGTTCAAACTATAAGCATCTTCAATAACTTCATTTAAAACACTAGTCTTAATCTCTCGCTTAATATTTTCTTTTACCTTTAATACTTCAGGCATTAAAGTGTGAATTCTCTTTTTAGTCAAAGCTGATAAGAACACAACAGGAGCATAAGTTGCAAATTGAAATTCACTTCTAACAAGTTTTTTAAACTCAGATATGTTAGCATCATTAACTGCATCCCATTTATTAACAACGATAATTAAACCTTTACCACGTTCTATTGCATAACCTGCAATATGTTTGTCATGTTCTTTAATACCATCTTCTGCATCAATAACTAAAAGACATATATCACTTTTATCAATAGAATTCATTGACCTAAATAAACTATACTTCTCAACACTTTCATAAACTTTACCTTTTTTTCTCATTCCTGCTGTATCAATCAAAACAAACTCTTCATCATGATATTTAAAAACCGTATTAATAGAGTCTCTTGTTGTTCCCGCCACATCACTAACAACGACTCTTTCTTCATTTAAAATAGCATTAGTTAAAGAACTCTTACCCACATTAGGTCTTCCGATGATAGCAATTTTTAAACGTGTATCTTCGTCAGTTTCTTCTTTAGTTTTAAAATCCATAGTTACTTCATCCATAAGTTCAATATAACCCGTATTATGAATAGCGCTTATAGGAATATAATTATCAAAACCAAGCTCATAAAAGTCATATATATTATCATAACTATCTTTATTATCCATTTTATTAATCGCTACCACTATTTTTTTATTACTACGTCTTAAAATATCCCTAACAACTAAATCATTACTAGTAATACCTTCTTTTGCATCCACAACAAAGATAACTTCGTCCGCTTCATTAATAGCAATCTCTGCTTGCATCTTTATCTCATCATTAAACTTTTCATCCCCAAGGTCAATTCCTCCAGTATCAACTAAGTAAAAAGGCTTATTCATATAACTTACTTCTTCATATAGTCTATCACGAGTAACCCCTGGAGTATCTTCTATAATCGCAATACGACTACCTGCAATTTTATTAAATAAAGTACTTTTACCAACATTAGGTCTTCCAACAATCGCTACAATTGGTAACTTCATAAGTCCCATCTCCTTTCTTTTCACATATTGTATCATATCTTTACACAAATTTAAATATCTTCTATAATTATATAAAGGTGATATTATGTTTAAAAAAGCGAAAGAATTTAAAAAGAGACTAGTAGAATATTATAAAGAAGAAGAAAATAAGAAAGTCGCTATTTTTTATACAGTTTTAAGATTTTTAGTTATCCTTTGTCTAATAAGAGAAATATTTATTGGTAATTATCATAACGTTTTCTTATGTCTTTTAACTTTAGTTTTATTTGTAATCCCATTCTTTATAGAAGATAAGTTTCAAGTAACTATTCCTAATGTTTTAGAAATAATAATATTATTATTTATCTTTTCTGCAGAAATATTAGGAGAGATTCAAAACTTCTATAATATTATTCCCAACTGGGATATGATACTTCATACCCTTAATGGTTTCCTAGCAGCAGCGATAGGTTTTTCCCTAATTGATATTTTAAATAGTACTGATAAATTTCATATTAAAATGAGCCCTATCTTTGTTGCCTTAGTATCATTTTGTTTTTCTATGACTGTAGGAGTAGCATGGGAGTTCTTCGAATATACCGCTGATAGTCTTTTAAGTACTGATATGCAAAAAGACACTATTATAAACAAGATATCTTCTGTTAATTTAACAAACACAAATGCTTTTGACCCTGAGATAATTAAAGATATAAATAAAACTACTATTTACTATGGTAATGATACTATAACTATTCCTGATGGTTACCTAGATATAGGTCTAATAGATACTATGGAAGATTTAATAGTTAACTTTATAGGAGCCTTATTCTTTTCTATTTTAGGTTATTTCTATATTAAACATCGTGATAAATATAAAGGAATAGAGCATTTTATTCCAAGAAAAAAGCTTAAGAGTTAAATCTTAAACTTTTTTTACTTAAAAACATTCTTTTTAAGTTCGACAATATCAGAGATATCACAGTCTAAATAATTACAAAGTCGCTCTAAGATATTGATATCTAATCTTGTTAAATCACCATTAATATATCTGGTAACAACTTTATAATCTGTCTCTGTATCTTGGCTAAGTTTATTTTTACTTATTTTCTTCTTATCGAGTAAATTACCAAGTTTAAAGTAAAAAGCACTATCGCCAATTTTAACCTCAATACCATCTTTATTCATTTTATCGCCCTCAAATTAATTTTAACAACTGCTTGGCTAAACAGCTACTGGTTATATGACTAATAATATTATTTACTAATACTTACAAATTATACATAATAGTTGATAATAAAATTTAAATTCTATATAATTAAGGCAAGGAGTTGTAATTATGGTTATAGGTTTAATATTTATTTTAATTGGAGCATTGTTTTTAATATCAATAATTGCTCCCGAATTTAGTATTAATTTTTCTTATATTTTTCCCTTAATACTAATAGCAGCATCTCTATACTATATTATAAAAGGTAGAAAGTTTACTCTTGCAAACACTATTGTTTTATATTTAGGAATTTGGTTTCTATTAGATGAACTAAATATTATAAGAGGAGAATTTAGTAATGCCTTCTTCCCTTTAATTTTAATAATTATTGGTATATTTATAATTATAGAGAGCTTAAAAGTAAAAAGAGTATTTAAAAGAAAAGATGATAAATTAAAAAACTATTATGGTATCTTTAGTGGCTTAGAAGAAAGAGTAACTGACTCTAGTTTTAAAGGTGCTAATGTTTATAGTATTTTTGGAGGAGTAGACCTAGATTTAAGAAATTTAGAGTCAAAAGGGGATATAACAATTAATGCTTATTCTATCTTTGGTGGTACTAGTATCTTTGTAAATGATAACTTAAATGTAAAACTTAACTCATTCGCTCTATTTGGAGGTAATGAGAATAAAACACTTTCCTCTGATAAAAAGAAAAGTAATACTTTAACAATTAATGGTATTTCTATTTTTGGAGGAACAGAAATTAAGTAGTCTTACAAATTAGTAAGATTATTTTTCTTGTCAAAAAGATAAGTTATTAGTATCATTAATATGAAGGTGATAATATGCAAGTAACAATTTTAGGAACAGGAGCATTTGGACTTGCTCTTGGTAATTTATTACATGAAAGAAGTAATGCCGATATTATTTTCTGGACTGCTTTTGAAGAAGAATATCTAGAAATAACTAATAATAATACTTATGATAGGGTTCTAACAGGAATAGAACTTGCAAGTGATTTAGATGTGACAATGGATTTAGAAAAAGCCTTAAATAACTCTGATTTAATCATAGTGGCTATTCCATGTAACCATGTAAGAGAAGTATTAACTAAAATAAAAGATTATTTAACAGATAATAGTAGAGTAATTTTAGTATCTAAAGGTCTTGAAAAAAATACTGACTTCTTAATGACAGAAATCTATGATGAATTAAATTTAAAGGGCCATGTTTCTTATCTAGCAGGACCTACTTTTGCTAAAGAACTTATCGTTAATAGTAAAGCCGGCTTAACACTTGGCACAAAAGATGAAAAAACTAAAGAGTTAATGTTAGAGTTATTTAAAGATACCAATGTCGAAATAGAAGTAATAGATGATTATATTGGACTAGAGTTATATGGTGTCATTAAAAATGTTTTAGCAATACTTATGGGAAGTATCAGTAGTAAATATAGAGGAGACTCTACTAATGCTTATTATTTAACTAAAGTTTATAATTTTGCTAAAGACTTAGTAACTAAACTAGGAGGAGATAGTAAAACAGCAACGTGTTATGGAGCTTTAGGGGATATTTTATTAACTTGTAATAGTAAAACTAGTCGTAATTATAGTTATGGAGTCCTTTTATATACTAATAAAGAAGAAGCAGATGTTTATAAAAAACATTATACTGTTGAAGGAAGTATTGCTATTAACTCTTTAACAAAACTATTAGAAAAAAATAATCAAACATCAGAGTTTTTAGAAAAACTAACAGACTACTTTAACGGTAAAGTTTCTCTTGATGAAGTATTAGAACTATTCTAGGAGTATTTATGGAAGTATATTTAGAATCAATAAAAACTGCTTTTCTTATCTTTCCCTTACTAGCTTTCTTAATCACATTACCTTATCTTTTAATAGAGTATCATAAATATGGTTCAGTACCTTTAATAAGAAGTAGTATTGTTTATACTTTTATCCTTTACTTATTAACAGCCTATTTTTTAGTAATATTGCCCTTACCTAGTAAAGAACAAGTCTTAGCCATGCCTACAAAAGTACCCCAGCTTATTCCTTTTGCTTTCCTAGGAGACTTTATAGATGCTTTTAAATCCGCTAGTGGTGTTCTTGCTTTTCTTAAATCACCAATTGTCTATACAACCCTCTTTAATATTGCTATTACCATACCATTTGGTATTTATTTAAGATATTATTTCAAGAAAAAGTGGTATACTACTATAATTTATACTTTTCTTTTAAGCCTCTTTTTCGAACTAACCCAATTAACGGGATTATATGGTCTCTATCCTAAAGCATACCGTCTTTTTGATGTTGATGATTTAATGGTTAACACCTTAGGAGGTTTTATAGGTTACTTAATTACCCCAATTATTACAATATTTTTACCTAATAGAGATGAAATAGATAAAATATCTTATAAAAGAGGTAAAGTTGTCTCTATCTATAGACGCTCTCTTGCTTTTCTAATAGACCTCTTTGTCTTTGCTACCTTAATGTTTGTAGTCCTAGTTATTACTAATTTTCATGACTTTATAATACCTTTAATTATCTCCATTGTAATCTACTATATAATATTACCTACCATAACTTGCTATACCTTTGGTAAATATCTTGTAAAAATAAAATTAGATAGTAAAAATAAATATAAACATTTATCTATCTTCCTAAGACAAATTATTCTTTACTTCTTAATTGTCTTTGGTCCTCCTATAGTAATAAATTATAATAATCATATTAATGGTCTTGTAATGTTATTTTATATTCTCTTTTTAATCTATGCTTATTTTGAAATATTCTTAAAATTCTTTGGCCGTAAGAAACCTCTAATATATGAAAGACTAACTAAAACAGAAAACATTAGTACAGTTTACTATATGGACGATTTAAAATCTGATGCTAAAAACGAACCTAGTCAAGATACTAAAAGTGTGGTACAATGTAACAAAGAGGAGGTTAAAGATGAAAGTAGAGATTAAAAAAGTAATTTGGCCATCATTATTAAGTTCAATATTTTTGTTACTATTAGGTCTTTTACTATTCTTAAAATCTAGTGAAACACTAGTAGGAATTTCCTATTTAGTAGGAGGAGTCCTAATCGCTTTAGGAGTCATTGCTATAATAAACTATTTAAGAAACAGTTCCAAAGATATTTTTGTACAGTTAAATATAGTGTATGGTATAGTAAGTATAGTAGCAGGAATATTTTTAGTAACAGTACCTGAGTTTATTGGTAGTATTATTCCAATTGTTGTTGGTATTGCTGTTATTATAAGTAGTTCTTTTAAAGTACAACAAGCTCTTGTATTGAAGAATTTAGATAACAAATATTTCTTACCATCATTAATTATGGCTATAGTATGTCTAGTTTGTGGAGTCGTAATATTATTTAATCCATTTACAAGTGCTGTGGTAGTGACCCAAATTATTGGCCTTTTAATGATAATTTATGCAGTCTTAGACATAGTTAATAGTTTTATTTTAAGAAAAAGTAGTAATATTAGTGTGGAAATAAGTACTGATAGAAAAGAGGGCAAGAATAAAAGAACTAAAACTGCCAAAGTAGTAAAAGAAGTAGATAGAAAAGATGAGTGATAAGATGCAAATACTAAACTTAAAAGATACATTAGATGATTTAACTGTAAAAATTAATGATTTTTTATCACCGTACACATCTGATCCTATCTTTTGGGTTGTTCTTGCTATAATATTATTAATAATAGGATGTTGGGGAATAAGGTATTTTGGTAAGAAGTAAGTGCAGCATCACTTGCTTCTTTTGCTTGTAAGGGAGGTGTTAGAATTGGAAAAACTAAAAATAGGACATAAATATCAAATTCATAGTTATAAACATAATGGCCAAATCTATAAAGCTTGGGATGAAGCGACTCTTTTAAACTTTGATTTTAAAAAAGGCGTTTTAGTATTTGCAAATAATTGCACCACAGTAACAGAAAAAGATGGTCATACATGGAAGACAAAGGAACCTGCTATATTATTTTTCTTCTTACATAAGTGGTACAATATCATTGGTCAATATAAAGGAAGAGGCATATGTTATTATTGTAATATGGCAAGCCCTATAATAATAGAAGAAAATACAATAAAATATATTGATTATGATTTAGATGTTAAAGTTTTTGCAAATGGCAGCTTTAAAGTTGTAGATAAAAACGAATATAATTATCATAAAAAGAAATTTAATTATCCTAAAGAAATAGATTATATTATAAAAAAACAGCTAAATGATTTAATAAATGAGATAAGAACAAAAAGCAATTATTTTAACAATCAAGACATTGAAAACTGGGTTAAATATTACCTATATTTAGAAAATAACAAAAAAAATAAAAAAAGTGTTGACAGTTAGAAGTGGCTTTGATATATTAGAAAGCGTCACTGAAATTCAGAGCTAAATGTTAATAAAAAAACTTGAAAAAAAGTTAAAAAAGTGTTGACAGCTAGAAGTAGCTCTGATATATTAGAAAACGTCACTGAAATTTAGAGCTGATTGACAACAAAAAAACTTAAAAAAAGTTAAAAAAGTAGTTGACAAAAAGGTTTTAAATTGATATAGTGGAGGAGCGTTGACATTAATTGTCAGTGTCAAATATACCGAAGAAAAAAGTCGATAAAAAAATTAAAAAAAGTGTTGACAAATCAAAAAGAATTTGGTATATTAAAAACGCAGCTTGAGAAAAGCAAAAAATGTTCTTTGAAAACTAAGCAAAACGTCAATTTGAGTTGTCGGGATTAAATTATAATAATTAAACTTTTAAATATTTTTATTGAGAGTTTGATCCTGGCTCAGGATGAACGCTGGCGGCATGCC
>CAMMBO010000040.1 GCA_946494435.1 uncultured Mycoplasmatota bacterium
CATCTTTAATCTTACTATTAAGTTCTGTAATAATACCTTTCTTACTTAAATATTTAATGTGTAATTCATTAAGACTCTTTAAGTCTTTAACACTACTTAAATCTTTTTCAATTTCTTTTTTAATATCTTCTATATTCATATCAATACATCTCCTTTATCTTAACTAATCTTTTTATATGAGGAACATCTACATCTTCTTTAGGACTATAGTAAACTGTTCTAAGCCCTGCCTTCTTCGCTCCTAATATGTCTTTATCATAATTATCTCCTACCATTACACATTCACTTGGTTTATAAGGCCCACAAGCATAAAGAAAACCTTCTTTACTTGGTTTCATATATAAATCCCCACCAATTATTTCTTTAAAATAAGAATCTAATCCTAGGCTTTTAAGTCTGCCTTCCTGTGTTTTTTGAAACCAATTAGAATATATAACATTTTCTATTCCCTTGCTGTTTAAATAATCAAGGACATCTATCACTCCAGGATGAATACTCTCATTAATATTTATCATGTAATCAGACCATTTATCTATCAATTCTTCACTAATAATAGTATTACATCCATCACTAAGAAATTTACTAAGGGTCTTTTTATCATACTTAGGATACTCTTTTTCATAAGCATTTAACAAATCCCAACGATTTTTTTTAAATTTTAGAAAATCTTCTTCACTTAAGTTTGCCCTAAATAGTTCTTCTTCTTTTGAAAAATCTCCATCTAGAATTGTTCCATCCAAGTCCCAAATAAATCGTTTAACCATAACTCCTCCTAAAATAAAAATAACTATAACTTAAGGGAGTCTACAAGAAGTATACTCTGTACCACCTTAATTTATAGTTATTATAACTAACTCATTAATCTTAACGCGATAAACGCCTATAATTTTGTTATAGGAACTCCTAAGATGAATTCATAAACTATTCTTATCTATTTCCACCTACCATAGACTCTCTTTAAAGACATCATTTACTACTACTTCTTAATCATTGCCATTTCATGAATTACTATATCATATTTAAAAGATAATTGTAAATAGAAAATATTACTTTTTATTAAGTGAATACTTCTTTTCTAACTCTAAAACTTTATCTCTTCTTTCTTCCATTTCTACTAAATAGTTATAGTTATAATCTCCTGCTAAATAGTTAGTTAAATTTCTTGCCATTAAATTATTCATATAATCATCATAATTATCAGCATAAACTTCAGCATTATATAACTGTTCTATTAAAATCTTAAGATCACTAATATATTTAGTATCATTAGTAATATCTAATCCTTCTAAAACTCTTTTATAATTATCAAAAGCAACTTTACCACTATCTAGTCCTAATAAAATCATCTTTCTAAGTTCTCTTTTTCTAGGTATAAAGATACCTAAAGTACTCCTAACATACAAAGAACCTTTAATAGTAAACCTATTCCATTCTTTTAAATTATTTATACTATCATAAATATCTACACCTATTTGTTTTAATAATATATTATAATTATTAACAGAGAGATTTCCATTTGTACTTATCTCTTTATCAATAAATTTCTTTCTATCTTTCATTATTTCTAAAGGATAATTAAATTTTTCTTTCATCAACAAATTCCCTCTTTCTAACAAAACATATTATATACTAAAATAAGCCTAAAGTAAATAAAATTAAAAGTAGTGCTAAACACTACTATACAGTCATTAATTCTTTTTCTTTATCTTTATAGATATTATCTATATCTTTATTATAGTCATTAACAAGGTCTTGAACATCCTTCATCATACCTTTTTCTTCATCTTCAGGAAGTTCCATCTTCTCTATTTTTTCATTAGCTTCATGTCTAATATTTCTAATAGATACTTTAGCTTCCTCAGCCATGGCTTTAACTTGTTTAGTAAGTTCTTTACGTCGCTCTTCTGTTAAGGCAGGTATAACTATTCTAATAGTTTCTCCATCATTAGAAGGATTATAACCAAGATTTGCGGCGATAATAGCTTTCTCTATATTACCTAAACAACCTCTATCAAAAGGTTTAATAAGTAATTGAGTTGCCTCTGGTACTGAGATAGTTGCAAGACTCTTTAATGGAGTCATAGAACCATAATAATCAACAACAACACCATCTAAACTAGAAGGATTAGCACGTCCTGCTCTAACTGTTGTAAATCGTTTTTCTAAGTTAGCAAGAGCCCCTTTCATTTTATTTTCAACATCTCTAATAAATTCACTATTCATAACATCTTCTCCTCAATTAAATTTTACTATAAATATTACAAAATATCAATTATATTAAATTACTTCTTTTATAAGTACTTACTTTAGAATCTAAATATATATCAACAGTTCCTTTATTAACACCTTTTATAAAGCCTAGTCCATTAATACATATATCTTCGTCATAACCCATTTCATAAGTTCTTTTTTGTAAGTCTTTTAAATCATCATGCTTACTTGATATTCTTCTAATCTTTAAATCATTAGACATATAGAATGTAAAACTATTTCTTTCTCCTTCTACATAATCCATTCTAAAGAAGTTATCTACTATTACACTTTGTCCTTTCCTAAGTTGAAAAGTCTTAGGTTTAATCTCTTTTTTAGGACTTATCTTCTTAAATTCATCATCACTAATATAATTAACTATACTACCACTATCAACTAGTCCTGGTGTATCTATAAGAGTTAAATACTCATTTATTTCTATTTCTACTGTATTTAAGGTAGTAGAAGGAAGTGGTGATATAGTAAGTTCTCTATCACTAGTAGAATAGTTTCTTAATAATTTATTTATCAAAGTACTCTTTCCGGCATTAGTATGTCCTACTACATAGACATTATTAGTAGTCTGATATAGTTTTATCTGCTTTAATAAATAATCTATATTATAGTTCTTCTCACTACTTATAACTACTACTTTATCAAAGATATCATTATCTTTAAAATAATCTATTAGTTTATCATCATTAACTGATTTAGGTAGGACATCTCTTTTATTTAAAACTAATATCATCTTATTAGGAATAATCTCTCTAATCTTATTGATATCTTCTTCTATATTAAGTAAATCTGCAATATATAAAACTAAATCTTTAGTCTCTCCTACACTTTTAAGTATCTCTATATACTCATCATTACTCTTAGTAACTATTTGATACTCTCCATAGTTTTTAATTCTAAAACATCTTTGACAATAATCTTTATCTAAACTAGTAGTATAGCCTTCCCCTAAGATATTCTCATCTTGAAGTTTAACTCCACATCCAAGACAATACTTCTCACTATTCATAATACTTTCCTTTCTTGAAAAGATTATTCTTACTATATTTATTCATAATCTTCTCTTCTAAATATCTATTAATATTAGTAATCTTTAAATCTTTAACTGCTAAAGGGTCTACAAATATCTTAGTAATATGACCTTTATAACCATAACCCATATCTGTCATAAATTGGTCCCCTATGATAGCGATAGATTTAGACTCTAAATTATATTTAGATTTAATTTTTTTAAGTGTTCTAATAGTAGGTTTTAAAGCAAAGGGATAATAATCTACTCCTAAGTCTTCACCAAAGGTAGATACCCTTTTTTTAGGACTATTAGACACTATAATTACTAAAAAGTCTTTCTTTAATTTAGTAATTAACTCTTTAACTTTATCTTCTACTTTAGTAGAGTCTATTAAAGCCAGAGTATTATCTAAATCAAAGATTAAACATTTAATATCTTTTTTCTTTAACTTATCATAATTAATATCAAAGATATTTTTCTTATAAATATCTGGTAAATATTTCATAGTCTTACTCCTCATATATTTAGTATATACCAAAATTACATTTAATGCTAGTTATTTAGTCTCTGTCTTACAGGCATAGTATTAATATTTATTGATTCAAAGCTATAACCATTACTTAAACAATAATCAATTATTTTACTTAGAGCATCTCTTGTATAAGTCTTAGTATCATGCATTAGAATAACATTATACTTATCATGAGATAAGCTATTAATAACACTATTATATAGTTTAGTAGGATTAGTTGCAAAAGAAGCATCTCCACTATCAACATTCCAATCATAGTATTGATAACCTTTATTTAAGGTATCATTAACTAAAGTAGTCATTATTCCTTCTTTATATTTTTTAGAAATAGTATTACTAGAACCACCTGGGAATCTAATTAATTTAGTATCAACTCCTGTTATATTATAGATTCTATCTCTAACTTGCTCTAAATCATTAAAGTAATTATCAACTGATGCATAGATAAGGTCATATCTATGACTAGCAGTATGTATACCAATAGAATGTCCTTCATCTACAATTCTCTTAATCAAAGAATCACTTCCATTCATAGTAACAAAGAATGTCGCTTTAACACCTTTTTCTTTTAAGATATCTAAAATTACATCAGTAGTACCATCTCTTGGCCCATCATCAAAAGTAAGGTAGATAGTATTAGGTTTTAAAGCCTCTCTTACTCTAACATCTCTTATAAGTTTACTCTTATTATTACTATTATCTTTAACTTTATAAATCACTCTATAATCTCCTACTTTAGTAGTATCTATATTGTTAGTAATCTCTACTTTACTAGATAAATCACCATCACAATTATCAGTAATAACCACTCCTTCTTCTTGATAATTCTCATTTAAGTTCAAAAAGGTACTACTATCTCCATTTAAGGTAATAATAGGTTTCTCTACATCTTTGGCAATTATTTTTCTTACAACTTCACTCTTATTACCACTACTGTCTATTACTCTATAAATAATTTTATCTTTTAATCTCTCTACTTTAACTTTATCAGTAATATCTTTATCTACATTATCATAAGCGGTATATCCAAGTTCTTTATACTCTCCATTAGGACAGTAATATTCTCTTTTGTTACCATTTAATTTAATCTTAGGTTTTTCTATATCTTTAACAACTACTTCTTTAGGTATATGATAAGTAAAAATATTATCTTTATAAGTATAATTTATATTATATTCTCTATCTTTATTAGTATTAATATCATCAAGAGGTTTTACAATAGTTTTATTTCCTAATAAATCACTTATTGTTATTCCTTTATCAGTATAATGAGAATTAATATTAACTATTTCTTTTAAAGGAGCATTCAATGATACTTTAGGAACAAATAAAAAGAAAACACCAAAAAGAACAAGTACTAAAGTAACACTAATATTAATAAAATATTCACTTTTTGATACTCTTCTTTTCTTTATTTTCTTCCTTTTCATAATCTCAGCTCCTAATATTAGTATAACACAATACACTAATATTTTTAGCTGAAATCTACATCATTATACTTATTATTCTTAATAAACTCTCTAAGTATCTTAGTTAAGGCTCTTTTTTCAATTCGAGATACATAACTTCTAGAGATATTTAATTTATCGGCAATTTGTTTTTGCGTCCATAAATCATTTCCTTCTAGACCATATCTTTTAACAATAATTTCTTTTTCTCTTTTACTTAAGACTTTTAAGTAAGAGTTAAGTAGTTTTACGTTATCTTTTAAATTAATCTCTTCGATAAAATCAGGTCTTGGTGCTTTTATAACATCAAGTATTGATATTTCATTACCTTCTTTATCAAAACCAACGGGTTCATTTAAGGAAATATTTTTATTATTTTTGTTATTAGCTCGAAAATACATTAATATTTCATTTTGAATACATTTAGCACAGTATGTAGTTAACCGATTACCTTTATTAGGAACAAAGGTATCTACCCCTTTAATAAGGCCAATCGTACCAACACTTATAAGGTCATCTTGGTCAACGTTTTTATAATCAAACTTTTTAACAATATGAGCGACTAATCTAAGGTTATGTTCTATTAAACTATTACGAGCTTCCTTATCTCCTTCGCCCATTTTTTTAATACACTCTTCTTCCTCTTCTTTTGATAGTGGTTCTTTAAAGACTTGATTAGAATAACTTGCTGTAAAAGTAAAGAATCCTCTTAGGCTATCAAATAAATTAAACAACATTTTTATCACCTAATAAATAATATGTCAAAAAAAAGGAGTTAGAATATCTAAGTCCTTTATTATCATAAATTATCAATTATAATTATCTCTTATTTAGAAATGAGATAGAAAAAATGAAGTTAAAAAATAACTCCATTTTATTCTAATTAGTCTTGCTTTATTAATACTTGCAAATAAAATATAAATAGCGACACCCTAATCAACTTTTGAGAAAAGTGTACTAGTTTATATATTTTTTTGCATATTCATGATATCATAAATGTTATGTTTGTGCAAGTATCTAACATGTACCTTACTTTTTAACTTTTATATGTTTATTGGTATTATAATGGAAAACATTTTCTTCGTAATCTATATAGGAAGGAATCCCCCTTTTAGCAAGTAATTCTTGAAATAAATCTAAATCTAATACCTTAGATGATGATACAAACTCTCTAATTATACATCCTAACTTTCTATTAGCTTTACTAAAATCACGATTATACTTTTTTTCACCTTGACCTTCTTTATAAGGTACTTCCTTATCAGCTCTCCTGTAAACATCTTTCCCATATTCATCAGATATCACATTTATTTCTATTTCTCCATCATATATGTATCTTTCACAAAATTCAATTCCCCCAATATTCCAAGTTACATCTTTATCATCATTAACACTAATATTATTAGCAACAAACCTTGTATATTCTTCTACATCATTAAGAAATAATTGATATCTAGTTTCATTTGCTTTTATATCTTCACTTATATTACCTAAAAAGCCCTTCTCATTACATATTCTTATTAAATCCATAGTATATAAATAATAACCACTAGAAAGTAAAATAAACTTATTTTGATAGAAAGTTGCATAGTCACTCTCATTAAAAGTAGTACTATCTAAAGGAAATTCTTTCTTAAAGTCTTCTCCACATACTGCCTCCCCATCATATTTATAAAATTTTTTTATTTTACCATCAGTGTCAAGATAAATAACCGATGAATCAGAATCATAATCTTTACGCAATAATTTAGATAAATGATTTTCTCCATTACTAAAATTGCTAATACTAGAAAAGCCATTAAATCTATCAGACTTATTTTTTTTTTCATCTAAAAATGTTTCAAATGTAGCGTCAAAATATCTAAAATTTCTATCTATCCAAGAAACCCTAGCATCTTTACCAACTATAGCATAGCCATACTCATTAAAGTCAGTGGCAATATCATATCTATATGGTAATAATTTATTATCTGCTTCTCTTACATAAGCATATTCTAAATTAGCAGTTTGCACTACTTTAAAGCCATTAACAAACTCCCTACTATCATCAATAATATCAAAAGATGCTGGAGGTCTAAGATATACACCATAATAATATGGTAATTCGATAGGCATATAAAGTTCACCATCTTTATCTTCGTTTATAACATAGCCATACTTTACTATTTCTTCCCCCTCAAACACTCTACTACCCTTAATACTTTTTATTTCTTTAGGTAACTTTACCATAACAATTCCTTCTTTCATATTTTCTTATTCTACAAATGTATTGGATTAAAGTCAACAT
>CAMMBO010000041.1 GCA_946494435.1 uncultured Mycoplasmatota bacterium
GATATTGCAAACATCAATTCCAACTGTTGAAATCTCTGTTTGCAATATCTCAATAGTTATATCTTCCTTAATTTTAGATAACTTAACTAACCATAGGATGAGGATGTAGTTATGGTGGACCTTCAAATTCTTCTTCAACTTCTGGATGGCAATATACATATGATATTGATATAAATGGAACAGGGGCTAGTACAACAGGAACAATATATGGAGTATATGACATGAGTGGAGGTTCATGGGAATATGTAATGGGAAATTACAATGATGTAGTAGGACAATCAGGATTTGTATCAATGCCAGAATCAAAATATTATGATAAGTATACGAGTGATGATGCAAGTACAGCATGCAATGGAAGTGCATGTATAAGTCATGCATTATTAGAAACATTACAATGGTCTACTAATGGAAGTAATATGGTAAATAACATGCTTTCTTGGTTTTTGAGGGGGGGTTACTGGGGTGATGGCAATCCTAGTTTGTTCGTTTTTTCCCATAGCTACTATTTTGGAGGAGATTATAGTGCTTACTCTTTTCGTCTTGTAATGAGTAGGACTAGTTCTTAAGACTTGTTAAAAAATAGTTGTGTGAATAACCTGTGATAAATTAAATCTTTATATGATTTCTTTATTCACTAAGTGAATAAAACTAAGAGTGATGGCTAATTACCATCACTCTTCTTCGTTAGAACTATCATCAGTTTCTTGATTATCTTTTACAATTCTTCCTATTCTAAAGCTATACTTATAATTATTATCTTTATATTCTTTTAGACTAAATTCTAATCCTTGGTACTGGAAAAATTCTGATGTTTTACTATTATTATCTTCTGTATTTCCTAATGTTTCAAAAACTCTATTATATATTAAATCTGTTGTCTTTTTATTAATTTTCTCATTATTAGCTATTATCATATTGCTTATAACTTTTTTAGCTTTATTCTTATTGTTAAAATTAATACTTATAATATTTATATTAACATCATCTTTAAGATTAAACTCAATTTCTATATTATCACTATTGACTACATTATTGATAATGTCATTTATATTAATATCATTATCACTAATTTCATTATAATTATTTATAAAGTCCTCTAAAGTAAGATTATCTATAGTATCAGGCTCTGTTAAATCACTGAAATCCTCATTTTGATACTTTTCTTCCATCGTTTTTCGGTCAATTATTGATTTAGTTATTTCTGTTGAAATGAAATAACATAACGCTCCTAATATAATTGTAACTATTATAAGTATAATAATTTGCTTTCTGGTCATTTTTTTCTTTTCTTTTTTTTTCATAAATATACATCCCTCTTTCCAATTATAACAAAAATTTACACTCTAGTCTTTTCTTTTTATATATTTTTTTTAAAAAAGTTGATATAATTAATACGGTGATGATATGAAATATTTAACAATTGGTCATGCATCTTTCGATGTTACATTTAGAGTAGATAAGTATCCTATAGAAAATACAAAACAAAGAGTAGGGAAACACATAGATTGTGGAGGAGGTCCTGCTAGTAATGCAGGCTATCTTCTATCATTATGGGGCTGTGATGTTTCTTTTCAAGGAGTTGCCGGTAATGATTATTATGGTAATTTGATTAAAGCAGAGTTTAACAGTGTAGGGGTTAATACTACATATTTAGAACTTGTAGATAATTTTAATACAGATCTTAGTATTATATTAGCGAATGCAACTAATGCTAGTAGAACAATATTGACTAGTAAAGATGATAAAACTCCTAAATGTAGTATACCTAATGATAATAAATATGATGTTATTTTAGTAGATGGTGAAGAAGAAGAGACAAGTAAAAAAGTACTTCTTAATAATAAAGATGCTATTAAAATAATAGATGCTGGTAGTTTTAGACCAAGTACAGTTAATTTATGTCAATATGTAGACTATCTTGTCTGTTCTAAAAATTTTGCTCTTGATTATACTAAATTAAATTATGATGGCAGTATAGATAGCCTTATAAAGATTCATCAAAGACTAACTAATGACTTTAATAATGTTGTTGTTATTACTCTTGAAGATAAAGGATGTTTTACTAAAATAGAAGATACTTATAAATTAATACCTAGTATTAAAGTTAAATCTGTTGATACAACAGGAGCAGGTGACATTTTTCATGGAGCTTTTACTTACTTTATAACACATGGTTATTCTCTAGAAGATACTTGTCGTTTATCTAATCTAACAGGAGCTTTATCTACATTACGAGTAGGTGGTCGGTTTTCTATGCCTAAGTTAGACGCTGTTTTAGAAAGAAGGTCCCTTATTGATACTATCTAGTTATCCTAAAATAGATTTGCATGGTATGGATAGAGTCTATGCTATCTTTAAAGTAAAAGAATTTATTGATGATTGTTATAGGCTAAAATATAGAAATATTGTTATTATTCATGGAATAGGTACTGGTACTTTGATGAATGCTGTTAAAAATTACTTGAAAAAAGATAAGCGCGTGTTAGAATATAAACTAGATTTTATGAATCCAGGATGTACGCTAGTAGTTTTAAAAGTTGACAATTGCTAGATTTTATGTTATAATATGTCCAACTTAAGGAAAAGGGGGAATTAAGTTATGTATACAGAGGAGAATGAAAGAGGAAGATTTCCACTTCGTGATATTCTGCTAAAAGCTATAGTAGTTATAATTTTCTTGATATTAATTATATTTATAGTTACAAAATTAACTACAAAAGATACTTCTACAAATAGTAGTGCAACTTCTAATTATGATAAAACTTTTAGTGAGAATTTGGAAGCTATGGAAGATGCTACTTTTAAGTATTATACAAAAGATAGATTACCAAATGAAGTTGGTGAGAATAATGAGTTGACATTAAGAGAAATGATAAATTCTAATTTATTAGAAGCCTTTACAGATGCTGATGGTAATTCATGTGATGTTAATAACAGTTATATTAGATTAACAAAAAATGAAGATGATTATACTTTAAGAGTAAACCTTAAATGTAATAAAAAAGAAGATTATTCACTTATGAAAGTAGGGGAATATGATTATTGTGAGCATGATATTTGTAAAAGAGATACAAGTAAAGAAAAAAATAGTACTAAAGAAGAAAAGAAGGAAGAAACTAGTAAAGTAGATATTACTGAATCTAGTGATACTTCTAATAATACAAATACAAATACTAATGCTAATGCTGGTACTAATTCTAATATAACTAATAACAGTACAAGCAATCCAACTAATGATCTAAATACAAATACTTCTAGTGGTTCATCACAAGTATCAACAATGTATGAATATAAAAAGGTTACTAATCCAGTTTTATCGGGTTGGAGCTCATGGAGTAGTTGGCAACTTAATAATAATAGATATACTGCTGTTAAATGTAGTGATAATGATGCTAATTGTTTAAGAGAAGTTCAACTATATTCAAGAAGACAAAGAATAGGAGTTGATTCTTCTGGTAAGGTATTGTATGCTACTGTTCACTATTATAGTTATAGAACTAGAAATTTAATTAGCAGTGGTACTACTGATACTAAATGGAGTACTTACAATGATACTAATTTAATAAATCAAGGATATACCTATACAGGTAATATGAGATAGGGGTGTTAACAATGGAAGAAAGAAAAGTTATAAAATTTTATCGTTATAAAGAAAAAGATGAGAATGGTCGTGAAATTTGGTTATATTGTTATGGCTTAGAAGATGAGAAAGGAAAGGTTACTTATCATTTTACTAAAGATGATGACAAAGCAATAAAAATTTGTTTACAATACTTAAATGATAATTATTCTAGAGTTGATTATAGGAGAAGAATAGCTGAAAAACCATCAATATTTAATCTTAATTGTTCTAGTCTTGATGATGTAAGTGAAAAAGTGCAAGAGACTAGTGTAGATGAAAAGAAAGAAATGAAAAACTTCATTAAAGCTCAAGAAAAGTTTTATGAAAATGATTTTGAAGATGTAGAAGAAAAGAAAGGTAAAGTAACTAGGGCATGTAGTTGGTTAGCAAACTTTGCTAAAGATAGAATAGCAGGTTTTAAAAATGCTTCTAAAAAAGGAAAAGCTGCTAGAATAGTCGCAACGGTTGCAGCTGTTGCTCTATTTGTAAATGGTTGTTCGGCAATTCTTAATAGAGGTAAAAGTCCTACTAACAGTGGGTTAAGTTCAACAACTGGTCTAGATAATGATAATAATAACGATAATGATAATAATATGAAAAATGACATAGATAGCTCTGCTGTAAAAATATCAGATACTGCGAAAGAAGCTGCTACTATTGCAAATAAAGCTTTAGAAGATGCAGAAGCTAAGATTAAAGATGAAGAAGAGGATAAAAAAATAACACAAATAGATAATACATCTAATAATACATCTAATAATAAATCCAATGATACAAGTTATGATAATAGTAAAAGTACTAGTTCTTCACATTCTAATGGTACTACATCAACTTCAGGCGGATCTAGTTCTACAAGTACTAAGCCTAAGAAAGAATCTGGCAGTGTTAATAAAGGATATCTTGCAGTTCAAGATCCTAGCGCTAGTTTAGATGATTCTAAAAACAACTCATCAAATGGAAATGATAGTAAACCTGATGCAGATGATTCATATCAAAATGTTAATGAAGAAGAAACACCAATTACAGGTGGAGATATTACTACAGATGAGGATTATAGTGAGGAAATTGAAGTTCCTGCTAAAGAAGACGCTATATTAGATTCAGAACTTGCAGGCAGTGAAGGTGCAATTGATGATGATGTAAGTTACGATATAAATTTAGATGATAATAATGGTGAGTATGATAATGTTTATGTTGAAGAATTACCTGATCCTAATAAAACAGCAGAAGCAGGTGATAAAGATTATGTAACTACAGACGAAGAACTAAAACAAGATACTTCTTTAGAAGATGAAAGTCAAAATAGTGATGTTGTTCCAGTAGAACAAACACCTGTTCAAGATACTAATACTGATGAATATACAGTTTCTGTTGATACAACTTATACAGAACCAGGAACTGTAGAAACTGTACCAGTTGAGCAAAGCCCAACTATTAATGAACAGGAAGTAGAAAGAGCAGTTGAAGCGATGGCTAATGGAGAAGAAGGAAATGTCATTGTTAATACTGATGGAAGTATAAGTTTTGAAGCAGCTGAAAATACAGAAACAAATAGTATGACAAAATAGTTTTACTATTTGTTTTTTCTTTGGTATAATTTTATTAAAGAATAGGAAGTGGTTTTATGAATTATAGTTTCGAATTATTAAGAGAACTCGATGATAATGGCCACGAAATAGAGGAGTTTATTAAAACTACCAATAATTCTATAAATTTAGAAGAGATTAAAACTAAGACAACCTTTATCAAACAATTATTAGGTTATTATAATCAAATAATACTTAGAGTTCAAGATATTTTTCCGAAGGAAGAGTTAAATGCTCACATTACTATTCAAAAAGATTTCAGTAATAAAATAGAATCTTTAGAGAAAGAAATGGATATTAGAAAAAAATTAGATGCTTTGACAGTAATCTCTAATAATTTAATTAATAATTACAATAATTTAACGACTAAGAGTCTATTTCTTTTAAAAAATGATAATAGTTTTATAGAATATAATAATTTAATTAGAAAAATTAATGAGAATATTGTAAAGTTAAATAATTTAGAACTTTTTAAAAGTAATATAGATAATTTATTACCACTTTATAATGACATAAAGATGACTAAAGACATTTCTAAACTAAATAGTTTTTTAAATATAACTAATAATATGTTAATAAACAATATTAAAACTAATGTTAATGATAAGAAGGGTAAAGAAACAGAACGAGTATTTTCTCTTTTTGCTAAAATAAATGATCAGATAATAGAGTCAAATTATAATAAAAGTGATAATTTAGTTTATGCTTTATATGTACTTGAAGATAACAGTAAATATTATGCAATTATAAAAGATACTAAAGAAATAGAAATATTAGATCAGAGTTTTAGTAATCTACCAAATTTGGTTTTGACTAAGGATAATATTATAAATACATGTAGAATTATTATTAGAAATGCAGGTATTTATTATGATATAAACGAATATATGCGATATATTGAGAAAAGCTATAAAAATAAAATAACTAAAGAAATTGATGAAGTAATATTAAAATATAAAAATAGACTAAAAAATTTAGAAAACAATATAAATGCTCAGTTAGCTTTTATTGATACTATCGCTTTATTAGTAAATCATAAACCATGTCCTAAATATCCTAATATTACTTATAATGATTTAAATTTAGAAGATTATTTTCCTGATTATGATAAAGAGACTGATTCAAAAGAAAAAGAAATAGAACGACTTATTGTAGAAGTGTTATTAAACCCTAATATTAAAAGTGAATTTGATACTAATAGCATTTTAAAGACATTATATGATAGTTCTATTTTAGATTCTCTTGTATCTAGTAATTATCTTAAAGAAAATAATAGGCCTATTGTTAATACAAGTGATAATATCAGTAATAGTTTAGAAGTTACTAACAATATTAAGACTAATTATGATAAAGTTAAAGACTATCTAAATATACGTGTAGAAGAATTAAAACTATTAGAAAGTAGTCCTAAAATAAATGTAACTATCACTAAAGATGATAATTCATTGTTTAAAGATATAAATACAGTATTAGATCTTAATACAGCGGTTGTAATTTGCAATAAAGTTTATAAGCGTGGTCAAGGAGAATATGCTGTTATAGATTATTTAAAGACAGGTAACACTTTAAAATTTACTTCTAAATATAAGGCTAGAGACTTAGCGAGCAGTGTTAATAGGGATAATTATTTGAAATTGTTACTGGAAAATATTATTAAGAGATTTTTATATAATAAAGATAACAATAACTTTATAGAATCTATATTATCTAAAGATTCTATAAGTATTGAAGATATAGTAAATTCTTTACTTGCAGATAATAATTTATTAATTACGTCTATTACTAATTTTGATTATGATTATTTAGATAATACTAGTAATAAATTTATAAGAGTAGAGGAGATATTAAATAATAAAGAAGATTTAATGATAGTAAAGATTAATAAGATTTTAGAAGAAATTAAAAGAACTGAAAAAATAATATTAGAGTCTTATTAAAAAAATATTATAAATTTTTGTTGATATTAAAGAGTTTGAACGCATTTACGAAAACTCGTACTTGTAACTTTTCAACTTTTATTATATATTGTTATTGGGAATAATTTTCCTAGTCATCTGACTCTCTTTACCATCTTATTTTGTTTTATAGTCGCCCAAATAAACAAAAAAGAAGAGTTTAGATGACTCTTTTATTTTGTCTTAAACTAAATTATTAGTT
>CAMMBO010000042.1 GCA_946494435.1 uncultured Mycoplasmatota bacterium
GATATTTCAGAGAAAGAAAAAAGACTATCTATGCAATAATCTTTTTCATATTAATTTGTATGTTCTAATCTATATGCTTCGTTATAGTCACCATATAAAAATACTGTATCATACCCTTTATAACCTGACTTAACTACATATTCATATACCATTTCATGATAACCGTCATGAGCAGGATGGTTAATAGTTAATTTGCCATTTTTATATTCATAATCAAGCACTTCTTCATGTTCCTTAGTTCCATCAGAATCTACATCATACGTAGTTACTTTATCTTCATCGAATATAAATACAGTTTGCAAATTCCATTCTTCTTCTTTTATTTCAGTATAAGTACCTTCTAATTTTTTAGGAGTTGTAACTTTCTCTTTATCTTTAGGATTATAACAATATTGCCTTGTACTTTCATTATTTTTATTTAACAACTCCTCAAGTGTTACACCTTCCATATTAGTTTCTTCTTTTTCACTTTCTGATAATTTATTATAATCAAGGGTAACAGTTATAACACTTTTATTCTTTTTATGTGATATATCTTCTTTAGCACTAGTATATTCTATTCCTCTTATTGTACTTTTAGCTTGTTTTTCTATATCTTCTTCACTAATTTCATCACTATCATATTCATAAGTTACTGTAGTCTTTATTTCACTTATTTTACCATCTTTAAATACAAAAACAGCTTCAAAATTCTGCTCTACTGGTGTATCAAGTTTCGTAGTCTTACCATCTTTATTAATTACTGTTGCAACTTCTTTTTGATTACATATTATTTCTTCAGCTCCATCATCAGTATTAGTAGAATTATTATTACTTTCTTTTAAATTACTACTTTCGCTTTCATTACCACAGCCAGTAATCCCTAATAGCATTACCCCACAAATCAAACATAATAATATTTTCTTTTTCATTTTTATCTTACTCCTCTGTTAATCTTCTATTTTAGTTATTTTTAAACTTCCTACATTTCCACCTTTGGCTTTTTGAATATATAAATAATATTTAAAAGGCGAATTATTCTCAGGTATTTCTATTTCTTTTTCATATCCATTACTTCCACCTACCATTGTTGGTGATTCATAATCAGTGATCTTATTAGAACTATCAGTATCAAGCGTACTTATATATAAACTATATATTCTTTGATTTTCTATATCTTCATCTTCATTTGTTTGTATTACTTTATAAGTTCCTGTGCTAAGTACATCACCTTCAAAACTAGTAGTATCTATTCCTACTCTAATCCATTCTTCTTTAGAATCACTATTATTGTTAGTCCACTCAAAAACAGAATTAGAAACATTACCAATAGAATCAATAATTTTATGGTTTTGTAAAACTTCAGTGTAAAATATTCCTCCAAATAACAAAGCAAGAAATGCTATTACAAAGAACAAAGCTATTGTTGCTTTTACCCCTAAATAATTAACTAACTTTTTCATTACACACTCTCCTCTAAGTACAAGTATATATATGTATATATATATTGTCAAGAGTATTTCAGAGCAAAAGAAAAAGACTGCCATATATTGATTTTTGACAGTCTTCATAAGATATAACTTAGTGTGTGATACAAGTATTATATCCTACTTAACATAGAAAAATATTTATATATAACATTTCCCTAGTCATTTTGAATTATAGCATAATAAATATAATTCTTACAATTTTAATTTACATTTTATCTAATAAATCTTTTTTCTTTTTCTCATATTCCTCTTTTGTGATAACCTTTTCATCATATAACTTTTTTAACTTCTCAAGTTTAGTAGTACTATCTTCTTCTTTAGACTTCATTAATATTTTACTTATATTAACTTGATTCTCACCATTACTTTTGTATAAGAATGCGACAATGACTAAAGCAACTCCACCTACTGCCATTATAATAAAAATTGGTCGGCTTGCCTCTTGTTGTTCTTCTAGTTCTTCTTCTGTAGTTCTCCAATATTCAGAAGCATCTACAGGCTCAAAAGAATTAGCATAACCACCTATTCCCATAATTAATAAAAATACTGCTATAATTATCATACCCCAAAAGTTTTTAGTAACATTTCTTGAAGATTTTTTTACTTCTTTATTATTCATTTTAATCAATTCCCCTTTCTAAAATTTAATCTTCTAACCAAAAGTCCTCATAAGTAGTAGAACCTTCTACTGGAATTAAAGTTAGCTGTTTAGGAGATAATCCTTCTTCTTCTTTTATTTTATATTCATATTCAGTTTTATTTCCACTTTCATCACTCATAATAATTACAGTATCTTCATCCATTACTTTATAAGTTCCACTAAAATCATAAACTTTATTAAAAGTACCATAACACTCTCTAGTGACATTTTCTTCTTTAAAAGTCCATTCACACATTTG
This sequence comes from uncultured Mycoplasmatota bacterium, assembly GCA_946494435.1. The sequence goes on from CAMMBO010000042.1 coordinate 2,369, forward strand.
ATTTTTTGATGATTCACCAGACCAAGTTCCAAGTAGTACCTTCTGTAATTCTTCATTTTCTTGATTACCACAACCAGTTACTCCTAATAAAAGAACTCCACACAATAAACACAAAAATATTTTTTTCATTACACACTCTCTCCTTTACATAATTATATATAAAATATTTCTTTTTATCAATAAAAAATAGAGGTATTATTCCCCTATTTAGAAAATATTACTAAGTGTGTGATACAAGTAATATATCCTACTTAACATAGAGAAAATATTGATATATAAGTTAATATTTTCACTAGTCATTTGAATTATATCAAAAAAATACTAATCATACAATTTTAATTTACATTTTATCTATAATATCTTCTAGCATATTATATTTTCTATATATTCTATCATTTAAAACTTCAACTTTTTGTTCCCATATTAAATGCTTATTTCTAAATATCTTTAAAGGTTCTTTAGAAATATAATAATTTAATTGATTAGATAACATTTCTATACTATTAAAAAGATATTCTAAATGAAAATTATACTGCTTATTTATAGTATCTTTTATATTATCTAATACAACTAATATTTCATCATTTGACTTCATTTTAACATCAAACATATATTACCTTTCTTTCATACAATTACTTTGATATTATAAAGCCAATAATTGGTATTATAATATTGTCATTATTGTTACCACTATTTACAATATTTATATTTCATAAAAAGATTAAAAAAATAAGTCCTATTGACTTATTTAAAGCAGAATAATACTTTTTTAGAAGTATTAAACTAATTCTTATAAAAAACTTTCTAGAGAAATCTTATAGTTATCTAATTTCTATAAGGTTTCTCTTAATTTTACTATTTAGCATTTTATTTCATACATTAAATCATGCCAGTTTTCTTTTTCTTCATTAACCCATAACTTATTTTTATTTATTGTTAATATTACTACTCTATCAAAGTCTATTGGTCTATAACACGGATCTTTTGCAACTGTTGTATTATTATAATAAATATAGAAAAACAACTCATTATATATATGTTTTAAAACTATATGAAAAATATTATTATCAATTTCTATATCTAGTGATATTAAATTATTATTCATTTTATCTTGATTCTCATAATTTAAAGATATATTTTCTAATTTAATATCTCTATAACTACTATTAATAATATAATTATATATTTCTTGTGTTAATTCATAGTTATATTTAGATATTTTTTGTAGCTCTATTTTAATATTATTAACTTTAAGTTTTAAATTCTTTAATAAGCTAATTATATTTTCTTCTTCATCAGTATCTACTTGCTTTTGAGATAAGTCATTTAGATGATAAATATATATTAAGTTCTTATCAGTTAAATCTTTAGAAAGTAATTCCACTAATTTATCTTTTTTACTAGAAGTCATTCTCCTTAAAAAGTATGAACTTTTATTACAAAAACCATTGTATTGTAACAAACAATAATTTTTAGTACGAGATAAGCCTTCATAAAATAAATATATTAGATTATCTTTTATTTCTTCCTGTTCATATCCCATATAGATAATCTTTTTAATTGTACTTTTTATATTTAACGAAGAATCATCTAAAATACCATACTTAACTAGTCTATATGGAAAAGTAATATCACGAGGAAATAATTTATCAATTTCAAAAAATAAATCATTAAAATAGGAAATAATTAATTTTATTGATGAAAGTTTAAGTTCAGTTACCTTTGCTCTTTTATATCTTATCTTAAAATTTTCATCATAATTAAAATTAGTAAAATATTCTTTTAGTAAATCTTTATAAATATATTTACCATTGCTAATAACATTCAAAAAAGTCTCCTTAAGTTCTTTCTTATTTTCTAATAAAATAAATTTATCAGATGTTACATTAATATCGTTCATACCCTATCCTTTCTTAATCAGTCAAGAATAAAATTAAGTAATTGCTGTACAATGTCATAGTAGTGGAATACGTCGCAAAAGTCAAGTAGTAATTTCTTTATTTTGTAAAATTGTCATAGGTGGTAATAATGATAAAACTGACAAGAATTACTGACTTAAGATATGATAATGATTTAACACAACGAGAATTATCTAATATTTTAAATGTTAAAAGAAGTGCTTACTCTAAATGGGAATGTGGTATTAATGAATTTCCTTTAATAATCATAATTAAACTTTCTTTATTTTTTGATGTAAGTGTAGATTATTTAGCTAATCTCTCAAATATTAGAGGAAAAGCTAATAAAAATATTAGTATTGATAATATTAACAAGAAAATAACTGCATTTAGAAAAGAACGTAATATCACTCAAAAGGAAATAAGTACTTATCTAAAGATAACTCAAAAAACATATTCCGATTATGAACTTGGTAAATATAAAGTACCTACTTCTATGGCTATAAACATCGCCAAATTTCATAATATTTCTTTAGAGGAATTGTTATCAAAACAATGCTAAACTATAAAAAGCAAATCAATTAAGTTTGATTTGCTTTTATTTTTGTAATTCACTTTGTATTCCAAATGGTTTGTATTCTAATAATTTAAAACTTTTTATTATATAAGGCATGATTATTTCAATATCATCTTCTTTGCTAACATTATAGCCTTTACATAACGATTTATAATTACCAACATTAGCATCAATATTAGTAAAAATGTTATATTTATCTTCAATGTCTAATATTCTTATATACACGCCTCTTTGTGATTTTTTAATGATAGCAAAATTTCTTGAATCTTTATATCTTTTTCTTTTTATTTTAAATACAATTCCCTTACTATTCTTTTGGCAAATTATGCTTTTATCAAATGCAGAAATATTTTGTACTAATTTATTAAGTAATTCTTCTTGTAAATCATTTTTTAAATATATACATAATTTGTTTATTAGTTCCATAATGTATTTTATATCTTCAACACAACTAACCAATATATAATAGCATAAAGGGTTTGTTTCATAACTCTTTATTATAGATAATCGATTTTGATAATCAAATTGTTTAATACTTCTATGTAAGTTTACAGATAAACTTTCTTGATTAACTCTAACTTCCATAATTTTTCTATGTAATCTATATGCTACGTTTTTTATTAAATAATTTCTAATTATATTATTATTAGAATTCATTATTAGATTATCAAGTGAATTAAATAAAGTTACAGCTATTTCTTTTTTATTATATATAGTTCTTTCATAATTACTTGTATCAATTCCTTCTACTTTTTTTGTTCCATTTTTAGTATTAGAACATAGATTAGATATTAAAGTATATCCTTTTGGTAAAGCATCTATATCTTCATTACTTGTATAAACTACACCATTATAAGATAAATTAAAGGTAGAACAGACATCTATTATAGTATTGTAAACTATATTATTTTTAAGCAATTCCTTGAACTCAAATGTGTTCCTGTAGTTACTCCAAGATTACATGAATTTTGAAGTACCTGAAGAAATGTCTGGTGTCCATGTCCTCCTGCTTTCCAACATTTAATCCTTGCAGTATCAACTTGTACAGAACCAGTATCAGTAAACTCATCTTTAAATAAATCTACTACCCCTTCTTCTACTGCCGCAGCCGTTGTTACTATCTTTTGGGTAGAACCAGGTTCATAACTAGCCCATATAGGAAGATTACGAGATAATTCTTCTTGAGAGTAATTCTGATAATTATTAGGATCAAAATTAGGTCTAGAACTCATTGCAAGTATCTCTCCTGTTTTAGGATCCATAACAACAGCAAGAGCCATATCTGGATTAAACATATCGACAACATTATCAAGTTCTCTTTCAACTGACTTCTGAATATTTATATCAATAGTAAGTTGTAAATCCATACCATCTTGAGGTTCTATATATAAATCAGTTAGTTCTAGTTTATTTCCCTTAGCATCACTAAAATATTTAATCGCTCCATTCTCACCCATTAAATAATCATCATACTGTAACTCTATACCTGATAACCCCTGATTATCTATTCCAACATAACCTAAAACGTGTGATAACATTTCTTCATATGGATAATATCTTTTAGACTCTTTAACTAAATAAACTCCATCAAAGTTTAAGGCTTCTATTTTATCTGCTACCTCATAAGATAATCTTCTTCCTTCTGGATGAACCCTTTCAATAGATGTTTCTTTATAAACATGTTCTTTCATCTCATCAAAACTTACTCCTAAAATCTCTGCAAGTTTTGTCGTAACTTCTTTTTTATTCTTAATCTGATTAGGTATTAAAACTAAAGAGGTAGTTGTAATATTATCGGCAAGAACCACTCCATTTCGATCAAGTATCCTACCACGTGAAGCTTCAATAGGAAGATTTCTACTCCAAAGGTCACTAGCAAGAGTTGATAGTTTTTTATAATCTACTACCTGTACATAAAACACTCTTAAGACTATTACTAATAAAATACTACTAAATATTAAAAGAATAATTTTCATTCTCTTATCTATTCCTCTTGTAAACATAAAAAACTCACTACCTTTCCAGTAGTAAGTTTATGTTTTAAAATATTATTTATTATT
>CAMMBO010000043.1 GCA_946494435.1 uncultured Mycoplasmatota bacterium
ATATATAATTATTAGGGTCTTCTCCTGTTATAAAGGTATCTACTCCATCATCATAGGTACTTCCACTACTAAGATTTGCTATTACTGTTTCTCCTACATTTAATTCGGCTTCTTCAAATAAATGTCCATTACTAGGAAGACTTAAATCATTATAATCAAGTCCTACTCCAACTCCTAAAGTTATTGTTATGCTACTATTAGAATTATTTGATACTTTTATTGTATAAGTATTACTAGAACCACTAGAACCACTTTTTTCTAAGTTTGTTCCTGCTGCTACTGGAGGAATGTTTAACCCCTCATCTACAACATACCCCGCTGTTACATCACTAGGTAAACTCCCTACGTAATAAAAATTAAATCTTGCAACTCTATTATTTGGATTACTTAAAGTTACACTAAACTCCTTTGTTGTATTTGCTGGTACAGATAAAATATTGCTTTCTGTACTATCTACTTGTAAAGTATAATCTAAGTTACCTGTAATTATACTTATAGCATTTTCTTTTTCTTTTGATACTGTAAACATAGCATATGAAAAGTAACTCCCTAATAATAATAAGCAAATAAGTCCAACCACTAAAATATAGAACTTAGATACATCTATTTTCATAATTTCTTTGATTCTACGCATTGCACTCACCCTATCTTCATATAAATAGTATCATTAAATAGCTTATTAGTAAAGTCTATTTTTACTCATCAAAATAATCTATCAACATAGCTTTCTTTACTTTCTTTAAAGTAGCTTCTGCTTTTTCTTTAGCTTTCATACTACCTTCTTTTAAAATATCATATACAAGATCAATATTTTCTTCATAATACTTTCTCTTTTCTCTTATAGGTCTTAGTATATCTTCTATAACATCATATAAAAATCTCTTTACTTTAACATCTCCTACCCCACCTTTTTCATAATGAGCTTTCAATTCATCTAGATTTTTATAAATAGGTAAATATTTCTTAAAGTGTTCTTCAGTTGATAAAGCCTCTAAATATATAAACACAGTATTATTCTTAGTATCTCCAGGATCTTCTACTCTTATATGATTAGGATCTGTATACATACTCATTACTTTTTTCTTAACAGTATCACTATCATCTTTTAAATATATACAATTACCTAATGATTTACTCATCTTAGCTTTACCATCTGTACCTGGTAATCTTCTACATATTTTATTATCAGGTATAACAGCCTTAGGCTCAACAAGAGTTTCCCCATATATGTTATTAAAACTTCTAACTATTTCTCTTGCTTGTTCAATCATTGGTAGTTGATCATCACCTACAGGAATAATAGTAGATTCAAATGCTGTTATATCTGCTGTTTGACTAATAGGATAATTTAAAAATCCTACAGGAATACTATTACCAAAATCTTTTTGTTTTAGCTCTTGCTTTACAGTAGGATTTCTCTCTAATCTTGATAACGTTACAAGATTCATATAATACATAGTGAGTTCACACAAAGATGGAATCATACTTTGAATAAATATTGTAACTTTAGAAGGATCTAAACCTACTGATAAATAATCTAATGCTACTTCTATAATATTATCTCTAACTTTCTTAGGATTATTAAAATTATCTGTTAAAGCTTGAGTATCAGCGATAAATACATACATCTCATCATAGTCACCCTTATTTTGTAGTTCAACTCTATTCTTTAAGGAGCCTACATAATGACCCAAATGTAAATTACCAGTAGGTCTATCACCTGTCAAAATTATTTTTTTCATCTAATTCACATCCTTATCTTTTTTCTAAGTAGAATTCATTATTCTTCCTTTTAAGTACAAAATAATCATCACTTATTTTAATATCTTCATACTCTACAGGTATAATTTCTTCTCCATCAGAATTAATTATACCATAAAGTGTTTTATTATTAGAAACTTTACTTACAATAAATATATTAGAATAGTCTGTTAATTCAATATTATCATAATCATATGCTGTTACTCTATTTCCATTAGCGTCTATTATATATTTATTATTATCCTGATCTAATACTAAGAATCTATTATTATTTATAATACTAATATTTAAATAATTAAACTCTAATATCTGTTCATTATTAGTATTTATAACTCCAACTAAACTATCTTTACCAACAACCGCTAGACCAAAAGTAGTAAAGCTTTCAGTATTATTATAATCATATTGAAAGTCAATAACAGTCTCTTCTTTTTCATTTATATAGCCAACTTCATTATTACTATTTATAGCGAAAGCTAGAGAATTAACAAAAGGTCCTATAGCAGTATAAGTATTATTTAAAGTTATTATATTATTAGTATTTATATTATATATACTATAAAATCCAGTTGGACTAACAAAATAGATATTATTATTGTTAAAGATGGTAGGAGTATAATTATTAAAGCTATCTAATTTAGTAAAAGATAAATTCTCACTATTATATAAATAAACATCAGTATTATCATCATACATAGCACAAAAAACATAATTATTACTAGAAGAATCAGTAAGTCCATAAATTGAATCATATTTATATTCTGTTAAAATTTCTCCTTTATTATTAATTAAAGCCTGTTTTCCTTCATTAGATACTATAAATATACTATCTAATCCTTCAATACTAGTAATCATTTCAAACTCTTGATCAAATATTTTTTCATTATTTTTATTTATAAAATAGAACTTATTATCTGATACTATTATTAAATCTTTATTAATTACTTCTATACTACTATAATTTGCATCTATTACTTCCTTACCATGTTCATTTAAAAGACCATAGTTAGTACCATCAGTATATTGAGCTAAGCCATCCACAAACTTAAAGTCATCTAAATTTATGGTATTATCATCAAGTCGCATGCTATCTACAATGTCATACTTTAACGATGTAACCTCTTTTCCATCTTCTTTTATATATCCATACTTTTTTCCATCACTAACAGCAACATAATGATTAGAGGGAATACCAACATATTTATAATTTAAGGCATTACTATTTAAGTTTGTAACAGTATAAATAATTACAGCTATTAAAAGTAGAGCAATGCCTAAAGATGCCAATATAAGTACTATTTTTTTACTTTTCATAACTTAAATCACCCCGTTACTCTAAAGGTATTTTTCATTCCAGAACTATTCTTAAATCTAAATTTTTGACTTGCTCCATCAATAATAATTTTATAATCTCCTGCTGCAAATGAAGAAACATTTACTGTATAGGACCCAAGAGTTCTGGTTTCTCCCGTTCCTAGCCATCCTGGACTTGCTATACTGAATGTATCGAGATTTTTTACACACTTATTATTAGTATTAGCAATACAAAGCGTCCTTGATTGATTCTCTTCCCAAGTATTACTCCAATTATTCATATGTACCCTTACTCGAAAACTAACAGTTGTATTATTAGAAACTTTTACATTGTCTACATACATAGTATTATATTCTCCAGATTTGCACTGTTCTTTAGTAGGAATTTCTCTATCTTCTGGACATACATAGTAATTATTATTTAAAACTTTAGCTGACTTTGGACTTTTAAGCGTATATTTCTGATAATAATAGTTATATGTATTTTCTGGGGATTTATTTTGAATATTATTAGCATAATCAGTTACCTTTGTATATACTGTATATGTTCCATAACCTGATAAGGTATAACAAAACTTTCTACTTGTTTTATTTACTTGAGCAGTATTATCTTTTATTAATGTACCATTAGGATGAGATGGGCTCCATACTTGCATACGTACAGATGATACTCCTGTATTATCTTTGGCAGTAGCACATATTTCTAGAGATTTAGTATTATAAGTACCTCTTGATTTATTATAACTGACAGTAGGTCTTGTTCTATCTAATTTAACTGTATATGTTTTAGTTGTTGTGTTACCAGCTTCATCTGTAGCTTTGTATTCTACAGTAGATGTTCCACTCGCATTGACGTTTCGGGTCGTGGCATTTATAAAACCATCAGTATTAGTAGATGCTCCAGTTACTTTGTAGGAAACTGTACAATTACTTTCCGAATCACTACAAGCACCTCTTAATACTACATAACCACTATACCACGTATTATTAGTATAATTTGATAATGAATTTATATTAGATGTCTCTTTTAAATCAGTACTATTTTTCTTTTTCTTTAAAACAACACTTAAATCAGGTTTCGTTTTATCTATATTATAACTATCAGTAGTAGCTGTACAACTATTTCCATTACTATCATAAAGTACAACTCTTATCTTATTAGATCCTTCTGTATTTAAAGTTATACTTTGCTTAGCACTACCTATATAACTATTTAATAATTCTTCTTTTCCATTAGTTATTTTACTCAGGTCCATTCTATAAGTATTATCTGGTACATTAATATCTACAGTAATATTTTTATTTGTCCACGTCCCTTCTTTGACACTACTATCAAATTCCACAGCACTACAGTCTATTCCATTATATATTGAATACTGTCCTGATTCTCTCGTCGCTCTATTACCGTTTTGATCTATGGCATATCCTGTTATTTCATATAAACCTATTTCTGTTAAATTTATTGTTACTTCTTTATTATAGGTCTGATATTCACTATCATAATATTTTTCTTTATCTTTAGTAATTACATATCTATATGATGCTACTCCTACATTATCTGTTATATTCATCTTAACAGTTATACTATCATCTGATGAAGCTTTATTAGGAGTAAACGTAATAGTAGGACTACTTTCATCTTTGTCAGTTTCATATTTATTATCACATTTTAACAAACCATAGTATTGATAATCTTTATCTGTTACTTTTTGACTAGTTACATTGCTCTCTTTAAAATTACAATCATTATCATCTTCATCTTTAATAGGATCAATATAATTTTCATTTATTAAAGTTTCTAAAGTAACACTTGACGTACCACCTATTTTTTTCGGCAACTCACTCCTATGATCGGCAAAATATTCTCTTCCTGCTAATATTAACATGTCCTCTTGACTTTGATAATAACTTTCATCCCCTCTTTTTAAAATACTTCTTACACTTATATAACCTAAAGTAACTAGTAGTGATAATATTATTATCGTTGCTAGTAATTCTAGCATTGTAAATCCCTTATTCTCTTTATTCATTATCCCACATCCCTATTATAAATTATAAAGTAAAATATAGAAAATTGCAAAGTAATAATAACATATATTTATTTTTTTTACATATTATTTATTAGGTGAATCTAAATGAATTATTTAAAAAAAATAGGAAAATTTTTATTAACTACTATTGTTAGTATAGTTATTTTAGGATTATTATTAAATATTTTATATTATTTTGATATTATAAATAACAATATTTATAATATCATGAAAATGGCTATAGTTTTAATTGTTCTATTTATCAATGCATTTTTCTTAGGTAAGACATCTATAAAATATGGAATGATTGAAGGCTTAAAACTAGGAGCAATTTTTCTATTTGTAATGATTATCTTAAAGTTAATAACTAATAGTACTTTTGATATTAGAACTTTTATTTATAGTTTAATTATTTTACTAACAACTAGTGTAGGGGCAATTATTGGTATTAATAGAAAAGAAAAGAAATAAAGTTAAGAGCTTAACATCTCTTCTAAATACTTTATTTCTTTTTTAGTTACTACTATCTTATTTCTAAATGATTTAGGTAAAACTTTAAGTAAAGACTTCTTTGTAGTTAAGATACTTTGATAATATTCTTTAGTAAGACTATCATTTTTAAGACTTAATATAGGGCCTAAAAATAGTTTTTTATATGAATAATACTTTCTTCCTTTCTTAAAGACCAATATCTCATAAATTATCTTATTGTCTTTAACTAAAACTTCATTATCGATATGATATCCTAGTTTTATCATTTTTCTTTTAACAGCAAGAGAATAATTATTAGGTGATAATATTAAAGTATCTACATTTTTTAAACATTTTCTATTATCATCTAATATTTTATTTATAGTAAGTCCCCCCATACCTGATATAGTAACTGTATCTATTCCTTCAGTATAAGAATCTAATCCTTCAGCTTTTACTAACTTTACTTTATCAGATACATTATAATACTTAACATTCTCTCTAGCTTTCTTTAAAGGTCCACTTTTATTATCACTAGCAATTGCTTTACTAAAGTCTCTTTCTTTAACCAAATATATGGACAAGAGAGCATGATCACATCCAATATCTAGTGGATATGTTGAAAGGGGCACTAAGTCCCCTATAGTTTTTAATCGATTATTTATTTTCATCTAATCTGTTAAAAAATCCTTTAGTTTACGAGATCTAGATGGATGTCTTAATTTTCTTAAAGCTTTCGCCTCTATTTGTCTAATACGCTCTCTTGTAACACCAAAGATTTGTCCAACTTCTTCTAGAGTCCTACATTGTCCATCATCAAGGCCAAATCTAAGTCTTAATACTTTTGCTTCTCTATCTGTTAGTGTTGCAAGAACACTACTAAGTTCTTCTTTAAGCATTTCTTCAGTAGTATATTCTTCAGGGCCTATCATTCTATCATCTTTAATAAAGTCTCCTAAATGAGAATCATCTTCTTCCCCAATAGGTGTTTCAAGAGCAACAGGATCCTGACTAATCTTATAGACTTCACGCACTTTTTCCACTGGCATCTCAAGTTTAGCAGCAATCTCATCATCAGTTGGTTCTCTATTTAATTCCTGAGTAAGTTGTCTTTGAATTCTTGCTAGTTTATTAATTGTTTCTACCATATGAACAGGTACCCTAATAGTTCTCGCTTGATCTGCTATCGCTCTAGTTATCGCTTGTCTTATCCACCAAGTAGCATATG
>CAMMBO010000044.1 GCA_946494435.1 uncultured Mycoplasmatota bacterium
ACACTAATATTTTCTTTTCTTTTGCCGCCACAAATATAATTTATAGGAATGTGATATGTCATCGCTAATAAAACGAGTTTATTAGTTGGTATCCTAGTTTTACCATCTTCATAATAAGAATAACTAGATTGTCTGATGTTTAAAACTTTTGCAAATTCTCTTTGTGTTTTCTTTAACTTTAGGCGATATCTTTTAAGTTGATTTCCAATAAATTCTACACTTATATCTTTTTCATAGATGATTTCTCTTTTATCAGAAGTTAAGTTAAGCATATATTCTACGTTAGTATGAAAATATCTTGCTAGTTCTACTAACTTCTCTATTGGAAAATTCACATCACCTAATTCCCACATAGCGTAGGTAGTTCTTTTAACGCCAAGAATTTTAGCAACGTCTATTTGTTTTAAATCATGATCTTCTCTTAAATCTCTAATTTTCCCAAACTGCATCTTTACCACCTTAACCATATTTTATTACAGTCATTTAAATATTAAGAGATTTGTCAAAATAACTGATAAACAAAAATTTTTGGAGCAAAAAAATAGATATTGTTAATTATTATAATAGGAGGTGTTAATAATAAAAAGATTAAAATTAGTTTCGCAGGAATCAACTTATGACTGTGGGGTTTCCTGCCTGCTCATGGTGGCTAAATATTATAATTGTAATGTTTCAAGAGACTACTTAGAAAGAGTTAGTGAGACTATCTATGATGGGACAACGATGTATGGACTTAGGGAAGTTCTTTTGTCTCTTGGCTTTGATGCTTATGGTAAGAAGGGTAATGTCAGTGATATACCTAAATTATCACTTCCTGTAATTGCCCATATAAAGATAGATGATAAGAAAAATCTCTATCACTATGTAGTAATTACCAATATCACTGATAAGAGAGTTATTATTAAAGACCCTAGTAATCTTATTAAGTCTCTTTCCATAGATGAGTTTAATAAGATATCGACAGGTAATTATCTTTTTGTTAAGAAAACAGCTAGTATTAAGAGATTTGTAAAGGTTAAAACTATTAAAAATGAGATACTTAAGTTAATAACTAGTAACAAAAATATTCTTGTTTTAATGATAATCTCTATAATACTTAGTATTAGTCTTGAACTTTTGAATTTGTTTTCTTTAAAGATAATTATTAATAATGCTTTAACAGTTAAATCTACTTATAATTTGGTAGTTTTACTGTTTATCTTTCTTTACCTTTTAGTATTAAAGACTTTTTATGCCTATTTTATACAGCTTATTACGATGAAACTTACAAAGAAATTTAGTTATCAGTTAAAACTTAATTTAACTAAACAGTTATTATCACTTCCTAATTTATACTATCAAACTAAGGAAAGGGGGATTATTATATCTTTGTTTAACGATATTGATACTTTTGCTGATTCATTATTAAGTGGGGTATTAACATTTATTAACAGTATTATCATCTTGGCGTTTATCTATTTATTCTTTTTAAGCTTGTCAAGCTCTTTAGCTTTAATTCTTATAGTTAGTAGTATTATTTTACTTATATTTATCTATTCTCAGAAGAGATTAAGTATTAGGTTGTTATCTAAATATTATAAAGTTAGAGATAATTATAATAGTAAGTTACAACAGGTAGTAGTTAATAATGATAAGATTAAAGGTCTACATTTAGAAGAGGTGATGTTTAAGAGGACTAGAAAAGTAACAGATACTTTAGAAGATGAAAGTTATAGAGTAAGTAGATATAGTGAGGTTATAAGAAATATCTTAAGCTTGTTAGAAGGTGCTATCTACTTGTTAGTTTTAGGAGTAGGAGGAATTCTTTTAATAACAACAACTAAAATAAGTTTAGCGACATTTTTACTACTAGAAGGTTTTATCTTTATGGGTTTAAAGAATGTAGAAAACTTAGTTTTAATTATATTAAAATATCAGAATGCTAGAAAAATAAAGATGAGATTAGATGATATCTTTAATTATGAGAAGGAATTGCTGTTACCTTTTCCTAATTCTAATTACCTTACTAAAAATATGGATATAACTATATCTAATTTATACTTTAAATATAGAGATAATCTTGTACTTAATAATATTAATATGAAGATTAAAGCAGGGGATAAAGTATTTATTTATGGAGATTCTGGTAGTGGAAAAAGTACTCTTGTTAAATTATTAGGGAGATTCTTACCACTATCGTTTGGACATATTAAGCTTGGTAATATTGACTTGACTCATTATAATCTTGCAGACCTTAGAAATATTGTTACTTATGTTTCTAATAAAGAGATGTTTAGTAATACTAATATTAAAGATAATATTTATTTATCTAGAAAGCCTTATTTTAATCAAAATACACTTTTATCTATTACGGGGGTAAAGAAGTTATTTAATGATAAGAACTATAGTCTTGATACTGTTCTTTTGGAAGGTGGGGAAAATATTAGTATGGGGGAAAGGTCAAGAATAAATCTTGCTCAAGCTTTGTTTAAGCCTAGTTATATTTATATATTAGATGAATGTCTTAGTAATGTAGATGTTGCTTTAGAACGAGAGATATTAAAAAACATTATAAATTACTATCAAGATAAGATAATTATTTATATTTCTCATCGTCTTAATAATAAAGATTTGTTTAATAGAGTATTTTATTTAGAGAAAGGTAAATGTCATGAAGAATTATAAGAAGAATGGAATGCTTTTAGTATCTATAACTGTTGTTTTTCTTTTAACTATAGTGTTCTTTTATCTGTTAGTCTCTATTAAATTATGGACTTATAATTCTGTTAGTATCTTAAATATAGATGATGATGTTATTACTGTTTTTACTACTTTAGACTTAGAATTATTTGAAGATAATAACTTCTTCTATTATGATACTTTGAAATATAACTATAAAATAAATAGTAAAGATAATTTTGAAGAGGGGGTTATCTTAACTTTAGAATTAGAAAAGTCTTTTAAATTAGTTAATGATGATATTATAATACTTTTACCTAATAAACGAGTGACAATACTTAGTTTGATAATAGATAGTTGGAGGGTAAAATGAAAGAATTAACAAAAAATGAAATGAAGAATATTAAAGGAGGAGCGACTATTTCTGCTGCTGTTATTGGAATTGGGGTATCTATAATTATTTCCTTTGTGGTGGGAGTAATTAGTGGCTTTACTAATCCAGAACCATGTGGAGGAGGTGATTAAAATGAAAGATTTATCAGTTAAAGAGTTAAAAAATATTAAAGGAGGCTTTTCTTTAACATCAACTGCTATTAAATATGTAGGAGACTTAATTGAAATATTAATATTAGCAGGTAGAAAGTTAGGAAGTTCTCTTAGAAGAATAGGGAGTGGTGATATATGTCCCTTAGAGTAAAGAGATTTATAAGATTAGTAGGTTTTAGCTTACTTAACGTTATATTAGTCCTTACTTTTTATAATTTTGGTCTATTTTTAGGAGAAATGTTACAAAAAATGTAAAAAATGTCAAAAAAATGTTGTACTTTAAATGTTCTTAGTGTTATAATCAGTTGTAGTAAAACGTGAAGGGAGGGATAATAGCAATGGCACAGGTAACTGTAAAAAACGGTAATCTTGATGGAGCGATTAAAAGATATAAACAAAAATTAGCTCGTAGTGGTGTCCCTTCTGAAGCAAAGAAGCATGATGCTTATGATAAACCAGGAGTAAGAAGAAGAAAGGCTAAGAAAGAAGCCATTAAGAATGCTCGTAAAAATGAACGTAAGAGAAGAAGAGAAAGAGATTAATCTTTCTTTTCTTTTTTTCCATTTAAAAACATAAAATGCTATAGGTGAAGTTTTATGGCTTATAATTATTTAAGAAATTTTTTAGATCCAATAGATTTTCATATTGATATTTATAGTAAGATGATACATATTACTAATTATGAGAAAATATTAACACTTGGTAGTAGTAAAATAATTATAAAAGCTAAATCTTGTAAGATAACATTAGAAGGAAGAGATTTTTCTTTAAATAAGTTAGCAGATAGAGAATTATTAATATTAGGCAGATTAGACAACTTGGAGATTAAATATGAGTAGTTATATATTAAAAATAACTGGTAAGAGAATAGATACCTTTTTAATGTTATTAGTTAGATTTAGTATTAATTTTAAGATGCTTAAAAGAGGAAGAGACTTTATTGTAATAGAAGTCTTGGAAGAAGATTATGATAATCTTTTAAAGATTAGTACTACTTATAAAATAGAGATAGTTAAAAGAAAGGGACTTCTTAATGTAGTTCATTTTATTAAGACTAGAAAGTTTTTTGTAGTAATGGTTTTACTTGGTTTTCTTTTCTTTAATCTTCTTACTAATATAGTCTTTTCTATTAAAGTAATTGATACTGATAGTGAGTTAAGAGAGATAATACTTACGGATTTAGAAGAGTTAGGACTTAGAAAATATAATTTTAAGATAAGTTATAAAGAAAAAGAGAAGATAGAAGAGAAGGTACTCAAAAAAGAAAAAGATATATTAGAGTGGATAGAGATAGAAGAAGTAGGTGTTAGTTATGAGGTTAAACTTATTAGAAGAGTTAAAGATGATATTAAAAAAGAAACAGAGCCTCGGGATATTATTGCTAAGAAAACAGGGTTAATTACAAGGATTGAAGCAGAGAGTGGGGAAGTTGTTACTAAGAAGAATGCTTATGTTAAGAAAGGTGATACTTTAATAAGTGGTCTTATCAGAAATAATGGTAATATTGTTAGTAAAGTAAGAGCGGAAGGAAGAGTATATGCAGAGATTTGGTATAAAGTAGCACTTTCTTTGCCACTTACTTATCATGAAGAGATGAAAACTGGTAATAATAAAAATGTACTTGAAATTAGTTTTTTAAGTGATGATATTGCTATTACAGATTTTTCAAAATATAAACATTCAAAAGATACAAAAAAAGTTCTTTATAAACATCCTTTGTTACCTATTAGTATTAATTTAACGAAAAAAGAAGAGGTTAAGACTACTGATATAGACTTTAGTGAAAATTATGAAGAGAATATAAAACCCTTAGCAGTGGAGAAGTTAAAAAATAAATTAGGTAATGATATTAAAATACTTTCTGAAAAAGTTTTGAAAAGAGAGGAAAATACTGATAGAATAGATATAGAAATCTTTTTTAAAGTAGAAGAAGATATTACTAGTTATAAATCTTTAAAAGACTTTAATATTGAAGAAGAAAATAAGAAATTGGAAGAAGAAAGTAACTAGAAGAGGGAAAGTGATATAAATGTTTACAAGTTTAAGTCGTACTATTGGTAATGTTTTTGAATTTAGTCTACCAATGATAATAATATCAGTAGTGGTTGCAATTACTTTAAGAGTTGCTGATATAGTTAAAAATAAAAGAGAGTTTTGTTTTTATAAAGAATTGATTGCTTTATCATTTATCATTTATATACTATGTTTGTTCCAAGTAGTTACTTTTCAAGATAATAATAATATTTCTAGTAATAATTTAATTCCTTTTAGAGAGATGTTTAGATATGATTTAGGAAGTAGATTATTTTTAAAGAATGTTTTGGGTAATATTATTATGTTCTTACCATATGGTTTCTTTACTAGTTACTTTTTAAAAGAAAAAAAATTATTGCCAATATTCATACTAACAGCAGTGGCATCTTTAACAATTGAGTCTACTCAGTTAATGATAGGTAGAGTTTTTGATATAGATGATATTTTGTTAAATATAGTAGGAGGAATATTAGGTCATTATTTATATATTGTTATTTTGAAGATAGGGGATATGTGTCCTAGGGTATTACAAAGAGAGTGGTTTTTGAATTTAGTGTCTATTATTCTTTTAGTGGGATTAATAACATTACTTTAAAAACTTCTTTTTTTATGATATATTATAGGCATTAGAAAGGACTGGTGTTTAATTTGAATGAGGTTACTATCTATAATGAGACAGATGAAGAGTTTCCTTATGAGGAGATAATAGAAAAGGTTATTAATAAGGCTTTCGAAATTGAAAGATTAAAAAAGGCAAGTTGTAGTATAATAATTGTAGATAACTCTTATATTCATAAATTAAATAAAGAATATAGGGGGATTGATAGGGTAACTGATGTTATTAGTTTTGCTCTAGAAGATGAGAAGAGTATGGTTATTCCTGATGGGACAAGATTATTGGGAGATATTTATATTTGTTTAGATAAAGCGAAGGAACAAGCGAAGGAGTATGGACATTCTTTGGAGAGGGAACTATGTTTTTTAGCAGTTCATGGGCTTTATCATTTGTTAGGTTATGATCATGAGACTGAAGAAGAGGCAGAAGTTATGTTTAAAAAACAAGAGGAGGTTTTAAAGGCATATGGCATCACCAGATAGAAAGAATAAAAGTTTTGGTATTAAGAGGATTTTTGCTAGTGTTAAGAATTCTTGGAATGGGTTAAAGGTTACATATAAAAATGAACAAAGTGTATATATTCATTTAGTATGTACGGTTATTTTGTTATTATTAAGTTTTTTACTTAAAATATCTTTGACACAGTGGTTAATTATAATTGCAATTATTGGGTTAACTTTAGTAGTTGAACTTATAAATACAGCGATAGAAAGTACAGTTGACCTTGTTACTAAAGAGTTTCATCCTTTTGCTAAAGTTGCTAAAGATACAGCAAGTGCAGCGGAGTTTATATTGACGTTGACTAGTACAATTATTGCTTTGATGATTTTTGTTCCTAAGCTTATAGATTTACTTTAATAACTAATGACCATACGGTGCATGGTCATTAGTCTAGGGTTTAATTCCC
>CAMMBO010000045.1 GCA_946494435.1 uncultured Mycoplasmatota bacterium
ATGCAAACAGAAGAAAAATTAGAAGGAATACCAGTAGAAGAAGAGAAAAAGATAAAGAAAATATCCACTATTGTTATGATAGTAATAATTGTAATAGGAGTATTAGTAACTACAGATATTTTATTAGTATCTAAAGCTCACATTGGCCCTTTCCTTGCTATTAGAACTAAAGTCTATAACGATGGAGGAACAAAAGAGTATTATGGACTTGGCTATAAAGTAATAAAATATAATCAAAAAGTAGGTAGACGTGATACTGTTATAGGCTCTTGGGGTATAAAGTATAATACTAATCCTGAAACCTTTACTATAAGAGAACTTGCTTACTCCATCATTAATGATAATAATAACCATATAGGAGAATTTATTAGATTAACAGGAACTATTTCTAGTAAAAATAATAAGAATAATACAGTTACTTTAAAATTTACTGATGATATCGATGGTAAATATGATTTAACTGTAAAAGCAAATCTCTTATCTAAAAACATCAAAAAACTAAATAAAAATGCCCCTATCTCTCTTATAGGTGTAATTAAAAGTTATGATAATAAGACTCTAACTATAGAAAATGTCTTTGCAGAATAAAGTTTTGTGATAAATATTGCAAAACTTTTAATATTTCTTGCATTTTAGTCTAAACAATAGTAGTATAGTTAATTAACCGGAGGGCCTATGAAAATAAATGATAAACAAATACTACAAAGATTAGGCTTTAATAGAAAAGAAATAGCATCTCTAGATAATACAGATATAGAAGAACTAATAGTTATTCTAGAATCTCTTCATATTAAAGATATAAAAAAATATCTTCTTAATAATAAAATTTTATTTACTAAGAATATTTTTTCTCTTGCTAAAAATATGTCATTAGTTTTTAATAAATATAGAGATTATAATACTACAGAAAAAGTCTTAAGAAAAAATAACTATGCTATAATTAATGAAGAGGGTGATAATTGTGATATATTTTGATAATGCGGCCACGACAAAAGTGAGAGATGAAGTCCTAGATACATTTGTTAAGGTATCTAAAGAATATATTGGTAATGCTAATTCTATTCATAAGTTAGGTTTTGAAAGTAGAAAACTAATGAATGCTAGTGTTAAACAAGTAGCAAGTCTTTTAAAAGTAAAAGAAGATGAAGTAATATTTACTAGTAGTAGTAGTGAATCTAATAATTTAGCGATTAAAGGAGTATTAGATGCTTATCCTAATAGAAAAAGAATTATATTAACTACTATTTTAGAGCATCCTTCTATTACTAATACTCTAAATAGTTTAAAAGATGTAGAAGTTATTAATTTAAAATTAGATGACACTTATCATATAGATATTAATGATTTAAAAGAAAAGTTAAAACTAGACCCCATACTTGTTTCTATTCATCATGTAAACAGTGAATTAGGTATAATCCAAGATATAGACACTATAGGTAAAATAATTAAAGAAAATAGTAAGGCCATATTCCATGTTGATGGTACTCAAAGTCTTACTAAAATAGATGTAGATTTAACTAATGTCGATTTATTTTCAGCATCAGCTCATAAATTTAATGGCCTTAAAGGAATAGCATTATTAATAAAAAAAGAGAAGATTAACTTATCTCCATTAATTAACGGAGGAGAAAGTCAAACAGTATATAGAGCAGGAACACCTGCCCTACCTCTAATCGCCTCTTTTGCTAAAGCTCTACGTTTAGCCTTAGAAGACCAACCTAAAGCTTATCTAAAAGTAAAAGAGATTAATAACTATCTAAGATATGAGTTAAGTAAGTTAGATAGTGTTACTATAAACTCTAAACTAGACTCTTCTCCTTATATTTTAAACTTTAGTATTAAAGGTATTAAACCAGAGACAATGATACATAAATTAGAAGCAAAAGATATCTATTTATCTACTAAAACAGCTTGTTCTTCTAAAGAAGATTACTCTAAGAGTATTTATGAATTAACTAAAGCTAAAGAGATATCTAAAACATCATTAAGACTTTCTTTATCTAAAGATAATACTTTAGAGGAAGCGAAAGAGTTTATAAAAATATTAAAAGATAATCTGTAAAGGAGGCTTATGACTACAGAATTAATAGAAGAAACTGAAATTAATAATATTTATGCTAATATTAAAGAATTAGTAATTAATGCAAGAAATAAAGTATATACTACTGTTAATGTAGAGATGCTTAATCTATATTGGAATATTGGTAAAATTATTATGGATATTCAAAAAGGGGATAAAAGAGCATCCTATGGAGATGCCATTTTAGATAAATTATCTAAAAAATTAACAGATGAATTTGGTAAAGGATTTTCGAAAAGAAACTTAGAAAGAATGAGAAAATTTTATATTTCTTTTCCAATTGCGACAACAGTGTCGTCGCAATTAAGTTGGTCACATTATTTAGAATTAATTAAAATCGACGAAGAAGCAAAGCGAAGCTTTTATTTAAACGAATGCATTAATTCAAGATGGAGTGTTAGAGAACTACAAAGACAAATAAATTCTCTATTATATGAAAGACTACTTTTATCATCTGATAAAAATAAGAAAAAAGAATTAATAGAAAAAGGTCAAGTACTAAAAGAAAGTAAAGATTTAATAAAAGACCCTTTTGTTTTAGAGTTCCTTGATATCAAAGAAAATACTGATTATTTAGAATCTGATTTAGAAAAAAATATCTTAGAACATTTAAAGGAATTTCTATTAGAATTAGGGAAAGGTTTCATGTTTGTAGGCAGCCAAGTTAGAATAACTCTAGGAGAAGAACACTTTTACCCTGATTTAGTATTTTATAATAGACTTTTAAAATGCTTTGTCATAATAGATTTAAAAATAGGTAAAGTAACACATCAAGATATAGGGCAAATGCAGATGTATGTAAATTATTATGACAGAGATTTTAAAAGTAAAGATGAAAATAAAACTATAGGGATTCTTTTAAGTACTGATAAGAATAAAACTATTGTTAACTATACACTTCCTGAAGACAATGAAACAATATTTTCTACAGAGTATAAATTACATATGCCTACAGAACAAGAATTAATAGACGCAGTGGAAGAAGAAAAGAAAAATATAGAATTATTAAAATAAATATTAAATCAATTTCATTACGAAAAATGTGCAAAATGTATAAAAATTCGTAATGAATATGTAGAAAGGAAAAGTTTATGGAAAAAGTAATATTAATTAAATATGGAGAATTAACTACTAAAAAAGGTAATCGTAATTATTTTGTTAAAACTTTAACAAAAAATATTGAAAATAAATTAAAAGACTTCAATGTTTTAATAGAAAAAGATTTGTCCAGAATGTATATACATTATAATATAGAAGATGAAGAATCTATTATTAATAAAATACATGAGATTTTTGGTATACATAAATACCATATTGCATATGTTACTAATAGTGACTTAGATTCTATTAAGAATGAATTAATTAAAACAGTTAAATTACAAAACTTTAAAACTTTTAAAGTTGAAACTAAAAGAAGTGATAAATCTTTTCCTAAAACTAGTATGGAATTATCTAAAATATTTGGTGGTATAGTTTTAAAAAATAAGGATAATATTAAAGTAGATGTTAATAATCCAGAAGTTATTATTCATGTAGAAATAAGAGAAAAGAATACTTATATTTATTATAATGAATTTAATGGACTTGGTGGATATCCTAGTGGAATCCAAGGAAAAGGATTATTGATGTTAAGTGGAGGAATAGATTCTCCAGTTGCAGGATTCCTTGCTATGAAGCGAGGAATAAAAGTAGATGCAGTATACTTTGAAGCGATACCACATACTAGTTTAGAAGCTAGAGAAAAAGTAATAACTTTAGTTAATAAGTTAAAAGTCTATACAAATGATATAAATTTATATATCGTACCATTTACTAAAATACAAGAAGAAATCTATAAAAGCGTATCACCTAATTATGTTATTACTATTATGAGAAGAATGATGTATAGAATAATGTCCGCTTTATGTGAAAAATATAATGCTAAAGTTATAATTAATGGTGAATCTATTGGTCAAGTAGCAAGTCAAACTCTAAATAGTATGTATGTAATAAATAATGTTACTAATTTACCTGTAATAAGACCAGTAGCATGTCTAGATAAATTAGAAATAATTGATATCGCTAAAAAAATAGATACATATAATACAAGTATCTTGCCTTATGAAGATTGTTGTACAGTCTTTGTACCAAAACATCCTATAATTAATCCAAGTTTAGATGAGACTCTAAAAGAAGAAGAAAAAGTAAACTATGAAGAGATTTTAAAAGAAACAATAGATAATACTTTTATCTATAAGAATGAAAAAAATTATGAAAATATTTTATAGGTAAAAATTACCAGTAAAAAAAATGTATGAAATTAAAAAAACTTCACATTCTACTAGTGTAGGAGGTGAAACAAATGAACAACAATATGAACACTGGTTCAATGAAAATGAGAGTTCCTGGTGCTAAACAAGCTATTGATAAAATGAAATATGAAATAGCTAACGAATTTGGTGTTAATTTAGGACCAGATGCTACTAGCCGTGCTAACGGTTCAGTTGGTGGTGAAATCACTAGACGTTTAGTACAAAATGGATTAAATCAAGTTAGCGGAAGTTATACTAATAAATAAGTAATATAACTTAGCAGATAGGCGAAAAGCCTATCTTTTAATTTTAAAAAAATACTAGCCTACTTTATTATAATTTGATATACTATAACTGAGGATAAGGTGTTGATAAAAGTGAAACAGTTTAATAAAAGAAAAAAAATAAAAATAACTAAAAAAAATAAAAATAAAAATGAATTTAACTTTAAAGAAGTAGCACTTACTAAAATGGCTAAAAGGCAATTATTTGTTACCTTATTATCAATAATAGGAGTAACAGTGGCGTCTTTAGGAAGTGCTTATGCTGTTTTTACATCAGTATCTAAATCAGCAGATTATAATGTTATTAAAGTAGGAACTCTTAATATAGATTTTGGTGCTGATAGTAGTAATACTATTAATTTATCTGGACAATATCCAGTTAGTGATGAAGAAGGAATGAAATTAACACCATATGTATTTACAATAACTAATACAGGAACACTAACAGCAGATTATGAAGTGTTTATCCAAGATGATACGGATATGATAGGACAAGATAATTGTTCTGGTAATCAATTAAATAAGGATTATATAAGATATAAATTAAATACGGGAAGTCCTGCTAATCTATCATCAATAGCAGGTTCAAACTATAGAATAGCGACAGGTTCTTTAGAAGCAGGAGGAAGTGTAACATATACTCTATATGTCTGGATAAGAGAAGGAGTAGGAAATGATGTTTTAAATAAACATTATCACGGTAAGATCGTAGTAAATGGAGTTAACACCCAAGGTGATCCAGTTAGTGAAGTAGTACTAGCAAACGTAGGAGATAATGGAAGTACCTATGATGATGGGACTGATACATTTATAACAGGAACTGACCCTAATAATTATATCTGGTATAGTGGTAAATTATGGAGGGCAGTGAGTGTTAATAATGAGGCAGGGACAACTAAGCTAGTAACACAATGGGATATAAGTACAATTACTTATAATCCTAGTAATCAAACTAATTTTGAAGGAAGCTATATGGAAGATTGGTTAAATGATACAACAGTAGATGGCTTTTTAGGTAATTTAAGAGATTATGAGAATTTTATTGTGACTGATGCTAAGTGGAATGCAACATTAGATTCAACTTCTCTTGGAAGTATAGAAAGACCAAATGGAACTACCACAGTAACTGATGCAGTAGGCTTGCTTAATATGTATGAATATCAATCTAGTTATACAGGAACAACGTATAGTGATGGGTATTTAAATAATGGACTTTATTGGTGGACCTTAACACCATATAGTGCGTCTTACGTGCGTCACGTGGGCAGCAATGGTAACGCTAGCAACAATAGCCCGTCTAACGCGGACGGTGTCCGGCCATCAATAAATCTAAAATCTAGCGTTAAAATTGTAGATGGTGATGGAACAATAGATAACCCTTATCGCTTAAACGGAGATAATGATACTAATCTTTCAGGAACATTGTTGTCAAGCAGGTATAGTGGGGAATATATAATATTTGGAAATGATGAAAATAATCTATATAGAATAGTGAGTCACGAAAATGGTAGTGGTACAAAGATAACCAGTGCCGAACCATTAAAGAGTTCTGGAACCTTTATAACAAGTGCCTTTGGAAGTAATACTAGTTTTTCAAGTAGTAATACTATAGGAGCATTTTTAAATGGCGACTATCTAACAAATTACGTGGATAGTAGTTATAGTTCAATGATAGAAGATAATACAACTTGGTACCTTGGAACTGTAGGAAATGGTACTTCATATAAATTAGCAAAATATACAGATACTAATATGTCAGGATATGCTA
>CAMMBO010000046.1 GCA_946494435.1 uncultured Mycoplasmatota bacterium
TATTTGTCCGCGTAGCTCAGCTGGATAGAGCAATCGCCTTCTAAGCGATCGGTCATGCGTTCGAGTCGCATCGTGGACACCATTATGAAATTAAAACAGTCTTAGGACTGTTTTTTCTATTAAATATTATAATATATAAAGATATTAAAAAGGATTAATTCTATTTAACATACTATAATCCTTTTTAATAATTACATTTCTAGTTTAAAAGTATAATCTTTTTCTACCGAATAACAATGCTTCACTCTACAGATTTTAATGAATCTATCATGTCTATTCTTTTTAAGATAAAGTATGTTATTACTTGGACTATAATACTAAATACTATAATAATTATAAATGATAGAACATAACTTAATGGTTTAATTGTTTTTATAAATAGAATCTCATCAGTTTCAGCTATCATTAAGATAAAGGTATTTAGAGAAAAACCTAAGAATATTCCTACTATTATACCTACTATAGTTAAAATAATAGTCTCTCTATAGACATAACTAGATACCTCTTTATCCCTAAATCCTAAGACTTTTAGGGTCGCTATTTCTCTTTTTCTTTCATTGATATTAATAATTGTTAAGTTATATAAAACTGTTATAGCAAGAAAACTTGAGAAAGCGATTATTAGATAAACTATATTATTCATACCAGCGATAATATCATTAAACATATCCATATTATCTTCTGTATATTGTATCGCTCCAAAATATCCTGTGTCTAATAAATTATTAGATAGTTTTTCTTTATTAATAGAGTCATCTAGATTAACAAGATAACTATTAAACTCATCATCATTAAATATTTCTTCATAATAAGTACTATTCATATACATAAAGTTACTTATATAGTTTTCAGTAATACCACTTACTTTAACGATAAATAGTTCATTATCACTATTTCTAATACTAATATTCTCTCCTACTTTAGCATCTAACAACTCTGCCATTTTCTCTGTAATAATAACTCCATCATCACTTAAGTTTAAAGTACTGCCATCAAGTGATTTTAAGGTTACATAGTCATTAATTTTGTCATTACTCATAAAGGCAATCAATGTAAAATCCAAATTCTTATTATTCGCTTTAAAAGTAAAACTAGATATATTAGTAGTTATATAATCTGTTAAATTATTAAGAGATAAGCTCTTTGTAACATCATCTTTATTTACATCATCATTTAAGACAAATGTGGCATCATAATGAATAATATCACCATATTGAATATCTAATAAATCACTTAAACTATCTTTAATGCCAAAACCTGTAAGTAACAAAGCAGTACATCCTGCTATACCTAAGACAGTCATAAAGATTCTTTTCTTGTATCTAAATAAGTTACGTAAGGTTATCTTCCAAGAAAAGGATAAATGTCTCCAGAGTGGTTTAATTCTCTCTAATAATATCTTTTTACCATTTTTTGGAGAAGCTGGTCTTAGAATAGTAGCAGGTGCTAATCTAAAGTCCTTAGCAAGAGTAATAAAGACTACTATACTCATTAAAATTATGGTAGTTAAGACAATAATTAGACAAGCATATGGGTTAGCATAAGTAGATAATTTTGGTATTGTAAAGGAGGCGGCATAGACAGTATAAAGTATTCTTGGTATTAAGGTATAGCCAACACTTAAGCCTATAACAAGTCCTAAAATACAAGCGATAAATACATATAAAAGATAACTAAAGGCAATAGTTGATTTTCTAATACCTAAAGATATAAAGGCTCCTATCTCACTACGTTCTTCTTCTATCATTCTATTCATCGTATTAAAGGCCATAAGGAATGCTATTAGAATGAAGAATATTGGAAATACAGCAGCGATAGAGTCTACTTTAGTAGCACTTTCATAAAATGATGTATAACCAGTTAAATCACTTCTTGTTAATAAGTACCAAACAGGTTTCTCTATATTTTGTATTTCTTCTTTAGCATCATTTATCTCCGTCTCGTAGTTAGATATTTCTTCTAAATATAGATTATAGTTAGTATTATATTCATCATAACCTTCTTCTAACTCAATATAGCCCTCATCTATTTCTTTTTTAGCACTATTTAATTCTTTTAGAGCATTATTATATTCCCTATTCCAAGTACTTAAAGAATTATTTAAAGTAGTTTCTTGCTCTTTTAAAGTATTATTGGTACTAATTAATTTTTCTATATTAGATTTATTAGTCTTTAGTTCACTTAATGTAGCATTTAATGTTTCATATAAACTATCACTAGGATCAAGTCCTTTTAATTGTTCTTCAAGACTACTTATATTAGTATTTATGGTATCAAGAGTAGACTGTAAGTTATCTACTGTAAGCCCGGCACTACTTAAAGCATTATTAAACTCTGTTTTAGCACTTTCTAAAGCATTGAAGCCATTATTAATTTCTGTTTCTGTAGACTCTTTAGTCTTATTTAGCGTATATAAATTACTATTATATTCTTCTAGTCCTTCATCAAGTTTTATTTTATTAGAATTTAACTCAGTTAGAGCATCATTAAACTTAGTTTCATTTTCTTCTTTGACCCTATTAAGTTCATTTTGAGATGCAGTTACTTTATCCATCGCCTCTTTAAGGATCTCTTCATATCTTACTGTTTCTCTTAAAGGCTTCAACTTCATAAGTCTTTTGTTAACTTTATCTATTATTTCATCATAACTATCACTATAAGATAATTCTTCTTTAGTATCTGAAGCTATTAAATATATTTCTGTATAATAATCAAGTTTAAAGTTATCTTTAGGTACATAGACTAAACTATCAAGTTTTCCATCACCTACTGTCGATATACCTTTATTTTCATAGATATAACTACTACTATTAACAGTTCCTACTACTTTACAAGTATTATTCTTAAGATAAGTATCATCATCTACTTTAATAGTATCTCCTATCTTAAACTTCTCATCTTCACCAAGACACTCACTATTACTTTTAGGCATTCTACCATCAATTAAGGTTGGTTTACTAATATCTGATAGAGCACTTACTTTAACAGCATTACCATCGATTAGAGTGTCAATTGAGTATGTTCCTTCTACTTCTTTTATACCATCTACTTCTTCTAAAGATTTAATATCATCATCAGTTAACCCAAGAGTACTAACAATCTTAAAGTCATAGAGATTAGTCTCATCATAATAATTATCTAAAGTCTTAATCATATCACTAGAAGTTTCTCTAACTCCTGCAAAGAAAGAGGTGCCTAAAATGACAATAAGAATTAATGATAAGAATCTTCCTTTAGACTTCCAAATTTTTCGAAAACTATTCTTAAAGATTAACATTACCAATCAATCTCCTTAACTAGTTTAGGATTCTTATTAACAGTAACACTTTCTATCTTACCATTTTTAACTTTAATAACTTTATCAGCGATATCAGCAATAACAGCATTATGGGTAATAATTATAGTTGTAGTTTTAGTCTTATGACAGGTATCTTGTAATAGTTCTATTATCTTTTTACCAGTTTTAGAGTCTAATGCCCCTGTTGGTTCATCACAAAGTAATAGTTTAGGATTTTTAGCGATAGCGCGGGCGATAGAGACACGTTGTTGTTCACCACCGGAAAGTTGGGCAGGAAAGTGATCTTTTCGCGTCAATAATCCTACTCTTTTTAAGGCTTCACTAGAGTCCATAGGATTTTTACATATCTGACTAGCAAGAGAAACATTTTCAAGAGCAGTTAGGTTACCAACAAGATTATAAAATTGAAAGACAAATCCTATATCATAACGTCTATAATCAGTTAATTTTTTATTATTATATTTAGCGATATCATTATTATCAATAATTACACTACCACTAGTTGCAGAATCCATTCCTCCAAGGATATTTAAAATAGTTGTCTTACCTGCTCCACTAGGTCCTAAAACAACAGTAAGTTCTCCTTCATCAACATCAAAAGAAACATTATCTAAAGCTTTAATAGTAACTTCACCCATTTTATATATTTTAGTTAGGTTTTTAACACTAATATAAGACATAAGTATCACCCTCTTATGATTACATTATACTATTTAAAGGCTAAAAAATATAGAGTTTTTTAAACAAAACTCTATCTTAAAGATTTTATTAGCCTCTTATTTTTAGAGATAACTTTATCATAAGCTTCTTTAATTTCATCCTCTACTCTTATTGGATACTTAGTTTCT
Source organism: uncultured Mycoplasmatota bacterium (assembly GCA_946494435.1). The sequence continues at coordinate 4,147 of CAMMBO010000046.1, forward strand.
ATATAATTTACTAATTCTTCAGTTCCTATACTAAATATTTCTAAAAAGTATTTATAAGCTTCTGGGAAATCGTTTAAAAATTTATCTATACTCCCTACATCTTTTGGTATACTAACATAAGGATTATAAAAAAAATTAAAATAGACAACACCAAAACTCCTTGCAAAATCAATAACTGGGGTTAGATGAATAATATTTTTATCAATTATCTCTTCCATATTTCTACCATATCTATCAGTCTGTTCCATCATCACGTCTAGAGCAATTAATTTAACTTGTTCTTTTTGATATGATTTAGGTAGTAATTTTAATTTACTAACATTATATTGATTACTAAAAAACAAAATCTTATCATCAGTTGGATTATTATAATTTAAATTTTGTTTTCTATAATTAGGAGTAGCAATTTTAATTACATTTTTATCTAATAATAACTCTAAGTCAGTGGTTTCAAGACCAACTTTAGCACATAAATATCTACCTACAATTTCGTTACAAAGTTCTAACTCATTTACTTTTTTTACATAGTAATAACCATCACTTAATTTCATTAAATATTTACAACCTAAGGAATTAGCATAATTAGTTTTAGTCAAATATAATTTTTCAATAAAAGATAGCTTATTTTTAACAACATCAGTTCTAATTTTATCACTAGTTAAATCTATCATTATCTTTCCATCCTTCTTCATTAAGTACCATCTAACAAATATAAAAATTAAAAAACTCTATCTTAAAGATTTTATTAGATTCTTATTTTTAGAGATAACTTTATCATAAGCTTCTTTAATTTCATCCTCTACTCTTATTGGATACTTAGTTTCTATATAATTTACTAATTCTTCAGTTCCTATACTAAATATTTCTAAAAAGTATTTATAAGCTTCTGGGAAATCGTTTAAAAATCTATCTATACTCCCTACATCTTTTGGTATACTAACATAAGGATTATAATAACAGTAATAGTAATAATCAAAGCTTTCACCAAAATCTATAACCTGAGCTAGATGAAGAGTATTATTTTTTAATACTTCTTCCATATTATCATCATGTCTATCAGTTTGTCCCATCATCATATCAATAGTAATTAGTTTTAATTGTTCTTTTTGATAAGCCCTAGGAAGTATTTTTAGTTTACTAACGTTATATCGGTGATGAAAAGCAAGTTCAGCATCATCTTTTTGGTATTGATATTTAAGTTCTTCTTTTCTATAGTTAGGGGTGACCATCTTTAATTTGTCTTTATCTAATAATAAATCTAAAGAAGTTGTTTCAAGCCCTATTCGATTGCATAGATATCTACCTACAATCTCATTACAAATTTGAACTTCAGGCTTACTCTTTGCATAATAATATCCATCACTCAGTTCTATCAAGTAAATATGCAATCCTAAGGGACCTGCATAATTATCTCTTGTTATATTTAGTTTTTTAAAGAATTCCTCATTCTCATTAAAAAACTTTCTCCTAACAACATCAGTTCTAATTTTATCACTAGTTAAATCTATCATTGTAATACCCCTTTCTCTAGAGGCATATTATACCAAAAAAAGAAAGAAATATCAATTACTTCTTTCCTTCTTTAAATGTTTCACTTAAGACGGTTCCTGCTGTTACTAAGTTTTGTAATTCACTAGGAACTATTATCTTAGTAGATTGACCATTTGCAACTTGAACCATTGCATCATAACTTTTTAGCTTCAAGACTGCACTATCTGCTTTTGCATCTTTTAATAATCTAATTCCTTCTGCTTCGGCATTCTTAATTTTAATAATTGCTTCTGCTTCACCTTCTGCTTTCTTAATTGCTGCTTCTTTCTGTGCCTCTGCTCTTAAGACTGTACTTTCTTTTTCTCCTTCAGCGATTAATACAGCAGCTTTCTTCTCTCCCTCTGCTTGTAATATTTTCTCACGTCTTTCGCGTTCTGCCCTCATTTGTTTTTCCATAGCATCTTGAATATCACGAGGAGGGATAATGTTTTTAACTTCAACTCTATTTACTTTAATACCCCAAGGATCAGTCGCTTCATCTAGAATTGACCTCATCTTAGAATTAATGATATCTCTTGATGTCAAAGTCTGATCAAGTTCTAACTCACCAATAATATTACGTAGAGTTGTTGCCGTTAAGTTTTCAATGGCATTAATAGGATTTTCTACTCCATAAGTATAAAGTTTAGGATCAGTTATTTGAA
>CAMMBO010000047.1 GCA_946494435.1 uncultured Mycoplasmatota bacterium
ATCCCCAAGGAGATGGAGGAAATTTAAAGTTTGCTGTAAAGATAAATGTTTATGGAAAAGATGGCTTATCTATGGAAGATAGGATGATGAGAACAGCTGGTTCAATGGCTATTTTTATACCTACAGACTTTCATACTGATGAAATAAGAGAAAAAGCTACAAGTATAGTAACAAAGGGAGATACTGTTATACCAGAAGGAGTAATAGAAAGTTGGGATATATCAGAGAAACAAAATGGCAGTGTCATTGCTTATATAGAAGATGATGGAACAGATTCTGGAACATATAAAGTAACAATAGGTGGAGAAGGTAAGATAATTGCAAATACAGATATGTCATACTATTTTGCTGGTTTTGAAAACTGCACCACAATAGATTTGTCTTATTTAGATACTAGTTTTACAACTAATATGAGTGATATGTTTGCAGTATCTCCAATTACACGTGCAACAATGAAGGTAAAACAAATAATTTTTAGTGATTTTTTTAACACTTCACAAGTAACTAACATGAATGAAATGTTTTATGGATGTACAGATTTAGAGGGCATTGACTTAAGCAGTTTTGATACATCAAAAGTAGAAACTATGACAAGAATGTTTCATAGTTGCAGAGCATTAACAAAATTAGATTTAACTAATTTTGATACGTCAAATGTCACAGAGACACTTCAAATGTTTGATTACTGCAATAATTTAACAGAAATACGAGTAAAAAGAGATAAATGGACTATACCAAGTTCAGCTATTTCTAATAGTGGTGTAACTGATTTTACTTATATATAGAAGCTAGTACAACTAGTTTTCTTTTTTTAATTTTATTAGCACTCACTATTGACAATTGCTAACTCTAGTGTTATTCTACATTATGTAAATAAGAAAGAAGAGTGATTAATTTGAAGAAAAAACAATTTAAAGCTGAATCTAAAAAGTTATTAGATTTAATGATTAATTCTATTTATACTAATAAGGAGATATTTTTACGTGAGTTAATCTCTAATGCAAGTGATGCTATTGATAAACTTTATTATGAGTCACTTACTAATAAAAAAATTAAGATTAAGAAAAAAGACTTAGAGATTAGACTTATACCTGATAAAGATAATAGAACATTAACTATTATGGATAATGGTATTGGTATGAATGAGGAAGAACTTGAAAATAACTTAGGTACTATCGCTAAGAGTGGTTCTGAGTTATTTAAAGAGAAGATGTCTGATGATAAAAATATGGCTATTATTGGACAATTTGGTGTAGGATTTTATTCTAGTTTTATGGTAAGTGATGAAGTAGAAGTTATTAGTAAAGCTTATGACAGTGATAAAGCTTATCGTTGGGTATCAAGAGGTGCTGATGGATACTCTATTGAAGAGTGTGACTATGATAAAACTGGTACAAAAATAATACTTCATTTAAAAGAGAATAATGAAGATAATAATTATGATGAGTATTTAGAAGATTATGCTCTTGAAAGATTAGTCAAAAAATATTCTGATTATATTTCATATCCTATTAAGATGAAAGTAGAAACAACTACTAAGAAAGATGATAAAGAAGAGAAAAAACTTGAAGATAAAACACTAAACAGTATGGTTCCTATTTGGAAGAAAGGGAAGAGTAGTGTAAAAGATGAAGATTATAATTCATTTTATACAGATAAATTCTATGATTATGAAGCACCTCTTAAAGTAATTCGTAGTGAAGTAGAAGGAAGATGCTCATATACAACCCTTTTGTTTATACCAAGTCATGCTCCATATAATTATTATTCTAAAGATTATGAGAAAGGACTTGAGCTTTATTCTAAAGGTGTCCTAATCATGGATAAGTGCGCTGACCTTTTACCAGATTACTTTAGTTTTGTTAAAGGTATAGTTGATAGTGAAGATATATCTTTAAATATTTCAAGAGAAACTCTACAAGAAAATTATCAAATTAAATCTATCGCTAAGAGCCTTGAATCTAAGATTAAAAAAGAACTTGAAAAGATGCTAAAAAATGATAGAGAAAATTATGAGAAGTTCTTTAAAGACTTTGGAATGCAACTTAAAGTAGGTATCTATGAGTCTTATGGAATGGCTAAAGAAACATTACAAGACTTATTGCTTTTCTATTCATCTAAAGAGAAAAAGATGGTTACACTTGATGAGTATGTTTCTAATATGAGTGATGATGATAAGACAATTTATTATGCTTGTGGTGAGACTGTTGATAAAATAGATTTATTACCACAAGTGGAAGCTGCTAAAGAGAAGGGTATAGATATTCTATATTTAACTGATTACTTAGATGAATTTGTTTTTAAAGTAATGATGAATTATAAAGAGAAGAACTTTGTCAATGTAGCAAGTGAAGAAGCAGATTTTGAAAGCGATGAAGAGAAAGAAGAGTTAAAGAAAACTAATGAAGAGTATAAAGATATGTTTACTAAAATGCATGATGCTCTAAATAATGGTGTTAATGAAGTAGCCTTTACTCATAGACTTAAAAATCATCCTGTATGCTTAACTAGTAAAGGTGCTGTATCGGTAGAAATGCAAAAAGTAATGGATGCTATGCCAACTGATACTGGTGTAAAAGCAAGTACTGTGATGGAGATTAATGAAGATCATCCTATTGCTACTAAATTAAAATCTTTATATGAAAAGAAAGACTATGAGACATTAGAGAAATATAGTAAAATACTTTATGCTGAAGCTAGACTTATTGAAGGAATGACTTTAGATAATCCAACTGAGATAAGTAATTTAATTAGTGAATTATTAGCAAAGTAAGGTTATATTCCGAAAGAATATATGTAGGTACTGGTAGTCCTACTATGTTTAAAAAAGCTCACGTTGTGTGGGCTTTTAATCTTCTAAAATCATTTCTTTACCTTTAAAACAATAATGTTTATTGCATATTTTATATTTATATAATTTAGAGTTTTGTTATTGTAGTAATATTATTTTACAATAGAACCTATATCATCAGTAATAAGAGCTTGCCTTAACATACCAGGTTTATTTATATTGAAGACAATAATAGGAATTGACTCTTCCATGCATAGAGTAATTGCTGTCAAGTCCATTACTTTTAACTTTTTATTTAACACATCATTATATGTTGTTTCTTTAATTAATTTAGCATCTTTATACTTTTTAGGATCTTTATCATAAATACCATCTACATTAGTTGCTTTCACTAAAATATCAGCATTAATCTCTGCCGCTCTTAAAGCTGCTGCCGTATCAGTTGAAAAGAATGGGTTACCTGTACCACAACCGAATATTACAGCTCTACCTTTTTCAAGATGTTTCTCACATTTTTCACGTAGATAGAACTCGGCAACTTTTCTCATCTCGATAGCAGTTTCAACACGAACTGGAACTCCTATTTGTCTAAAAGCATCTTGCAAAGCTAGAGCATTCATAGTAGTTGCAAGCATACCGATATAATCAGATGTTTGCCGCTCCATAAAGTCATTCGCCTTACCTCTCCAGAAGTTTCCTCCTCCTACAACTATTGCAATAGAAAAGTTCATATCAAGACAATCTTTAACTTCTTTAGCAATTTCTATAACTCTTTCAAAGTCAATACCATTATCTTTAGAGCCACTTAAAGCTTCACCTGATAACTTTAATAAAATTCTTTTTTTATCCATAGTTTCACTTCCTTGCTATTAGTATATCATGTCGTATTTTTAGTAGCAATTTTTTCTTTAAAAAATAAATTATCTTTGTTATACTTGTTTTATAGCGAAAGGATAGTGATTAAATGAAATATGTTTATGCCTTTAGTGAAGGCAATAAGGATATGAGAGAGTTGTTAGGAGGAAAAGGAGCTAATCTTGCCGAGATGACAAGAATTGGATTACCTGTACCTCGTGGGTTTACTGTAACAACTGAAGCTTGCTTAAAATACTATGATGATAATGAAGAGATTAGTGAGGATATTAAAGAAGAAATCTTTAAAGAATTAGCTAATCTTGAAAAGTTAACTGGTAAGACTATGGGAGATGATAAAAATCCATTATTAGTATCAGTTAGAAGTGGGGCAAGAAGCTCTATGCCAGGAATGATGGATACAATCCTTAATCTTGGTATGAATGATGAAGTAGTAGAAACACTTGCAAGACTTACAGATAATAAAAGATTTGCTTATGACTGTTATCGTCGTTTTATTCAGATGTTTGCAGATGTAGTTATGGGCTTTCCAAAGAGTTCTTTTGAATATTTATTTGAAGATATTAAGAAAGAAAAGAATGTAGAACTTGACACTGATTTAACGGCTGATGATTTAGTTGAAGTTGTAGATAGATATAAAGAAGAATATAGAAAGCATGCAGGTGAAGAGTTCCCACAAGATGCTAAAGTACAACTAATAGAAGCGGTAAAAGCTGTCTTTAGAAGTTGGAATAATGATAGAGCGATTACTTATAGACGTCTTAATGATATTCCAGGAGACTGGGGTACTGCTGTTAATGTTCAAGAGATGGTTTATGGTAATATGGGTAATACTAGTGGAACTGGTGTTGCATTTACTAGAAATCCTGCTACTGGAGAAGCTAAGTTATATGGAGAGTATTTAATTAATGCACAAGGAGAGGATGTAGTTGCAGGTATTAGGACTCCACAGTCTATTGATACTTTAAAAGAGGTTATGCCAGAATGCTATGATGAGTTTGTTAAGATATGTAAAACTCTAGAAGACCATTATAAAGATATGCAAGATATGGAGTTTACTATTGAAAATGGTAAGTTATTTATGCTTCAAACTAGAAGTGGTAAAAGAACGGCAGAAGCTGCTCTTAGAATTGCAGTAGAACTTGTTAATGAAGGTAAAATTACTAAAGAAGAAGCACTTTTAAGAGTAGAACCTAAACAACTAGAACAATTATTACATCCTGCTTTTGATAAAGCGGCTTTAAGTAAGGCAAAAGTTATTGGTAAAGGTTTAGCAGCATCTCCTGGAGCAGCAACTGGTCACTTATATTTTAGTGCTGAAGATGTTATGAAAGCTAACGAAGAGGGAGTAGAAGATATAATATTAGCAAGAGAAGAAACATCTCCAGAAGATATTGAAGGAATGAATATAGCTCGTGGTATCTTAACAGTTAGAGGTGGAATGACATCACACGCTGCCGTAGTCGCTCGTGGTATGGGTACTTGTTGTGTATCAGGTTGTGGTGATTTGATAGTTGATGTTAATAAGAAAACTTTAACTACTAAAGATGGTAAAGTCTTTAAAGAAGGTGATTACCTTAGTTTAGATGGTTCAACTGGTAATGTTTATGGAGAAGAGATAAAGACAGTTCCTGCATCTATTAGTGGTAACTTTGAAACATTCATGAACTGGGCTGATGAAGTAGCAGACCTAGAGGTTAGAACTAATGCTGATAATCCTAGGGATGCTAAAGTTGCAAGAGACTTCGGAGCTAAAGGTATTGGACTTTGTCGTACAGAGCATATGTTCTTTGATAGTGAGAGAATCTTTAACTTTAGAAAGATGATAGTCGCTCCTACTTTAGAAAAACGTGAAGAAGCTCTTGATGCGATATTACCTTATCAAAAAGATGACTTTAAAGAGTTATTTAAAGTAATGGATGGTTATGAAGTTACTATTAGATTCTTAGACCCACCACTACATGAGTTCTTACCTCATACTGATGATGAGATTAAAGCTCTTGCTAAAGACCTTGATATGGATTTTGTTTCTTTAAAGAATAAGGTAGATTCACTAAAAGAATTTAATCCAATGATGGGACATCGTGGATGTCGTCTTGCTGTTACTTATCCAGAGATTGCTGTTATGCAAACAAAAGCTGTTATAAATGCTGCTTTAGAAGTAGAAAAAGAGGGTATTAAAGTAACACCAGAGATTATGATACCTTTAGTAGGGGATGTTAATGAATTAAAATATGTTAAGAATATAGTAGTTGAAACAGCTAATGCTATTATTAAAGATAATAATAGTGATTTAAAATATAAAGTAGGTACTATGATAGAAATACCAAGAGCTGCCATTTTAGCAGATAAAATTGCAGAAGAAGCAGAATTCTTTAGCTTTGGTACTAATGATTTAACACAAATGACTTATGGTTTCTCAAGAGATGATGCTTCTAAGTTCTTGAGTGATTACTATGATAAAAAAATATTTATAAATGATCCTTTCGCAAGCCTAGATACTGTTGGTGTAGGTAAATTAGTAAAAATGGCTGCTGAACTTGGTAGAAGTACAAGA
>CAMMBO010000048.1 GCA_946494435.1 uncultured Mycoplasmatota bacterium
TCTTGATCTTTTGTAACTTGGTCCTGTATATCTTGCCATAAATTTTCTCCTTTCCTTATATTTGCATTTTCTTGATTTTTCTTCTTTGTATCATTATCTTTACTCTTCTTTTCTTCTTTGGACTCCACTATTTCACTATTATCTTGAAAAAAGATTTTATTAACTCCAAAGCCTATAACACAAAGCACTAATACAGAAATTACTACTAAAATAACTATTTTTTTCTTTTTCATAAACATTCCTCTTCTCTTGCCTACATAATAACATCAATATCTATATATGTCACTAGTACTATTTCAGAAATGTTTAGTTTTATTTTTTTCAGTTAGTAATAGAGCTAGTATTTAAGGGTAGGTTATAGGAAGGGATTTTTTTAGATAACATACTCCCACTTATCGAGCCTGCTCATTTCTTTCTTTCATTTTTTTTTGATACTTATCATAAAATACAACAGCCTTTATAACGTAATCCTCCCTTTCTTTATCATTTTTTAAATTACTTGGGAGTACAGTTTTTAGCTTATTCATACTTACTTTTAAAGTTGGAGTTTGATTAGGTTTCCCACCATCTAATAATTTTTTCATTTTTTCTATTGTAAATGTGTTAGACTCACTCATCTTTTTTAATTCTATAGCTTGATGTTGTGATGGTGTTATTTGATTAAATTCTATATAATCAAGCAAACTTTTCTGTTCTTCCTTTTTTAAAAATGAAATCTCAACAGCAGGACTTAATGCAATAGATAATTCTTCTGAATCTTTAATAACAGAATTATCAACATACTTTAAAAGTTTAGGTAATAGATAAGTTAATCTAATATATCTTTGAACTTGTCTGCCACTTTCATTATTACCTTTCCCTATTATATCAGCTGTTATCGACTTCTCGACAAGTTGTCGAGAAGTTATTTTACCTTGATGACTTAAAGCTTCCATTTTTAACTTATAAACAAAAGCTTTTTCACTAGGCAATAATTTTTCACGTTGCAAATTACTATCAACCATAATTATTGTTGCTTCATCATCACTTAAATCACGAACAATACAGGGAATAGTATCTAAATCAGCTAATTCACTAGCTTTTTTTCTTCTATGACCAGAAATCATTTCATATTTACCATTTTCCTTTTTTCTTACAATGGCAGGTACTAATACTCCTTTTGATTTAATACTTTCTACCATTTCATCCATTTCTGCATTTTTTATAACTTGAAAAGGATGCTGTGGAAAATCATCAATATCAGCAATTTTTATATCTACAACTTTTTCTAAATTAGCATTATCTCGCTCTTCTTGAGTAGTAAATAAATCATCTATCGTAGGAAGGTGCATCTTGCTTTCTTGTTTTGCCATCTTCATCTACCTCCTTTGCAAATTGTAAGTAAGCATCTGCAACCTTACTTCTTTTGTCATAAGAAAAAATACTTTGTCCCACTTTAGTCGATTCAGCAACTTTTACTGCTGATGGTATTTTTGTATTATATATTTTTATAATACTCCCATAATTTTCTTGCAATGCTACTTTCGTTTCTTTTGATAGTTTTGTCCTATCATCAACTAATGTCAGTAATATTCCTCCAACATTTAAATTAGGATTTATCTGTCTTTTAACTTTTGATACTGTGCCAAGTAATTGTCCCATAGCTTTAGCAGCTAAATATTGAGTTTGCACTGGAATAATTACTTTATCGGAACAAGATAAAGCATTAAGTGTAATCATATCTAAACTAGGATTACAATCTATTAATATATAATCGTAATTTTTCCTAATATCTTTTAAACAATTCCTCATAGTATATTCTCTACTCATTGCACTTACTAATGATAAAGACACAGCAGATAAATCTAAATTTGATGGAAGTAAATCTATATTTTCTTTATGATGTAGAATTATACTTTCAGCATCTATATCATAATCATTAATTGAAGCTTCCATTAAATTAGCAATCGTAGGCAGGTTATCAGTATCATAATAACCCAAACAAACAGTAAGGTCACCTTGAGGATCTGCATCGACTAATAATACCTTCTTACCTAATTTAGACAATGCAACACCTAAATTAAATGTGGTAGTGGTCTTACCAACGCCTCCCTTTTGATTGGCGATTGAAATAACTTTACAATTAGACATTCTCCCTCCTTTCTAATAGTCATCCTATCTTAATAAGATGACTATGTATGACCACAAAAAAAGAACTGATATAATGATACAGTTCTATATGTTATTTATAATTTTTATTTAAAAAAATATATGGTGTTCCCGAGTGGAATCGAACCACCGCAAAACCAGGCTTCGGGGACCTGTGCTCTATCCAACTGAGCTACGGGAACATCTATACCATTTTAACATAAAAATATAAAAAATGATTTTATTTTTTTAAAATTTGTTAGTATTTTTTAAGATAGATAAATTTATTCGCGACAGATTCGCGACACTTATTATTTTATATTTCTATCTTTTCTTATAAAATAAAGGTTTAATTAATAATCGCTATACTTTAACCAATTTCTTCGGAGGGAAACGCTCTATCCTACTGAGCTACGTGAACATAACTAAATTATAGCATTACTTCTCTTACTTTACAATGCGAACATGTAATCTAACTTTATATTGATTTTTAAATATTAATATATTATAATATGTAGCAAATGAAAAAAGGAGTTTTTATAATGGAAAATGAAGATATAAGAATATGGGGAATATATAATACATTTGGCAATCCAGAAGCACTAGAACAACTCGATGAAATTGATATTTGGAAAAAAATTGATAATTTAGGTGGTAGCATATTTTGGGCAATACATGATAGCGATAAACCTTGGACACAAAAAGTATCTAAACAAGATTTAATAGACGCACAATATAATTTAGAATACCTTGTTTATTTTACAAGAAAATTTGGAGTGGAGTTTACTAAAGAGCCTAGTGCAAACGAACATGTTGAAAGAAGTGAATCATATAATGCCTGGTATATATTCTGGCACAATCACTTTGAATCAATGTCCCCTGAAGAATATAATCAATTTGTTGATGATAAGTTCAGTGGCAAAGATATTTCTAAATATATGCCATCTGGTAGTTGGAAAGATTCATTAAAATCAGAGGAGAAAAAATTAGTACATAAGTTACCAAGTGGTCATGAGAATTAAACAATTATAATAATATATAATGACTATTAAAGTAAAACTATAAAACTACTTTCATTTTAAATTTTGAAAGTAGTTTTTATTATCATTTTCTATTTATATTTTACAATTATTAACACATATAATTTGACAAACTATTAAACTTAGACATAAAATACTATTAAGGATAAGTTAGATGGAGGTAATAATTTATCTTAGCGCCAGAACCAGGTTGGTTGACGAGGTTGGTAACTATCGAAAGTTCGGCGGATGTTACCACGGCTACTAGTCGTAAGGTATATGACAAAAAGTAAAATCAAGATTACAACAAAACATATATCAAAGTAGTAAGGAGTTTATATGTGTGGAATTGTTGGGGCAATTTCTAAAAATAGAAATGTATTGCCTATTTTAATTACGGGATTAAAAAATCTTGAATATAGAGGTTACGACTCAGCAGGAGTTGCCTACCTTAAAAATAATAAAATAAATATTGTTAAAACTAGTGGAAAGATTATTAAACTAGAAAGCAAACTTAATAAAAATGATAAAAGTAATATGGGTATCGCTCATACTAGATGGGCAACTCATGGGAAAGCGAATAGTATTAATGCTCATCCTCATAATGTTAAACATGTTACTATTGTTCATAATGGTATAATAGAAAACTATGAAGAGATTAAAGAGATGTTAGAAAAAGAAAACTACTCTTTTAAGTCTAGTACTGATACAGAAGTCGCTTGTGCTCTTTTAAATTATTATTATGAGAAATATAATGATGTAGATAAGACTATTAAAGCTTTTATGGAAAAAGTAATTGGTAGTTATGCTATTCTTATGATTATTGATAATGACTTAGATAATCTTTATGTAATGAAAAAAGAAAGTCCTTTAGTAATAGGAATTAGTGATAAGACTAATATTGTCGCTAGTGATATTAGAGCGATATTAAAATATACTAATAAATACTTTATATTAGATGACTTTGAATATGCTAGAGTTAATGCTAATGAAGTTGTAATTAAGTCCGTTAAAGGAGATATTTTAAATAAAGAATTACATACTATCGATATAAAAGATAGTGATAATTCTAAAGGCCATTATAAACATTATATGTTAAAAGAGATAATGGAACAGAAAACAACTATTTTAAAGACAGTATTGCCTTTTATAAAAGAGGGACTAGATTCTTTAAAGACTTTACCAGATTTAACTAAGTATAAAGAAATCACCATTGTTGGTTGTGGTACTGCTTACCATGCCGGACTAGTTGCAAAATATCTTTTTGAAGAAGTTACTAATACAAGATGTAATGTTTATCTAGCAAGTGAGTTTAGATATCACAATAACTTTTTATCTAAAGATACTCTAACTATCTTTATCTCCCAGTCAGGTGAAACTGCCGATACTATCGCTGCTTTAAAGCTTGTTAAAAGTAAGCACTACCCTACTCTTGGCATTATTAATGTAGAAGATAGTACTATATCTTATTTAGTAGATACTTGTCTTTATACGAAAGCAGGAAGTGAAATAGCCGTGGCCTCTACTAAAGCTTATACAGCCCAAGTAGCACTTCTTTCTATTCTAGCCCTATCTCATGGACTAAGAAATAAAACTATTAGTAAAGAAAAAGTCTTAGAAGTAATAGATGAATTTAATAATATAGAGAAATTAATCACTCCTCTATTAAATAATAAAGATACTTATCTATCTATTGCAAAAACAATCTATAAAGAAGAAGATATCTTCTATATAGGAAGAGGTCTTGACTATTATCTTAGTATGGAAGGAGCCTTAAAACTTAAAGAAATATCTTACATTCACAGTGAAGCCTATGCTGCAGGAGAATTAAAGCATGGTACTATTTCTTTAATTAAGAAAAATACTCCTGTACTTGCTAGTGCCACTAACTCTTGTTTAAATCCTAAGACTATTAGTAATTTAAAAGAAGTCCTAGCAAGAGGTGCTGATATATATTTAATATGTGATGATAATTATAAGGACGATACTTTCACTATCGTAAAAATTCCTAAAGCAAGTGAATTTATTAAACCTATATTAGTTATTATTCCTTATCAATTAATCGCTTATTATACTGCCACTTTAAAAGGAACTGATATAGACAAGCCTAAAAATTTAGCAAAGTCTGTTACTGTTGAGTAATTTATGATACAATAGATAACAGAAAGAGAGATTTACATGAAATATTATGATGAAAATGATAAGGAAGTTATAATTCCTGATGATATATTAAATAATGAAGTTGGACATGGAGTCTGTGCAACTATTTATAGATATAATGAAGATTTATGTTTCAAACGTTATGATAGAGGTATTTATTTAGAAAAGAATTTTCTAAAAACCGATATTTATAAAGATTTAAGAAACATAAATCATCCTAATCTTGCAGATATTAAAAAAATATTATATAAAGATAAAAAATATAAATATACAGCAGATGCTTATTTACTTTCTTATTATAAAGAAATATATGATGATTTTTTAGAAATACCTACTGAATATTTATTATATAACTTGGAGGAAATATTTAAATTACTAAAAATAATAAGCGAATATAAAATTAGGCTTGATGATTTAAAAAGAGAAAATATTCTATTAACAGAGGAAAATATAGTCTTAACTGATCCAGATTGGTGGGACTATGAATATCTAACTAAAGATAAGAATGAGATCGAAAAGCTTAACATCAATAATGTAATGGGAATGTTCAGCGAAATTACAGAAGAAAGCTTGCAAAATAATCATTTAGACTTTCTTATAGAAAATAATTTATATCATTATATTATAAGTAATAAATTATTTCCTTTAACTAGTAATAAAAATAAAGCAATGAAAGTTTTATCTAAAAGATTAAATGGTTATAAAAGACCAATAGATTATATACATAGTATGAAGAAGTAGTATTTTAAATATTACTTCTTCTTTATATGCATAATTTGAGGATATATGATTATAATATATATAGTATCATTTATGAAAAAATAAAAAAAGATATTGTCAAGTTGAAAGAAATATGCTAGAATTAATTTGTTAATCTTTTATGGCGAGATAGCTCAGTTG
>CAMMBO010000049.1 GCA_946494435.1 uncultured Mycoplasmatota bacterium
CTTTTTACGTGCGGTCTTTATTATACCATACACTATATGTTTTGTCAATTTTACTTCTACTATCAGTATGGCCAATCCCTTGATATTTATACATTAATTTACTAATTTTTAGGTGTAATTACTTCTAATCCTCCCATATAAGGTCTTAATACTTCTGGTACTGTTACACTACCATCTTCATTATAATTATTTTCTATTACAGCGATTAGTCCACGAGGTGATGCAACTACGGTATTGTTTAGAGTATGAACAAAGTATGTTCCATTTTCTCCTTTAGTTCTAATGCCTAATCTTCTTGCTTGAGCATCTCCTAAAGTTGAACAACTACCTACTTCAAAGTATTTTTGTTGTCTAGGACTCCATGCCTCTACATCACATGATTTAACTTTTAAATCGGCAAGATCTCCACTACAACACTCTAACTGTCTAACAGGTACATTCATATTTCTAAATACTTCAACAGTATATCTCCACATTTTTTCATACCAGTCCATAGACTCTTCTGGTTTACAGATAACTATCATCTCTTCTTTTTCAAATTGATGAACACGGTAAAGTCCTCTTTCTTCTAATCCATGAGAACCTCCTTCTTTTCTAAAGCATGGTGAATATGAAGTTAAGGTTAAAGGTAGGTCTTCTTCTTTAATAATTTGTCCTTTATATCTACCTATCATAGAATGTTCACTAGTACCAATTAGATATAAATCTTCTCCTTCTATTTTATACATCATCGCTTCCATCTCTGGAAAAGACATAACACCTGTTACTACATCACTATGAATCATAAAAGGTGGTACACAATAAGTAAAACCTTTATCTATCATATAGTCTCTTGCATAGGCAATCATCGCTTCATGAAGTCTTGCAACATCTCCAGTTAAAAAGTAAAATCCTTCACCAGATGTTCTTCCTGCTGCTTCTTTATCCATACCATTAAGTCTCATAATAATATCAGCATGATATGGTATTTCAAACTCTGGTTTATAAGCATCCCCAAAACGTTCTACTTCTACATTTTCACTATCATCTTTACCTATTGGAACAGAAGGGTCCATAATATTAGGAATTACCATCATCTTACTTCTTAATTCATCACTAAGTTTCTTTTCATTTTCTTCAATAGTAACTAACTTTTCATTAATCTTCTTAACTTCTTCTTTCTTCTTACCAGCTTCCTCTATCTTTTTTTCTCTCATAAGTAAACCAATAGAACTACTCTCATCATTACGAGTCTTTCTTAATTCATCGCCTTCTTGTTTTAAAGCTCTTATCTTCTCATCTAGTTCTACTACTTCATCTACTAAAGGTAGTTTTTCATCTTGAAACTTCTTTTTAATATTTTCTTTAACAATTTCCTTATTTTCTCTTACAAATTTAATATCTAACATATTTTCCTCCATTTCTAGTCGATAAAACAAAAAAAGAATGGCTTTAAGGAGCTTATAAAGATATAAGCGGTGCCATCCTTATTATACTTAATTTAGATAACGGTAATGCCCGGATATAAAATCATCTAAAGAGGAGATAGTTAAGGTTTTATTACTGTTCTCACCAACCACAGTATCTCTTAAATAAAATTACTTAACATTGTCTCTTGTCATCGACTTGATTTTATTATAAGGCTTACTTTTATTTTTTACAAGTATTTTTACTTAGTTTCTATGATTAATTTAATAGCAGTCCTCTCTTCTCCATCAATTGCAATATCAGTAAAAGCAGGAATACAAACGATATTTTTACCAGCTGGTGCTAGGAATCCTCTGGCAATTGCTACAGCTTTAATCGCTTGATTTAGGGCTCCTGCTCCTACTGCTTGTATTTCTACACTGCCATTTGCTCTAAAGATATTGGCTAGTGCCCCTGCTACTGAATTAGGGTTTGATTTTGATGAAACTTTTAGTGTTTCCATAATTTTATCATCCTTTCTTTTCTAAATTATTGTATGTAGTAATTCAGTAAGAAAGAACAAAAAAAGAGTAAAAATACTCTTAAAATAAACTTTCTACTTCAACTTCTTGCTTAGAGGCAGTTTGGGTAGATTCTACTTTAGGTGCTGGTTCTGTTACAGTAGGTGTTACTACTTCTTGTTTCGTGCCTTCTACTTGTGGTGATTCTACTGTAGGTGTTTCAACATGTGGAGTTGCCACTATTACAGGTTCAACAGGCTCTACTTTTGGTTCTGCATCTATTTTAGGAATTGGTGTAGAAACTTGATTATTAATCGTTGGAATAGCTCCCGTATTTTCTAATGGGTCTGCTCCACCATAAATTGGACGATGTTCTTCTCCCACATCTATTTTAGGAATTACAGGACTAGCACCACCATAAATAGGTTTTGGTTCTTCTCTTCTAGGTTCCTCATTAACGATAGTAATTGGTTCAGATGCTGCTACTTCTGCATTAGGAGCAACAGTATTATTTTGAATACTTTCAGCAGGTGTAGGATTTACTATAACTTCAGGTGTTGTACTAGAAACAGCTTCTTCATTTTGTTGTGGCATATCTACTACTGGTGCAGGAGGTGCTACTTCCTCGTTTGCTGCATTAACAATAGGTGTTGGTGTTTCAGTAACGGCTTTATTAACTTCATTATTAGGAACTTGTGTTTCTACTTTTGGCTCAACACTCTGGACAGTTGGTACAGGATTAGTTGGCAAAACCCCTGCATCATTTTCTACTGTAGGTGTAGAATTAACTGTTGGCTCTGTCGCTACAACTGTAGGAGTAGGTTCTATATTCTGGACAGTTTGAGGTTGTACAACACTTTGTGGTGCATCATTAACTTCTACAGTAGCAGTATTATCAACAGCTGGTGTAGTTGCAGTATTATCAGTGCTTACTGCTTCTTTTTTATCTTTCTTGCTTTTTCTACTTCCAGTTGCAATAAAGATTATTAATGCAATTAAAAGTAATAACACTCCTCCTGTTATTAACATTCCTGGAATTGATGTAAAAAAGCTTAAATCAAAATTTGCTAATATCATAATGACTTCCATCTCCCTTATCTTATATATTAAATCATAACAAAAAAAAGGTTAAAAATCAAACCTTTTTTACAATCTTAGACAATTGGTGTAAAGTTTTTAAAGTAACCTTCCCTTGGTAGTAAGGTAAAATTTAACTTTTCTTTAGTTGTAGGATGAGTAAATTCTAATTTGTAAGCGAATAATGCTAGAGGATATTTTCCAATACTACCATATTTCTCGTCACCTAATAAAGGATGATTATGATAGGAAAACTGGACTCTTATTTGATGATGCCTTCCTGTCTCTAAATTTATTTTAACAAGTGTATTATTATCTTTAGTATCTAGAACTTGATATGTTAAACTAGCAAGTTTACCTTCTTTACTATTACTAACAACACTACGATACTCTATTCTTTTTAAATAATCTTGATACTTTCCATCTGATTTTATTATGCCCTTACAAACAGCAAGATAAGTCTTTTTAAACTCTCTATTCCTAATTTGTTCTGATAGTCTTCTAGCCGCTTTACTAGTCTTGGCAAAAACCATTACACCACCTACATTTTTATCAAGACGATGAACAAGGCCTAAATAAACATTACCAGGTTTATTATATTTTTCTTTAAGATATTTCTTTAAAATAGTTAACATATCAGGAGTATTAGACCCATCACTTTGACTTAATACCCCTACTTTTTTCTCTACTACTAGTAAATGATTATCTTCATATAATATATTAATCATAACTTTCCCATCTTCCATAAATACCACAAGGTAATATTAAGTTGTTAGCAGTTATTTTAAGCCCTATTTCACTACTACTAACAAGGCCTTTATATTTTTTATTGATAGTTGTAAGTAATAGGTTCTCTAAAGATGTTTTAGATAGTCCCGTTGTATAAGAGTTAATGATAAAAAATAGTGGCCTGTCACTTAGTATTTCAAGGCATAGATTAACAAGGGTTACTAGGTCTTTTTCTATATCCCAAACTTCTCCATTAGCACCTCTTCCATAACTAGGAGGATCCATGACAATAGCATCATACTTATTGCCACGTCTAATTTCTCTTTTTACAAACTTTACTACATCATCTACTAAATAGCGAACTGGTCTATCTTTTAGTCCAGATGAGATTACATTTTCTTTACATACTTCTACCATACCTTTTGATGAGTCTACATGAGTAACGGACGTTCCTGCTTTAAGGCATGCGACAGAAGCTGCTCCTGTATAACCAAAGAGATTTAAGACTTTAATATGTCTTTTAGAATTCTTTATTTTATTCATCATATATTCCCAATTAACCGCTTGTTCTGGAAATATACCAGTATGTTTAAAGCCCATTTGTTTAATATTAAAAGTTAAATCTTGATATTTAATAGTCCAAGTACTAGGAATCTTCTTAAAGTTCTCCCAGTGTCCTCCTCCTTTATTAGAACGATAATATATAGCATCTATCTTTCCTTTATATTTTTCTAATAAATTACCATTATCCCAAATAACAGTAGGATCAGGTCTAAGTAAGATATACTTTCCCCATCGTTCTAACTTTTCACCATTAGAAGCATCTAATAGTTCATAATCTTTAAAATTATTAGGTGTTAACATTTAATCACATCCTTTAGTACTATAATTGTTTTTTCTTTACCATATTTATCATAGCATTGTTCTGCCTTTTCATTTATATATTTTTCAAAGCTTTCCTTGTCAAAGTTTAATAATAAATTTATAAACTTCTTATCATCTAAAAAGTTAACAAAACCATCACTATATAAAACAACTATATCAGATAAAGATAATTCTACTTTACCTGTTCTAATAAAATTAATAGCTTCTTCTTCACCCGTTAAAGCACCATAAGAAACACACTTATTATCTTTAATATTATTAGGATTATTTCTATAATCTCTTCTAACTATAATTCTCGCTTCTTTTAAATTCCAAGGGATACCTATTTTATTAATATAAGGGTCACTAAAAAGCTCTTTCTCATCTGCAGTTTTAAATTTTATATTACCAAATTCATCATAGATAATTACACCACAATCACAGATAAAAGCATAGTGTAAAATATTACTATCTAGTTTTACACACGAAGCGACCGCTCCATAGTAATCATTTTCTAAATAGTCACACTTTTTTATATACTTAGCATTTATTTTTCTAACCTCATTATTACACTCTATAAGTCTATTTTTTAAAGAACCTTTACTATTCTTAAAAGTATCTACAATTGTTTTAGCAGCAATTTCTCCTCCACTAGATCTAGGATAATTTTTAATAAATTCATCAAAAGATATCAAGTTAAAATCACTAATACCTACTGGGTCCCTTGTTATACCATCTGCTACTATCGCTTCATCACCATTGTCATTAACATAAAACTGGTCTTCAATGGGAAAATTACTATTAATAGTTTTTATATTTTCAAAAGCATTTCTATAAATAAGCATATCTATCTTCCTATTCTTTTATATTAACTGATTTAATTATACAACACTATTTATTAATTTTCTTCAAAACTTTTACTTTACCTTGGAATAAGTATTCAGCTTTACATAAATCTTCTTCCTTAAAAGTAGGATTCCAATAATTAGATGAAGCTTCATACATTTCTTTAGCATTTAATTCATCATCAGGAATAAAACTATCACTTGACTTAAATAAATTACCTGTTACTGAAACTCTATATAATTTTAATTTTCTTCTACTATTTAATTGTCCTTCCCAGAAATTTAAACTTTCTTTATCTGCTAACCAAATAGAGTGTAATCTACTAGGTAAATCATGATTATGTTCTTTTCTATATTTTTCTAACATTAATTCTCTACTATACATATCAGCTTTTGTCATAATGGCACTTGAAGCTTTTAATAGATTTGTAATAGTCTTTAAATCAACATTTTCTGTACCGATATCATCTAAATATTCATCTATAATTTTTTCTAAAGAAAATATGCCATTTTCACATTTTACAGCAGTAGTAAAGTTATCCACAACACTACCACAATAAGAATTAAAATTATCATCTACTATAATTTCATTTCCTACTTGCCATATATCATCATAAAGTCCTAGTTTGTGATAATGATACATAATTT
>CAMMBO010000050.1 GCA_946494435.1 uncultured Mycoplasmatota bacterium
AGAAAAACATAACAAAGTTTCCTGAAGGCTTTTTTCAACAAAAACGTCCAATAATTTCTGCCGGCGAAGCACTTAAAGGACTTAAACCATTTGAATGGGAAGGTGTTATTGATTTTGATGATGAGAAAACTAAAAAAACAAAAGACAAGGCTAAGAAAAATAAAAAATAAAATTACAAAAATATCTTTACATAATTGTGCTGCTTGGGATACAATTTAGTTGTATTAGATGAGGGAAACTTCATATAATATATAAGATGATTTTCTTTTTACGAAAATTATCTCGCTTGTAGATGGTCGCGAGTAATAAATTATTCTACCGGAAAATCATATAAACTGTAAAAAAGTATCTAATTTTCTCTAAATTATTTACTTTTTTCTTTTACTTTTCTATACTTATTTTAGAAAGGTAGGATTTATATGAAAGATTATTTTGGTTATAAGGATAAAGTTTGTGTAGTAACAGGTGCTAGTAGTGGTATGGGTAAGGCAACAGTAGAAATGCTAGTAGATTTAGGAGCTAGTTGTTATGCTGTTGACTTAAATCCATGCGATGTTAAGGGGATTAAAGAGTTTATAAAATGTGATTTATCTAAAAAAGAAGAGATAGATAACTTATTTAGTAAACTTCCTGAGCATATTGACTGTTTCTTTGGAGTAGCAGGACTATCTGGTTCTAAAACAGATTATATGACAACATTTAACTGTAATTACACTGCTAACTTCTATATTACAGAAGAATATTTAACTAAGAGAATGAGTAAAGGTGGTAGTATTGTCTATGTAACAAGTACGGCAGGACTTAACTGGAAAGAATTTAGAAAAGAACAGAGTAAGGTAGTAAATGCAAGTACTTGGGAAGAAATAGAGAGTGTAGTAGAACCTCTTGCCAAAATATCACCTGCAACTTTTGCATACATGTATTCTAAAAGATGTTTATCAGAGTATGCGAGTGATGCCTCTATTAAATTAGGAAAACAAGGTATAAGAGTTAATAATGTAATGCCAGGTTCTACTGATACAGGTATGAAGGATGAATTTGAAAAGATGGCTGGTGGCGAAGAAGCCCTTTTAGCAGAAACAGGAGTTGCTCATCGTCTTGCAGAAAGTGAAGAAATGGCTGGACCTATTGTCTTTTTAGGGTCAAGTATGGCAAGTTTTATCTCAGGAGTTGATTTATGTGTTGATTATGCTGATAATGCTTTAAAAACACTAGGTTATAAGAAAGATAGAGAAAAGGTACCTGCTACTAATAAATTTATCTTAAAGATGGCTAAGAAAATGATGGAAAAGAATAAATAAAAATGTTAGGAAACATCTCCTAACATTTTTTAAGTTGCAAGCTCACTATAAACATTTTTATCATAGTTATGTTGTTCATTTTCTAACTCATTTAATTCACTAGTAGTTATTAAGAAGAAATTATATTCTAAGATATCACTACCATCAGTAGTAATTGGGTCATCCCAAGTAAGGTCTAAATGATACCAAGCATTATCTAAATTAACAGCATTCCAAACATGATTTTCTGATGATATCTTATAACTCTTAACTCCCATATCTTCTAAAAATAATTCCATCGCATCAGTATAACCACCACATAAACTATAACCTTCTAAAAGAGTACCATAGGCAGTATCTGATTTATATCTTACAATATTATTATCACTTCTATCTTTATCATATTTGCTATTATTAATAATATAATTATGAGCTTCTTTAATCTTATCCTCATTACTCATAGAATTATTCCATATCTCACTTTCTACTTCTTTAACTTTCGCTTCAATTAATTTAATATCACTATTACTATAGATATGTTCAATCTTTAAAGTAACTTTACCATAATCATCATAACTGGTTTCTAAATGTCTAAAACTATTAAAAGGATGAACAAAGTTATTTATCGTTGATAGAACCTTTTGATTATTAGCAAGACTATCAACATCATCTATACAGGAAGAATATTCATCAGGACAGTAAAATGAAAATTCTTCTACTCCAGAGTTTAAAACAGTGTAATAAATATTTAATAAGTCTTGATATTCGCTAGGAGTAAAGTCATCAGTTCTTTTAACAAAATTAAAATCATAATCTCTTGTATAATCATTAGATTCCTTTAAAGTTACATCTTTATTTTCTTTAACAAAATAAGTTCTATATAAATTATATAAAGGACGTCTAAAGGCAAAAGTAAATCCAAATAAAATAATTAAAAATAATAAAACAATGTATTTCTTCATAAGATCCTCCTATTTAATTCTAGCAAGTAAGGGAAATTTTGTAAATCTAAAAACAAAATAAATGCTTCAGTCCATGTAAAATGTGATATAATATATACTAATTATTAAAAGAGGGGATATTTATGGAACTTAATGAAATAGATGAATATCATTTGAATACCGAGATTAAATATCAGAATTTAAGTGAACAAACAGCAGAGTATATTATAAGTGAATATAGAAAACTAGGGCCATATCATAAATGTGATGATAATCCTTTAGCATCTCTTCTTTACAATTATTTTTATCTAAAAAAGAAAGGCAAGCATCAAATTCTAGAAAAAGTACTAAATAAGTATAGTATTAATTATAATTCATCTATTCATAATGCGATTTTTGATTTGTTAGGCAGTGAAAAAGATAAAAGTTTGCTTTGGCCAGGAGTAATTAGTGAAGAAGATGATGGCTTATTATATAAACTTAAAACGAATATAGGAATTATAAAAGTTTATAAAGCTAGTGAGATATTTAAAAATACAAAATCTGCTTATATCTTTAAAAGAAACCTTAGAAACTGTTGTCATGTGAGAAGCTTTGACTTTTTATCTGAAAATAGAGATTATAAAGCAGTACTTTCTTATAACAAAAACTTATTTGTAGGTGGGTATTTTCATTCATATTTAGAAAAAGATAATATAACTTTAGATATTGCTGGTAATGCTTTATATAAGAGTAGGGAAGATAAAGAAAAAGTGCTTAATGGAGATGTACTTGCTAAACTTACTTATGATGAAGTAATGATTGAATTTATGAAAGTATTAGAAGAGATTCCTGATTTAGACCCTGATGATGATAAGTTACAAGTATTAGCCTTATACTATGGTAAGAAAAAATATATAAAATAAAAAACAGGTTCGTCCTGTTTTTATATTGCTCTATATTTATCACTGTCTTTATAGGGATTTTTAGGATCTATATAATCTGTAAACATAACCCCATTTAAATGATCTATTTCGTGTTGAAAGGCAATAGCAAGTTCTTCTCTTGCTCGTACTCTTATTTTATTACCTTTAGTATCATAGCCTTCTACTGTAACTCTAGCATATCTTGGAACAATACCATCAACTTCACGGTTTACAGATAAGCATCCTTCTCCCATTTCTACATATATCTTTTCACTTGAATTACTAATGATTTTAGGATTACAAATAATATAAGTATCAAACTCTTCTTCATCTACTTCATGAACAATTACTAAATATCTTTTAGGAATACCTAATTGAATTGCCGCCATACCCATACCAGGTCTTAAATTATACTTTTCTGATAATCTTTCTATTTGACTATTAGTTAGATATTCTACCATTAAGTCTATAGTCTTTAAATCATCTTTACTTAATGGAAAAGTAACATCTTTACTAATTAATCTTAATCTTTTATCTTTTTCATCTAATATATCTTTATTTCTTAACATCTAAATACCCCATTTCTTGCTATATTTTAACACATATCCAAAAAAAAAGAAAGGGAAACCTTTCTTAACGGGTAAATCTGGCACCAATTACAATAACTAGTAGTATAAATAAAACTAAAATTATGGCATAGTTATTGTTGTTGTTATTGCCCCAGCCCCATCCGCAACTAGGATAAAACCATTGATTAGAGCATCCACAACTTGGGAATGAATTAAATGATCCACCACCATAATAATACATAGTTAAAAACCTCCTTTTTCTAATATAAGATATGAAAAAATATGTCAAATTGTTAATGAATTTGACTAGGTGACTTTAAACTAACTTTAATTTATGGTATTCTTAAAGAAAAAGACTAAAGATAAGGAGGACTAGAATAATGACTAAATTTAAAGATATTATTAAAAATCTTGATAAACCATTGTTTTTTATATCTTTAGTTCTCTTTGTTTTGGGCTTAATCATGATTTTTTCAGCGAGTAATGTAACTTCTTATATGAATGGGGGTAGTCCTTATGCCTATTTTTTAAGACAAGGGTTATTTTTGCTGATAAGTTTTATTTTTTGTATAATTATGGTTAAGTTTAATACTAAGTTTTATGGAATGATGTCAAATATTCTTTTGATTACCTTTGTAGCAGTTCTTATTTTATTACTTATTTATGGTAAAGCGACAAACTATGCAGTTAGTTGGATTCCTATTGGACCTTTTACTTTACAACCTAGTGAATTTATTAAAGTTATTGTAATTGTTTTTATGGCCAGGTTTTATGAAGTCCATGAAAAAAGTTTAAATAATTTCTTTATCGCTATTATTCCTTTAATAGTTGGAGTAATTATAACATTTTTAATTATGTTACAACCTGACTTAGGAACTGCTATTATTTTTGCTACCCTTACAGGATTGATATTTTTTTCTTCTCCAGTTCCTAAACTAATTAAATTTAAGGTTATTGCTCTTTTTCTTGGGATGTGTTTAGTAGTAGGAGCGGTACTTATTATGACAGGAGGAAGTTTTCTACAAGCAAGACAGATAGAAAGATTTAACTTTACAAGACCATGTGATAGATTATTAGATACAGGTAATCAAGTATGTAATGGTTATATTTCTATTAATAATGGTGGTCTTACTGGTGTAGGTCTTGGTAATAGTACTCAGAAATATTTATATTTACCATATCCTTATACAGATTTTATCTTTGCTGTTACTATTGAAGAGTTAGGACTTGTTGTAGGAATTATAATAATACTTGCTTATCTTTATTTATTGTATAGAATATTAAAAATAGGTAGAGAAAGCTATACAAATAGAGGAGCCT
Source organism: uncultured Mycoplasmatota bacterium (assembly GCA_946494435.1). The sequence continues at coordinate 5,016 of CAMMBO010000050.1, forward strand.
TACTTTGTTATGGTGTTGCTGTCTATATCTTTTTACATGTTGTAGTCAATTTAATGGGCTTATTTGGACTTATGCCAATGACAGGAGTTCCTTTGCCTTTTATGAGTTATGGTGGTAGTTTTACTTTATGTTTGATGGTAGCATTAACAATAGTTCAGCGTGTTAATATTGAAAATAGACTAAGAGATGAAAAAAAATAAAAAAAGTATGAATTTTGTAAATTGACCCCCAAAATAGGGGTCAATTTTGCATTTTCAAGGGGCGAATTTACAAAATTCACCACCTTTTTGGGTATGAATTTGTAAAATTTGCTTTTTGCAATTATTTTTCCTTTCTGTTAGTATCGTAACTGGAAAGGAGGAAAAGAAATGACTTTTACTTATCGTCATAAAAAACAGATTATTCTTTGTGGTTTAGGACTTGTTTTGCTATTAGTCGTAGCATCTATCTTTATCTATAAAAATTTTGACTCGAAAGATAAAGAAGATGAAAATATTGTTTTAAATACAAAGAAAGATGTCAAAAAGGATGAAGAGGAGGAAAAGACAAGTGATGTTTACTATCAGGTAGATATTAAAGGAGAAGTTATTAATCCTGGAATATATACTGTTAAAGAAGGAAGTAGAGTTATTGATGTTATTAGATTAGCAGGTGATTTAACAGAAGTTGCCGATACTTCAGTTTTAAATCTTTCTAAGAAAGTTAAAGATGAAATGGTTATTATTGTTTATAGTTTTGATGAAGTAGCAAGTTTTACTGAAACTAAAGAACAAGAAGAAATAGAACAAGAAGCCTGTAAAAATCAAAATGGTATTGAAAACGATGCTTGCATTGAAGATAGTACTGATGATACTAGTTCAGGTAGTGTAGTTATTAGTGGTAAAATATCACTTAATACAGCAACTATTGATGAGTTAATGATGCTTCCAGGTATTGGGGAAGCGAAAGCTGAGGCAATTATAAAATATCGGGAAGAAGTAGGAGCATTTCAAAATATTGAAGAGTTAAAAGAAGTTAATG
>CAMMBO010000051.1 GCA_946494435.1 uncultured Mycoplasmatota bacterium
AGGTCGTTGTTTTTATTTTGTCAAATTGTAAGATTTATTTTTGAAAATTCCCTTAGTATTTTTCATAAAATAATTTCCCCTTTACTAAAGTAACCATATTATACCATAAAGAAAATAAAAAAAGCTATAGAAATTGTTTTAACTTTTCTATCGCTTCTTCTTGCATCGTAACATATTCTTTAGTTAGTCTTGTTACATTAGGGTCTGTTTCTTTATGATTTAAAAGCTTTCTTCCTTCAATTATTCCCATATTAGTTCCCTGTACTAATAGTTCTGCTATTTTAGAAGTACTATCATCAGTTAGTGTTTTCATATTAACTCCATACCAAGTCATTACTTTATTCATAGCATTAGTCTCATGTGGTTTTTTATCACTATATTCTGGATATAGTTCACAGATTTCCTCAGATATCTTCTTATACTTTTCATACTGTCTATTTAACTCAGTACGAAGATTCTCATCTTTAATTTTCTCTAATACAAAATGAATAGCATCCATGCCCATACAAGCACCTTTATTAAGTTCATCTAAAACATTAACTTCATTTTCATCGTCCATAAAAATCCCTCCATAAATATTATGAAGGATTTATCTTTTTTTATACTAGATTATTTCTTGGTCATCTTTAATTATTTGCATTTCCTTATTTAATTCTAACATCTTCTGATCAAGGGCATGAATATCCTCAGCACATTTATGCATACCTTCTTTAATCTCTTCTGGTATTTCTCCTTTAAATTTATAAGTAATTTTATGGTCTAAACTAGCCCAAAAGTCCATAGCAACTGTTCTTATCTGTATTTCTGCTTCCACTAAGGTAACTCCATCTATTAAATAAACTGGAACATAAACACTTAAATGATAACTAGAATAACCTGTTTCTTTAGGACTTGCTATATAATCTTCTTTATCATGAACAGTTATTTGGTCACTATTTTCTATTAACTCTACTATTTTATAAACATCTGATAAGAAAGAACATACTATTCTTATACCTACCATATCATGGACATGTTCTTCGATATTTTTAGTTGTTACTTCATAACCTCTAGATATTAATTTCTTACTAGCACTTTCATATGTTTTTAATCTTGATTTTATATGTTCAACGGGATTATAGTTATTTTCAAGTTCATAATCTTGTAATAAAATACTAATTTCTGTTTCTAAGGTCTTTAAGGCAGCGGAATATTTTAAGATTAACTTTTCAAGCTCTTTTTCTTCTTTCATAATCCTCCTTTCTTAGAAGAATAACACTAGACTATTTATCTTCTAAGTCTAGTGTTTCTATTTCTTCTACTACAGCCATTTGTTGTTCTACTATGATTTTTAACTTGCGTTTAAATATTTTGACATTTTTCTCTAGTGTATCCGCCTCTTGTTCTATCCTTCTAGCTTTTAATAATGACTCTCCCACTATCCTTGAAGCATTATGTTTAGCATCACTAACTATAATATCAGCTTCTTCTCTTGCTAGTCTCTTAACATTATCAGCAGTCTTTTCAGCATTAATTAAAGATTGTTTTAAAGTGTTCTCTAAATCCTCATAGTGACTTAGTTTATCTTTAAGGTCTCTTATTTCTTTTTTCTGGTCTTTACACTTTTTTATTATACCTTCTGTCTCTTTAATTACATCTGTTACAAATTTATTAACCTCAGCACGATTATAACCATTCGCTTCATAGTTAAATTTGTCCATTAATATCACATCCCTTAGTCCGGGTTATTACCAATCAAATTCGTCGTCTTCTTGTTTCTTAGATTTTCTAGGTGGCTTTGGTGGAGCATCATCACTAATTTCTCCTTCTACATTAACATTATTCGGAGTACATAAAAATATTCCTCCACCTAACTTTTGCAAGTCTCCTCCTATAGCATACAAAGTACCACTTAAAAAATCTACTATTCTTTTCGCTTGATCTGGTGTTACTCGTTTTAAATTAACAACTACAGCATTTCTTTCTTTTAAATAATCTGCTATTTGTTGACTTTCAGAATAAGCACGTGGTTCTAATAACATCATTTTACTGCCGGCTACACCGTTTTCGTCCATATATTCTTCTTTACTCACTTTATAATACTCCTCCTCTTTAATCTCTTCTTCAAAATCGCCATCATCGCTACCTATTAATTTTTTTAATTTATCTAAAGCCATATCTTATCCTCCTATTAACTATATATTATACTATCATATTTTTTTGAATTAGAAAAGTGTTTAATTAGTTTTATACCAAATATTTTTAATATCAACGTTATTAGACAAAGGTTCAGGGTCTGCTTTTTGAAATTGCATATTAATTGGTACTTTGAAAGCACTACCAAAGGCAATGGCATTACCTGGTTTTAAATTTTTAAGCTGATTAGCAACTTCTAAAGAAATAGATGGTACCATATCTTTGATGTATGCTAAATCTTTAGGGTGCAAAGTTCTTAAAATAACAAAGTTTGAACACTGGGATATTGCAGTATCAGAAAGTTCACTAGGTCTTTGGGTAATTAAGCCTAATAAAACTCCATACTTACGTCCTTCTTTAGTTATACGGTCAAAGATATTATAACCAAGTATCTCTGTATCAGTATCTTTTTGAACGTATCTATGCGCTTCTTCTATTATTATATGATATGGAACACTACCACGATTTTCATTAGTAACTGCAGTATCAAAGATTAATTTTGATATTATTTTAGTTATAACTTTGGCAAGTCTATCTTCTATATAACTTATATTAAAGTTTACTATTTGACAACGTTCTCCATTCATATTAGTAAATAGTCTATCTAAATATGTATCTTTAGAAATATAAGAAGTTGAATCAAAGAATACATGATTAGGACTATTAGCAAGGGTATGTAATCTAACACTTAAAACATTAGCATAGTCATAGACTTTATCACTCTTTAAAATTCCTTCACTGATAAGGGCAAAGTCCATTGCTGTTTCTAAGTCTTTTAGAGTGTAGGCAATAAACTTCTCTGGTCTATCTTCTAAGTTAAAGTCATCCATAATAAATTGTTTTACAAAGTTAACGACTAACTCCATTTCCATTAATTTACCAGTTTTATCTATATATAGACATTGTTTAAAAGTTCTCGTATATCCAGGTTGTACTATTTTAGCATCAAGACTTAAGTCTTTAGTATTAAATTTAGTTAAGACTGCTATTACTTGGTCCCTTATCTTAGTAGACTGATGTCCACTTAATAATATATCAAGAACTGCTCTTGCAATTATATCATTTTTATATTTAATAACATCAGGATCATCTCCTGTTAAAATAGTAACAAGACTTAAAGCTTTTTCAATTATCGGTATTTGATTAGGTGTTGTAACGTCAAGAAGTAAAGCTAAATCATCTACACCAAGTAACCACAAGGGAATATTTAAAACTTCACTATAAGCATTATCCGGATTAGTTGTATAAGTTTTATAATGCATATTAGGATTTACTTTATCAATATTACCTAAAGCTCTTGTATATTCACCATAGGCATCAAACATAATAACATGAGCATTAACAGGACTTTTTTTAGGATCAGCAAAAATATTTTGTAAAATACGACTAACAGAAAATGATTTACCTGCACCAGAGTTACCTAATATGGCAAAATGATTACTGAAGAAGCCATTTATATCTACATTAATTTTATAATTCTGATAAATATTAGAATAACCAAATGTAACTTCATTAGCAGTTGGTTCCATTGGTCCTAATATTAAAGAAAGTTCCTCCATATTTACAATTCTAGTAGTAGATCTATAAGACGGTTTAACACTTATACCAGGTAAAAACTCATTATTCTTAATTTCTCCAACAATATTTATTTTTAAAGTTGTCTTAGTACTATTAACAATTTCCCCTACTATTTTTGTTCCATTATCTTCAAAAATAACATGCAAATTCAATAAATTAGCTTGCTTAGTTAAATCTATACTTAAATCTAAAATAACATTATTATCTACTATTTCTCTAATTGTACCTAACACGTTAACACCTTCTTATTCTATATAGATTATACTATAAATTCATTTCAGTAACAAGTGCCTTTTTTGATATTTATTTGTTGCATTAAAATGAGAGTTATGTTACTGTTTATTTAGAGATATATTACTAATAACAGTTAGGTGCAAATACCTCCACAGCATATCTAAATATATAGCTAAGGAGGTGAATGCACTACACTATATATTTTTTATGGGCGATTGCATTCAAGTTGGAATATTTAGCATTTGTAGTTATTATCTTAGTAATTATATTACTTTTGATAATAGCGGTTAAAAAATAATAGGGGGCAAAATAAAGACACCTAACTTCTTCCTAGAAGTATGGTGTCGACCACAATTGTGGAGATAACATCTAACAGGCAAGATTAGAATATATCTCTTTTTTATTTTATACAAATTTCTTTGACATATTCATAATATCACATTTTATGATACTTGTCAAAGATAATAGTAACTACTGGCGTCCCCAGAGGGAATCGAACCTTCATCTAAGCCTTAGGAGGGCCTTGTTCTATCCGTTGAACTATGGGGACAAATTAAAAAGACAACTATATTTTAGCATATCTTTTTATATTTGTTAAGCCATAGTAGGATTTAAAATTATATTTAAATTACCACTAATATCTTCACTATCATCAGTCCACATAGTAATAGTATAAGTCTTAGTCTCATTATTACCTAGGTTATTTTCTAGAATATAACCATCAAGTGATAAGTTTCTTATATCAGTTTGATATCCTTCATTATCAGTTAAAATATAACTAATATAGTTATTATTATCATTAGTTATGTTATTAAAGTTAATAATAAAGCTTATTTCTTTATCACTATCATTAGAAACAGTTAAGTCTTTAGTAACTTTATTAGAAGAGATATCTATATAATCAAAACCTGTATAAGCGATATCTTTATTAAATTCAATATTGTTTGCCATTAAAGACTCTCTTATTCTAACTTTATGTTGATATGGTCCAAACCAAAACCAAGTAAGTAATGAGATAACTACTACTACGAAAACTATATCTATAATATATTTTCTAATTAATAAATCTCTTGTATTAGTCATAATAGAACCCCCTTTAATTAAGGCATATTATAGCATATTTTCATCTATTAGACAAGACTATCTATAATCTTATCTAACTCCTCTTGTTCTTCTTCATTAGTATTATCAGTATCTAATTCTTTACCAAACCAATCAGGTAATATCTCTTCTTTAGATAGTTTTTTAGATACAGTTTTACTTTTAGTTGTATTAGTAGCAACTTTCTTCATCTTTTTATATTCTTTTTCTGTTAGTCTCATCGCTTCTTCAACTGTTTCAATATTAAGACGTTTCCATTGTCCTGCTATTGTTTCTAAGTAGTTACGATTTAACTTCTGATTATTTATCTTCAAAGCATAAGAAATAAGAACATTAACTACTCCGGCACTTAGTTTTTGGTCTATCATCAAATCTTCTATTAAGTTTAAATCCCTTTTAGTAGGTTCTGCTCCTTTCATTTTACTTTTTAAATAGTCATAAGGACTAGTATTTTCAAAAGTATAAGCCATTTTAGCCCATTTAGAAGTATCTCCTTCAGGTTTCTTTAAATAGTCTGGTTGTGTTTGATAAACAAGAGTTGGAAGATTTCCTACGTTTTCAAAAGAATAGTAGTTACGACAATTCTTTCTTAAAAGTGTTTTATCTATTAGACCTTTCTCATTTAAAGAAGTCCTAACAAGGCCACTCATTCTCTCTGTATCAATATTATAGACTAAAGCAAGATTATTAATTAGTTTTTTCGTCTCTTTATCAAAACATCTATTACTAACAAGGCCACTAGGAATTGATGATATTAAAAGATTAAAGTCTATCATATCATCTAAGACTATAGATGATGTTTCTTTTTTTTCTATATCTTCTATTACTTCAAATGGTTTTAGGTTACTACTTTTAAATACTTCATTAAATTTATGAGAGATATCTTCATAATCAGTTAATCTAACTCTTGGTACTT
>CAMMBO010000052.1 GCA_946494435.1 uncultured Mycoplasmatota bacterium
TTATTACTTATATTATACTAATACACTAGAAAGACCTAAAAGAATTTATATTCAAAGAAAAATGTTAGTAGAAGTTAAACTATTAGATTACTACTATTATAATATGCTAGGCACTGGCGGATAATATCCATTGACTTTCAGTCACATAAATCCTTTGAGGACTAGCTTTTGTAAATAAAAAGTAGTAAGATAAAACAGAGTGAGAAAGATGCGAAAAGGAGCCCACACACAGTATGATGTGCAAATACATGTAGTATGGATAACAAAATATAGAAAGAAAATATTAACATACAAAATTGCGTATAGATTAAAAGAGCTACTGATGCAAGGTTGTTCGGCAAAAGGAATAACAATAATAAGAGGTAATATACAACCAGAACATGTGCATTTGTTGTTAAGTATTCCACCAAGCTTGTCAGTAGCACAAGTAATGCAATATCTAAAAGGAAGAAGTTCTAAAAAGTTACAAGAGGAATTTCCAAAATTAAGGAAGCAATTTTGGGGACAACATATGTGGGCGACAGGATATTTTTGTAGGAGTGTAGTGCAAGTAACCAGACAAACTATAGAAGAATATATTGAAAATCAAAAGGATGGAATAGAAGATATATTTGTAAATGATGACAATAGTATGCTTTAGCATAGAAGGAGTTCCAGTCCTCACATCAAACCCTGTACTTTCAGTGCAGGGTGGTTGATACTCTATGCTTATAAAGAGATATCTAAAGATAAGTATATATCTATAAGTAAAAAATATATTACTATCACTAAATTAATATATGGATGGATTAAAAGTGAAAGTAGAACTTAAAGATATAGAAGATGCTTACTTAAAGATAAGAAAGTCTATAAGAAATAAGAAGAAGTTATATCTTTTTGAAAAGAACTATTATAGTAATTGTAATATCTTAGTAGATAAAATTAATAGTAATAACTATACCTATAGTAATTATCATATCTTTACTATAAAAGAGAAAAAGATTCGACTTATTATAAGTAGCACTTTAGAAGATAAGATAGTTAATCATGTTATTTGTAAGAAAGTTTTACTACCTTTAGATAAGTACTTAATAGATAGTAATTGTGCAACTAGAGTAGGTAGAGGTACTAGTTATGCTAGATATTTATTAGACAACTATCTTGTTAAGATTAAAAATAAATCTAGTACTTTCTATATCCTTAAATTTGATTTTAGTAAGTATTTTTATAATATTAATCATAAAGTATTACTTAAAAAGCTAAGTAAATACTTAAGTAAAGAAGATTTATTATTAATTAAAGGTATCTTAAATACTACTAATTATGATTATATTAATAATACTATTAGAAATCTAGGTATGAATACTTTTTATAAAAAGGATACTGGACTACCTATAGGTAACTATACCTCACAGTTCCTTGCTGTCTTTTATCTTAATGACTTAGACCACTTTATTAAAGAAGAGTTAGGTTGTAAATACTATATTCGCTATATGGATGATGGTATTATTTTGGATAGTAGTAAAGAAAGATTAAAAGATATTTTAAGTATATTAGAATCTATTGTTAATAGAGATTATCTATTAGAATTTAATAATAAAACTAAAATATATAAAAGTACTGAAGGATTTACCTTTTTAGGTATTAATTATAAAATTAAAAACAATAAAATCTTTAGAAGAATTGTTAGTAAGGCTAGAAGAAGATTACTTAAGAAAAATGTTAAATATTGTTTCAAATATGAAAAATAACTATTGACTAATATTATCTATTATAATACTTTATAGATGAATGGGAGACTTTAAAAAAAGATGGAGAAAGGAGAGAAAATCAAATTTTTAAAAAAAGTATGAATTTTTAAAATTCAAGCATCTTTTGATATGAATATTTAAAATTCGTCTAGGGAAAATTAAATATTGGAAGAATATTTTCTTTGAATTTACAAAATTGCCTTTTTGCAATCATTTATAGACTATGCTATAACACTTGCAAGGAGGTGCTTTAATGCCTATTACAAAGAAAAGATTTGAAGAAATAGTTAAAGAATTAAGAAGAAAAGGTGAGATTGTCCCTGCTACTTATGACTGTATCTTTAAAGCAATTATGAAAAAATGTCCTAAGTACAGAGCAGATTTAACTTCTAGATTAACAGGAATACCTAAAAACTTAATATTAAATACATATCAAGAGAAAAATACTGAATATGTAATAGATAATGCTTTAGAAAAAGGCAAAGTATCAGATGTTTTATTTGGTATTGAAGGATATATAATTAATTATGAGTTTAATAACAGAAAATGGGCTGGATTAATAGAGCGAAATGATGCTTATTTAGGTAAAGTAAAGAATGATTTAATAAGAAGAGCGAAAAGTTATGCTAGTATGCCTAAAGTAATATAGATAAATATCAATAACTTTTATTGTTTCTTAAGTAAAGAGAATCTATTAGATTTTAAATCAAGAGATAAATATGGAATAATAGAAAGCGATAAATGGGGAAAACTTTATATTAATTTAAAGTTAATAAGAGAGAAATATAAGAGAGGATTAAAGTTAAGTAAATTAGAAAAAGAACTATTAATATTAACTTTAACAAAAGTTGATGAAATAGAAAAGATAGCGAAAGGAGACGAAGAACTTATGGAAGTTGCAAAAGAATTAAAAAATTTAACCTATGATATTGATACAATAGGACTTTATGATGAGGAAGAAGAAAGAAAAAGAATAGAGAATACTAAATTAATTACTGCTGAAGAAAAAGGTGCTAAAGAAAGAGAAAAATCTATTGCTAAAACTATGTTAAAAGCAGGAGAAAGCATTAGTAAAGTAATGAGTTATACTGGACTATCTAAAAAACAAATAACAACATTAATGTAAGGAGGAGAAAAAATGGGAAGATATTTAAGCTGTTCTATTGCTACATCAATGGTAGTAGAAGAGAGAAATGATAAACCTTTTGAAAAAGAAGAATTAAATAAATTAAAACAATCAGTTGGTAAAATATTTGATTTAGATTTATATAATGTTAAGGAAGAGGAAAACTTAATTAGTTTAGAAATAAAAAAGGATGTATTTAATGAAAATATCCATGATTTATGTAGAGAATTAAATAAATCATTCTTTTTATTACATTTTATGATATATGATAATGAATAATTGAATACAGATAGACATGATGAAAAGTGGCCTATTTCACTAATACAAACAGAAAATGGCAATAAATATATGTTAGTGTTAGGAGAAAATGCTAATAGTAACGATATCAAAAGTGAAGATTTAAGTTGGTATGGATTTTCTCCACTATTAAGAAGAGAATTTTCAAATTGGCGAGATTATAATTTTGACATACAAGGCATAATGCTATTTCTTGATATAAATAAAGTAGACTTTGAAGACCAAACAGAGATAGTATGTTTATTAAACTGGTTTAAGAAAAATTATTTTAAAAATAAATTAAGTGGTAGTATAGTATTTCACATAACTGATTAAAAAGCTTTTGTCCTTTTTAACTTATTATTGTATAATAAGTTAAAGGAGAGATAAAAATGTTATTATTAGCTGTTAATTCTGGCAGTAGTACCTTAAAGTTTAGACTTTATGATATGCCAAGTGAAAAAGTAATTACAAAAGGAAGTTTTGAGAGAATTGGCTCTACTGATAGTGATTATACTATTAGAGTTAATGATGAAAAAATCTATAAGAAAGAGGAAATTGCAAATCATGAGAAAGCTGTTAATATTTTATTAACAGAACTTGTGGAAAAAGGTATTGTTAAGAAACTAGATGATATTAAAGCAGTTGGACATCGTGTTGTCCATGGAGGTGTTTTATATTCTCACTCTGTTATTATTACTGATAGAGTACTAGATGAAATAGAAAGAATTAAAGACTTAGCACCCCTTCATAATCCTGCTGCTATAGTAGGTATTAAAGCTTTCTCTAAAGCTATACCTAATGCTACTATGGTTGCTTGTTTTGATACTGCTTTTCATCAAACTATAGAAGAAAAAGAATTCTTATATTCAGTACCTTATGAATGGTATGTTAAATATGATGTTAGAAAGTATGGATTCCATGGCCTATCACATCAATATATTACAACTAGAATGAAAGATATATTAGGTAAAGATGGTAACTTAATTATCTGTCACATTGGAAATGGTGCTAGTATATCTGCTGTTAAAGAAGGTAAATGTATCGCTACATCTATGGGCTTTACTCCTAATGCTGGTATTATGATGGGAACTCGTAGTGGTGATATAGACTATAGTATTATAGGTTATATTATGAAAAAAACTGGAATGTCTTATGATGAAGTAGATAACTTATTAAATAAAAAGAGTGGTCTTGAAGGTATTGCCGGTATGAGTGACTTAAGAGATATAGATAGAGCTTTCATCGCTAAAGATAGTAAAGTAGTTCTTGCTATAGATATGTATACTGAACGTATTGCCGAATATATTGCTAAATACTTCTTAAAACTAGGTAAAGTAGACGCTATTATCTTTACAGCAGGTGGTGGTGAAAATGACCCTATTATAAGAAAAGAAGTACTTAATAAATTAAAACCACTTGGTGTAGAAGTAGATGAGAAACTAAATGAAGAAACAATTGTTAGAAAAGATAAAGAAGGCATAATTACTACTAAAAAATCTTCTATCGCTAGTTATGTCCTAGCGACAGATGAAGAACTTGTAATTGCCAAAGATACCTATAATTTAACTAAATAATAAAATAACTTGCTAATAACAAGTTATTTTATTGTTACGAATTTTCGTGATATAGCTTATAAAATAATAGTATCATTAAGTTTACGAAAACTCGTAACATATTTTTAACATTTTTTACTTGACTTTCGAACATAAATACTATAGAGTAATAACAAATAACTAGTTATTAAAATATACTTTCGGAGGATTAGTAAATGAATGAAGTTGTTACAAAAGAAAATATAAAAATAGAAGATATGATTTATGAAATAAGAGGTAAGCAAGTAATGCTAGATAGTGACTTGGCAATATTATATGAATGTGCTAATGGGACAAAAACAATTAATCAAGCAGTAAAAAGGAACATTAATAGATTCCCTAATGATTTTTATTTTCAGCTAGAAACAGAAGAATTCTTAAACTTGAAGTCCCAAATTGGGACTTCAAGTTGGAATAACTATGGAGGAACTCGTAAACTACCCTATGTTTTTACAGAGCAAGGTGTAGCAATGTTAGCTACCGTTCTTAGAACAGATATTGCTTCAGAGATGAGTGTTGCTATTATGAGAGCCTTTGTAACTATGAGAAAATATATCTCTACAAATTTGCTTGAACAAAAATATATAAATAATATGGTGCTAGAACATGATTGTCAAATTAAATTATTAAAAGGTTCGTTTCAAAAAATAGAAGAAAAGAAAAAAGTTAATGAAATCTATTTTAACGGCCAAATTTATGATGCTTATTCTAAAATACAAGAGATATTTAAAAGTGCTAATAAGAGACTTGTAATAATAGATGCTTATGCAGACAATACAATACTAGATATTGTAAAAAGATTAAAGATAGAAGTAATAATTATAACTAAACCTAATAATCTACTTACTAAACAAGATGTTGAAAAATATAATAAACAATATAACAACTTAACTGTTATATATAATAATACCTTTCATGATAGGTACTTTATCTTAGATGATGAGATTATCTATCACTGTGGAGCCAGTATAAATAGAATAGGTTATAAAACATTTTCTATTACCTTAATAGGAGATGAAGATGTAAAAAATACTTTAATAGACCTGTTCGGCAAGGTTATTGAACAAAATAGTCAAAATATGATATCA
>CAMMBO010000053.1 GCA_946494435.1 uncultured Mycoplasmatota bacterium
TATTTTGTAAAAACTCATTCATAATTAACTCTTTAGCAGCACTAGCCATTTTACCATGAACTAAATCTATTTTATATTTACTACCAAAAGCAAGTGTCATCTTCTCTTTCAAATCATTTACATTAGTTAAATCACTGTTTTCACTTTCTTCTATTAAAGGAGCGATAACATATATCTGATGACCTTGTTTTAACTCTTCATACATCATTTCTAAAACATCTTTAATCTCTTTATTAGTCTTAACTACTGTCTTAATCTTCTTTCTACCCTTAGGTCTTGTCTTAATAGTAGAAACATCCATATCTCCATAAATAGTTAAAGCATAAGTTCTTGGAATTGGAGTTGCACTCATATACAAAGTATCAGGCTTTTGTCCCTTATTCTGTAAGTTAGCTCTTTGATTAACCCCAAAACGATGTTGTTCATCGGTTATTACAAGTCCTAAATTATGATAAGTAACATCATCTTGAATTAATGCATGAGTACCAACAATTATATCTATATCCCCGTTCTTTAACTCTTCATAAATTAAGTCTTTTTCTTTTTTAGGAGTTGAACCTGTAAGTAAAGCCATATTTAAATTATAATCTTTAAAGATATCTTTTAAATTACTAAAGTGTTGTGTTGCAAGTATCTCAGTAGGAGCCATTAAAGCACTTTGATAACCACTTAAATAGTTAGCATACATCGCTATAAAAGAAACAATAGTCTTACCACTACCAACATCACCTTGTAATAATCTATTCATTCTATTAGGACTTTCTAAGTCTTTAATAATAGTATTGACAGCAGTTACTTGATCTTTAGTAAGTTCATATGGAAGATGGGAAATAAATTCATCTACTTTAGATTCATCTATACTTCTTGCAATACCACTGTTTGCCTTCTTATTCTCTTCTTTTAAGTAATTAATCTTAAACATAAACTCAAATAACTCTTCATACTTAAGTCTTATCATCGCTTCTTTTAACTTCTCTTTACTAGGTGGATTATGTACTATATTTAAAGCAAGTCTCTTATTAGAAAAATTATACTTCTCTTGATACTTTAACGGAATACTATCATGTATCTCTTTACTTTGACTAAGTAAAGCCATATTAATATATAAAGCCATATTTTTATTAGTTAAGCCGCTAGTTAAATGATAAACTGGCTCTATCTTTACTTTATTAGAAAGTGACTCCATCTTTATTTCTGAAGCTGTTATAACATTTTTAGGTTTATCAAACTTACCTATTACAGTAACAGTAGTTCCAACAGTAAGTTGACTTTTTAAGAAAGCCCTATTAAATATTGATACTCCCACAACTCCACTAGCAGTTACTAATCTAAAGTTCATCTTATTAAGTCCTGCTTTAAATCTAACTAATATGGGGCTACTTTCTATTTTTCCATCTATAATTATATGATCTCCATCATTTGTTTCGGCTAAATTTCCTCTAACTAAAAATTCATATCTAAAAGGATAATGCGTAACTAAATCATCTACGGTATTTATCCCTATCTTAGAAAGAAGTGTTAACGCTCTAGGTCCTACACCTTTTATATCTTTTAATGCCATACACACCATCTCTTTTTCTGTCTCATATTATAGCATATTTTTTAGAATTTTAAAAGAAAATAAAACATAAAATTTTAATAAAGGGAGGATGCTATGAAAGTAATTGCAAATGGTGGTGCTTCTACTAAAAATGTCGCTAGTAATACGTTAGATGCTATTTATTTAGGACTTAACGCTCCATATATTGATGGCTTTAAATTTAAACTTTATTTGACTAAGGACAAAGAGATTATTACTTTAAGTGATGAAATCGTAAATCTTTTTACAAAAGGAGTTAATGAAATAGATGATTATACTTTAAAAGATTTTTTATATTTTAATGTTGGAAGTAGTGTACAAAAACAACAGATAGTTACATTAAGACAAATTCTTTATGTTTTTCAAAATAGAGGCAAGTATTTAATACTTGAACTTGCGGACCAAAAAGAAAACAATGCTCTATTTACTGATTTAGTTTTAAATATGGTAAGAAGTTATTCTAATAATATTAATATTTACCTTGAAAGTGAAAGTAAAGAAATAGTTGAATATCTAAAATCTACTGATAATTCTTATCCTATCGGTATTAGAGTAACAGAAGAAAGTAGAGATAATTGGTATATAGATGTAGACTTCTATGATATTAATACTACTCTTTTAGACAACTTTAACATAAGAGATAAGGTTAAGGAAAATAAGCTTATTATGATAGATGAAGTTAATAGAATGGAAGTATTTGATTTAATTTATGCAGAATATCAAGATATTTTTAATTATATTTATATTATAACTAGCCAAATTGCTAATATTAATGATAATGTGCAAATACAAAATAGAAGATAACTACTACCTTCTATTTTTATTGGCAACTTTTCTAATCTTTATTTTAGCTTGTGTCTTTTTGTAATTATCTTTTACACTATTAGGCTTCTCTTCTATTTTTTCTATGATTTTTAAATATCTAGAAGCTTTATCATAGAAACCATTTTCTACTAGATAAACAGATGTATATAGCATTATATTAGCCCTATCTTCATCGTTTAATTCAAGGTCTAAAATATATTTATCAAGATCATTTAATCTAGTTGGAGATGACGATGAAATTATATTTTTAATACCTAACAACTTTTCTTCATAGAATTCAATTTTCTCATTACTAACTTGCTTTTTTACCTTATTTCTTTTCTTAAAACTCTTCATATATTTTCTCCTTCACCTTAAGTATAAACCCAAGTCAAAAAATAGTAAATTTTTTTTCAAAAAAGTGTTGACAAAATAACAACAAATGATTATTATAAAAAGCACCAATTCGGAATTAGGCGAATTGGTCGCTAGTATCACACTAGCCAACCCCTTTTTATTCTTTTTTAAGAGACTGCCCTTCAGGGGGTGCAGTCTCTATTTTTATTTGTAAGCATGACAATAGTCAATACAAAATTTTAACTCCTTCATATTTTAATAGTGAAAGGAGTAAAAATAAATATGAATCAAGAAAATTATGATAGACTTCGTGACAAATGTAAAGACTGCAAAGATAGTTGTCTTTGTGAGGTTGTTAGATGTCTAGTTAATGACTGCACTGGTCCTACTGGTCCATGTGGTTGTACAGGACCTACTGGTCCAAAGGGTGCTACAGGTCCAACAGGTGCTACTGGTATGCAAGGTCCAACAGGGGCAACTGGTGCCACAGGAGCTACAGGAATGCAAGGTCCTACTGGTCCAACTGGAGCTACTGGTGCTACAGGAGCAACAGGTCCATCAGGAGGATCATTCAATGCTGCTGCTATGGTTCATGATGAAACTAATTCTGTAGTACCAATTAATGAAGCTATTAAACCTGCTATAACTAACCTTTCTAATGGTATTACTTATGACCCTACAACTGGTGAATTTATGGTACCACAAACTGGACAATATCTAATTAACTGGTGGTTCAATGTTAGAAGTAAAAACACTAACACAGAATGCGAACCAGTCGCTTTAGGTATCGAACTACATCAAACAACACCTGGATTTAACCTTATCGCTCATTCATCTACTCACAATAGACTTTCTTGCTGTGATACAGGTACAATTAGTGGTAATGCCCTATTCGCTGCTAATGCTAACGATAAATTTAGATTCGTTAATACTTCTAATACAGACTTCCAATTAGTACCAAATGACCGCTACTCTGCATCATTCTCAGTTACAAGAATCAACTAACAAAAAGGCTCACAGAAACTTGTGAGCTTTTTTATTTTGCATTACCAAATCTTCTATCACGTTTTCTATAATTATCTAGTGACTCTTCTAAACATTTACTATCAAAGTCTGGAAAATATGTATCTGGAAAATCGTATTCTACATAACTTGACTGATATATCATAAAATTACTTATTCGCATTTCCCCACTTGTTCTAATAACAAAGTCAAGTGGTGGTAAATCTTGATAAAGATTTTTACTTACAACTTCTTTAGTAATATCATCTATATTTAGAGTACCTTCTAATACTTGTTTAGCAACTTTTTTAGCCATATCAACTATCTCATAGTCACCACCATAGTTAAGACAAATATTTAAAATTCCTCTTGTATTGTTTTTAGTATCATCTGTTGTCTTATCCATTGCCTCAAGGACACTCTTAGGAAGATTTTCACGTCTTCCTGAAAATACTACTTTAACATTATTTTTCTTAATAGATTCTAACTTACTATTAAATAATGCTACAAATAGTCTCATCAAATAATCTACTTCACTTTTATCTCTTTTAAAATTCTCAGTAGAAAAAGCATATAAAGAGACAACTTTAATAGAAGTATTCTTATAAATATAATCAAGCAAATTAATGAGATTATCTGCACCTGCTTTATGTCCTAAACTTCTGTTTATTCCTCTTTTCTTTGCCCATCTACCATTTCCATCCATAATAATTCCTAAATGATTAGGATATACTACATCACTCATAACTACTCCTCTTTTTTAATAGTTAAACTTTCATAATATTCATATCTTCCCTTAGCATTATCTTCATTTTCTTTAAGTAAAGTATCTGCTTCATCACTATTTATGATTTTTAATGATTTATATCTATCTTCTCCCGTTAAATAGTCCTGATATTTATTAAAGTCACTTTTAGCATCCATTTTAAACTCTTTAGTATCTGGATTATAGTGAAATATTGGGAAATAACCACTACTTGTCGCTTTTTTCTCTTCATCAATAGAATTACTCATTCCCTTCAAGATACCCCAAGCAATACATGGAGAATATGCTACTATGATACTAGGCCCATTATATTTTTCAGCTTCTAGCATTACTTTAACAGTAGCAGCAGGATTAGCTCCTAAAGATATCGCTCCTACATAAACATTAGGATTAGTTAAAGCTATTCTTAAAAGGTCTTTTTTAGCAGTCTTTTTACCACTTGAAGCAAATTTTAAAACAGCCCCCATTCTACTAGACTTACTAGATTGTCCTCCAGTATTAGAATAGACTTCGGTATCAAGAACTAAGATGTTAACATTTTCTCCACTGTTTAATACATGGTCAATTCCATTATAGCCAATGTCATAAGCCCAACCATCTCCTCCTACAGCCCATAAAGATATAGGCATAATATATTTCTTTAGAGATTTTAAAGGCTTAATCTTAGTATGAGGAATAACAGAAAGCAAGGCTTTAGCAGTATCTACATTAATATCATTTACATAATCTAAATAGATATCTTTTTCTTCTTCATCTACTTTAGAGATATTTTCATTTATAATATTCTTTAACTGATTTTTCTTAACATCATCAGCTATCTTCATACCAAAACCAAATTCAGCATTATCTTCAAATAAAGAATTAGCCCAAGGAACACTATAAGGAGTAGATGGACTAGAAGCTCCATATATTGATGAACAACCTGTTGCATTAGCAATAACTAATCTATCTCCAAATAATTGGGTTAATAACTTAAGATATGGAGTCTCACCACAACCAGCACATGCTCCACTAAACTCAAATCTAGGCTTCTTAAACTGGCTTCCTTTAACAGTACTAACACTCATCACATCTTTTTCAGTCACTTCATTAAATAAGTACTCTGTCTCTTTTAAAGTAATATCATTAACAATTTTTTCTTTACTTACCATTTCTAAGGCCTTAGCACCCTTCTTACCAGGACAAATATTAGCACATAATCCACAACCAGTACAGTCTTTATAACTAACAGCAATTGTAAATTTTAAGTTATCTCCTAAATGACTATCAAGTAGTTTATCATTTAAACTAGTAGG
>CAMMBO010000054.1 GCA_946494435.1 uncultured Mycoplasmatota bacterium
AAAAATGAATATAGTAATTATGTTTATGTTAATTTATTTGAAAATACTAATGTAATAGAGTTATATAATTCTAATTTGACATCAATTGAAAAGTTTAATAGACTAAAGCTATTACTAGATTTTGATTTTGAAAATGAAGATACTATTCTTTTCATTGATGAAATACAGGAAAGTGAAAAATTAATAGCAGAGCTTAAATATTTTTGTGAAAACCACAATAATGTTAGAATAATCTGTGCTGGGAGTCTTTTAGGAGTAAAATTAAAAAGATCAAAATTTTCTTTTCCAGTAGGCAAAGTAAAAATGTTAAATATGTATCCAATGGACTTTGAAGAATTTTTAGCTGCTATGAATCAAGAAATGTTAATAGATCTTATTAAAGATTGTTATAAAAATAATAAGCAAATAACATCTCCGATTCATGAGAAAGCTTTAAATCTATATAGAATATATTTAATAACAGGTGGTATGCCTGAAAGTGTTAATAATATGGTTAAGACTAATGGCGATTATATTAAATATGATAAAACTATTTTAACTGATATTGTTAGTTCATATTTTAAAGATATGGATAAATATGTTACTAATGAAAGTGAAGCTTTAAGGATAAATAGAGTATATGATTCCCTACCATCTCAATTATCTAATATTTCTAATAAGTTTCAATATTCTAATGTATCTAAAGATGCTAGAGCGAGAGAATATGCTACTGCTATTGATTGGTTAGAAGCTAGTAATATGGTTTTGCGCTGTAAAGCTATTAAAACTCCTGAAATACCTCTTGAAGGCTTTGTAGATGTTGATACTTTTAAATTATATTTAAGTGATGTAGGTATACTTAATAATATTTTAAAATTAAATATAGAAGATATTTTAAACGATAATATATCACTATATAAAGGTGTAATAGCAGAAAACTTTGTTGCTAATCAATTAGTATGTAATGGATTTGATTTGTATTATTATAGAAGTAATAATACAAGCAAAGTTGATTTTCTATTATATACAAAAGATGGAATTATACCAGTAGAAGTAAAGGCAGGAAATGCTACTCAATCTAAAAGTTTAAAATTATATATAGAGAAATTTAAACCAAAATATGCAATCAGAATAAGTACTAAAGATTTTGGATATGACCCTAAAACTAATATTAAGTCTATACCTTTATATGCAACATTTTTAATAAAAGGTGATGATTAGATGAATTATAACTTAGAATGTGAAAAAGTATTAAATAGTATAGATTTAAATAACAAACCATCTTTATTATTACATGCTTGTTGTGCTCCTTGTTCATCATCAGTCTTAGAGAAAATATCAGAATACTTTGATATAACAATTTTATTTTATAATCCAAATATCACTGATTATAAAGAGTATCTTAAAAGAAAAGAAGAGTTAGAAAAATTTATTAAACTAGTAGGTTATAATATTAAATTATTAGATTGTAATTATGATAAAGAGAAATTTTTAGAAATATCTCGTGGTTTAGAAGATTTAACTGAAGGAGATATTAGATGTTATAAATGTTATAAGTTAAGATTAGAAGAGACTGCAAGAATCGCTAGGGAACATAACTTTGATTACTTTACAACAACACTATCTATTAGTCCTTATAAGAATAGTAAATGGTTAAATGAAATAGGGGAAGAGTTATCTAAAAAATATAATGTTAATTATTTATATGCAGACTTTAAAAAGAAAAATGGTTATAAAAGAAGTATAGAATTATCACATATTTATAATCTATATAGACAAGACTATTGTGGTTGTATTTATTCTAAAGTAGAACGTCTTAAACACCTTCAAGATCAAAACTAGGTATAAATGATTCACTACAAGTACCACCTTCTTGCATATAAGCATTTTTAATACCTAAATCTATTGCATAATCTATTACTTCATTATATTCATCTTCACTAACAGTTTTATTTAAGAAAGGATAATCTTTAATATAATTAACAGGAGTATACTGATTCATAATACTAAGATAGATATTATCTTGGTATTTTTTATATAGATAATTTATTACATTCTTAGTATCATCACTTTTAGTAGGTAAGACTAAACATCTAACAATAATACCTTTAGTCATTAGACCATTATCATTAAATTTATTTTTACCTGTTTGTCTATACATTTCATCAAGTGCTTTTGATGTTACTTCAAAATAGTTAGAACATTTTGATAAGTCTTTACCTAACTTATTATCAAAATACTTAAAGTCTGTTAAATAAATATCAATATAACCATCTAATAGTTTTAGTGTCTCTACATTTTCATAACCACTAGTATTATAAACGATAGGAATAGATAATCCTTTGCTTTTAGCTAGTTTAATCGCTTCTATAATACTAGGAACATAGTGAGTAGGGGTAACTAGATTAATGTTGTTAGCACCTCTTTCTTCTAATTCTACCATCATTTCTGAAAGTCTTTCTATAGATACTTCTTTTCCAAAACCATCAGTAGATATCTCTTTATTCTGACAATAACAACACTTTAAATTACAATTACTAAAAAAGATAGTACCACTACCATTAGTACCAGATATAGATGGTTCTTCAAAATAGTGTAGGGCACTTCTTGCAACCTTAACTTTATCAGTCGCTTTACAATATCCTAAAGTTTTAGTTCTATCTATTAAACACTTTCTAGGACATAAATTACATTTTTTATATACATCTATCATAGTTACCTCATTTCCTTTTTATAGAATAAAAATTTCACAACTCTATAAGAATTGTGAAAGGAAATTTAAGAAAGATTTCTTAATTTCATCATTGATAATAATTATTATACTCTTAATTATTTTTAGAGGTAACACCCGACACAGAACTAAGTATTCCTCATTTTTATATGTAAAAGAAATTTACATATTCATAGTATCATAAATATATAGTAACTTCAAGTATCTGAATATTATTATCTTTAAAGAAACAAGGAATTAATTTGTTTTTTCCTAATATTGATAAAATAAAAGAAATGATGCTTGAGAAACTTTGTAAATAGTGTCAATTTTTTGCAAAAAACGAACGATTATTGAACGATTGAACGATTGTTGAACGATTTTTCTTACAAAATTAAAAAAGTATTGTATAATGTATATAAGGACGGTGATAAAGATGCAAGAAAATGAAAGTATAGAATTTAAAGAACTATATACAGAAAATATATATAAAGAAATAGTTGCTTTTTTAAATTCTGGTAGTGGAACTATATATATTGGTTATAATGATAATGGAGAATTAATTGGTTTAGAAAATGTTAAGGAAACAGAAGAAAAAATATCAAATGGTATTAGAGGAAAAATAGTACCTGATTGTTCAGTGTTTGTATCTATAAATAACGCTACTTTAGATAATAAAGACTATATTATAATAAACGTAAGTAAAGGTGTTAATATATATTCATTAAAAGATAAAGGTATTATTAAAGGAACTTATATAAGAAATGGTTCTTGTTCAATGCCTGCTACAGAAGAGACAGTTAAACAAATGATTATTAAAAATAGTAATATAACATTTGAAACCTCAGTTGCAAATAATCAGAATTTAACTTTTAATTATATTCGTGAAGCTTTTATGGGAATAAATATAGATATTAATAATAAAAATATTATGAAAAATTTATTTATGCTTGATAATAATGGTAATTATACAAACTTAGCTTTATTATTGTCTGATCAGAGTCCTTATACAGTTAAAGTTGCAACATATCAATCAGTTAACAAAACTAACTTCTTAGATAGAAAAGAATTTGGAGGATCGCTTTTAGAAGTATATGACAAGACTCTATCTTATTTAAAAATTAATTCTGCAACATATGGACTAATAGATAGTAGTATAAGAGAAGATATAGAGGAATATCCTGAATTTATTTTACGAGAAATTATACTTAATTCATTAATACATCGTGATTACTCGGTATTAACTTCTAATATTATTAATATATATAAAGATGATAGTATTGAATTTATTAGTTATGGTTCATTATATGGAAATATTACAATAGAAGATGTACTAGCAGGATTATCTACTTCAAGAAATCCTCATTTACAATCAATATTTATGCGATTAAAACGTGTAGAAGCGATTGGTAGTGGACTTAGAAGAGTTAATTCTTATTATAAAAGTAAAAATTTGGATTTTCTTGTAAAAGCATTACCTTCTTCATTTGTAGTGAGACTTCCAAGAATTGCTATTGATAAAATACCTGCAAAAGATGATTATAAAATAATAATTGATTATCTTGATAAAAATGGTGAAATAACAAGAAAGCAAGCAGAAAGACTACTAAATAAAGAAAAAACTACAACTTCTAATGTTCTTA
The DNA here is from genome assembly GCA_946494435.1 of uncultured Mycoplasmatota bacterium. Next base: position 4,333 of record CAMMBO010000054.1, read on the forward strand.
GCAAAATGATAAGTGATAAAATAATTAAAAAGATAGGCAAAGGACCTAATACTAAATATATTAAAATATGATGGAAGAAAGAACTTGGTAAATAATATAAAGGCTTTTCAAGTATATTTGAAAATCCATATAACATAAGGTATAATGAATAAAGAAAGAAGGAAGTCTTATGAAATATTATTGTATTGGAATAAAAGGAACAGGTATGAGTACACTTGCTCAGATGTTATATGATATGGGTAATGAGGTATCAGGTTATGATGATGCGAAAGATTATAAATTTACACAAAAAGGACTAGAAGATAGAGGTATAAAAATCTTTTATGATGGTAATCATAAATTAGATAAAGATACTGTTGTAACGGCATCACGTGCTTTTAGTGATGAACATCCTGAAATTAAAAGGATAAAGGAGTTAGGTCTTACATTTAAACCATATAATGAAGTAGTAGGGGAGATAACTAAAGAATTCAATACTATCTCAATTAGTGGGACTCATGGAAAGACTACAACAACATCTCTTTTAAAACATTTATTTATAGATACTATGGGTTGTAATTACTTTATAGGTGATGGAACAGGTCATATTGATATGAAAAACAAGTTATTATTAATAGAATCAGATGAATTTAATCGTCACTTTCTTGCTTACCATCCCACAACTGCTATCATTACTTGTATTGAACTTGAACATACAGAAATCTATAAAGATTTAGAAGATACTATTAGAACCTTTGAAAAGTTTGCCAATAAAGCTAGAAAGGTTATTGCAAATGGTGATGATGAAAATATCAGAAAGATTAACTTTAATAATGAAGTAATCTTTTATGGAGAAGATGAATCTAATGACTATATTATCAAAAATATAAAATTAGAGACCACTGGTTCATGTTTTGATTTATATAAAAAGGATGAGTTCATAGATAATTTTAGTGTTCCTTTATATGGACATCATATGGTTATGAATACAGTAAGTGCGATAATTTGTGCTTTAGATGAAGGAGTTAGTAAAGAAAAAATTAAAGAGTTATTACCAAGTTTTAAAAATGCTGATCGTCGTTTTGCAGAGACTATTATTGGTAATACAATTATAGTAGATGACTATGCTCACCATCCAACTGAGATTAAAGTAACTCTTGAAGCGATTAGACAGAAGTATCCTGATAAGAAATTAACTGTTGTTTTTCGTCCTAATACTTATTCTAGAACATCACACTTTAAAAATGAATTTGCAGAGGCTCTATCTATAGCAGATAAAGT
>CAMMBO010000055.1 GCA_946494435.1 uncultured Mycoplasmatota bacterium
ATTAAATCATCTGTTAAAGTAGTATCTAACACTACACTAATATTACCATTACTAGAAGCACAGTATCCTTCTTTATTCTTAAGAGTTGTTGTAATCATATCTTCAGTAATCTTTAACTCTTTACCTAAGAACTCAGTAGTATAATAACCTGACTTAATCTGATTAACATCATTAATATCAAATTTACTAACTAATTCTTGGAAAGCTTTAATATCACTACCAAACATCTTACCAACTACTCTAAAGTTAGGTTTAACAATATAATCCATATAAAGACTCATATCATCTTCATAAACTACTTCTTTAACATTTAACTCTTCTAAGATTATAGATTCTAACTCTCCTACAACACTTTCAAAGACTTTAGGAACAATAATGAAATGAAGTGGTTGTCTAACTTTAATAGATACATCTTCTCTAGCATTACGACCTAAACTACAAATATCACGAACAACACTCATTCTGTTTTCAAGTTCACTTGATATTAATGATTCATCTACTTTAGGAAAATCTGCTAAATGAACACTCTTACCATCAGTCAAATTACGATAAATTTCTTCTGTAACAAATGGTGTAACAGGTGCTGCCATCTCACATAAAGTAAGTAAAACTTCATAAGTAGTTTGATATACTGCCTTTTTACTTTCAGTAAGTTCACTATCCCAGAATCTCTTTCTATTAGTTCTAATATACCAGTTAGAAAAATCATCATTTAAGAAATCTACGATATAATGAACTACTTTATTTAAGTCATACTCATCATAGGCTTTAGTAACAAGTGATAAAGTATTATTTAAACGAGATAATAACCACTTATCAGTAATATCTCTATCATTAACAGGAACATTATACTCTCTAGGATCAACTTTATCCGCATTAGCATACATCTCAAAGAATGAATAAGCATTTTTAAGTGTTGATAAGTATTTAGAATTAACTTCTTTTAAGCCATCATTATCAAACTTAATAGGAGTCCATACAGGAGATACATAAGGTAAATAGAATCTAATAACGTCACTTCCAAACTCATTCATCAAATCAAATGGTTTAACGATATTACCTTTACTCTTGCTCATCTTCTTACCATATTTATCAAGTAATAAGTCATTAACTAAAACATTTTTATAAGGACTTTTACCTGTAACAAATGTAGAGATTAACATTAACGTATAGAACCATCCTCTAGTCTGATCAATTCCTTCACAAATGAAATCTGCTGGGAATTGGTCTTCAAATAACTCTTTATTTTCAAATGGATAATGGTATTGTGCAAAAGGCATAGAACCAGAATCAAACCAACAGTCAATTACTTCACTAACACGACTCATTTCCTTACCACACTCTGGACATTTAATATGAATATCATCAACATATGGTCTATGTAATTCTATAGTCTCATCTATATCTTCTATCGCTTTTTCCACAAGTTCTTTACGGGAACCTATCATCTCTTGATGGCCACAACTACATTTCCACAAAGGAAGTGGAGTACCCCAATATCTATTTCTTGATATAGCCCAGTCATTCATATTTAATAACCAGTTACCAAATCTTTTCTCTCCCACAAAAGCAGGATACCAATTAACACCATTATTATTTTTAACAACTTGGTCTTTTATCTTCGTTACTTCTAAGTAATATGATGGTTTAGCATAATATAACAAAGGTGTATCACATCTCCAACAATGAGGATAATTATGTGTCATCTTAATTTTCTTAAATAGTTTACCATTTTCTTTTAAGTATTTAATAACTTCTATATCAGCATCAAATACTCTCATACCCTTCCATAAACCTTCAGTATATTTACCATCTTCACCTACAGGATTTAAGACAGGTAAATTATATTTCTTTCCTACATTATAGTCATCTTGTCCAAAAGCAGGTGCAATATGAACGATACCAGTACCATCTTCCATAGTTACATAATCATCTACTGTAACGAAGAATGCTTTCTTATCTACTTTTAAACTAGGTATTAACTGTTCATATTCCATATATTCTAGATTCTTACCACTATATTCTTCTAGGACTGTATAGTCATCTCCTAATACTTTAGAAGCTAATTTTTTACCTACAATAAATTTATTACCTTGGCTTTCTACTAATACATACTCCTCTCTTGGATTAACACAAAGTGCTACATTACTAATTAAAGTCCAAGGAGTAGTAGTCCAAACAAGGAAATATACATCTTCTCCTTTTTTCTTCATAGGTACTATTACGGTATTAGCAGTTACTTCTTTATAACCTTGGGCTACTTCATGAGAAGCTAACCCTGTACCACATCTAGTACAATATGGTAGTATCTTATGTCCTTCATAAAATAATCCTTCATCAAAGAATTTTTTAAGAATCCACCATTCTGTTTCTATATAGTTATTATCATAAGTAACATAAGGATGCTCTAAATCAATAAATTGTCCCATCTCTTTAGTCAAATCAGAAAAAGCTTTCTCATTTTCCCAAACACTCTCACGACACTTCTGATTAAATTCTTTTATACCATACTCTTCAATATCTTTCTTATTACTAAAACCAAGTTCTTTTTCTACTTGTAACTCTACAGGAAGTCCATGAGTATCCCAACCTACTTTACGTAGAACTCTATATCCTTGCATAGTCTTATATTTACAGAAAGTATCTTTTAAAAACTTAGCCATCATATGATGTAGTCCTGGTTTTCCATTAGCAGTAGCAGGTCCATCATAAAAAACAAAGTTTTCCTTACCCTCTCTATTATCAATACATTGTTTTAGAATATCCATCTTCTCCCAAGTCTTTAGAATATCCATTTCAATATCATGAGTCTTACCTTTTTCAAGTTCTTTAAATGCCATAATTATCTCTCCTCCCTAAATAAAAAAATCTATGAATCATAAGGGCGTAGAAACCTACACTGTACCACCTTAGTTCATAGATTTTATCTATCTCTTATTTATAACGGTTTTACCCGGCTTTAACTTATCCTTAAAGCACAACTTGAAAGTGATCCGAAATAAGTTCCTTTGTTAATTTACACCACCCATTAACTCTCTCTAAAATTTTCTTACTTCCGTCTTTCGCACTTGTTTTAAAATAAAACTAAACAAAATATATCACAATTTTAGGGGTTTATGCAACTACTTTTATAAATGTTTTGTTAATTTCTTTTCTTTTTTATAAATAAAAGTAACAGAAGAATCTCTTGTCATCATACTAATATAATCTATTTCTTCTTTACTTAGTTCTAGTTTTAATTCATCTTTAATTAATCATAAGCCACTTGTACTATTATAACTAGTTATAGTAATAACTGTAGAATAAAACTTCTTAGGAACAATTCTAATACCATAAGTATTAGTTCTAGAATTTTCTTTATCCTTATTGCAATATGAATAACAATTACTTATAGCAGTCTTATTATCTTTAGCATATTTCTTTAATTCTTGCTATTTTTTCAATATAACATCATCTCTTAAGCTATTAGGATATTTATCTAACAACAAATTAAATTGTTCTAAAAGTCTATTAAACATACTTTCTGAAAAATCATTCCATTTACTTTGTATCCTAGGAATTCTATCCTCCCACTCTATAATTTGATTTTCCTTACTTGAAAAATTAGTTATTCTTGCAATCATAATATTCCTCCTATAATTAGGTCATATTATATGTTAAAGGAAAAAAAGCAAGAATCTTATCTTACTTCATAGATTTTCCAGTTTCTAATCTTTGACTATTATTAAATACATTCTCTGTACTATTAACTGCTTCTAAAGCTTTTCTCATACTCTCTAATTGAGCTCTTTTCATAGCAATATCTTTTTCATCTTGTTCTCTTTTTTTACCTATTTTTCTTTCTCTTTCAATTCTTCTTTCTTCTAATGTTTGATGAATACTATCTTTGACATCACTTAATGAAGAACTAATATTACCAATCATACCATCAGCTTTTCCTTTAAGATCATCTATTTTATTGTTAAATACTGTTATAACTTTACTTTTGGCCTCTGCTACTTTTCCAAGAACTTCATAAGTACTAACTATCCTATTCATTCCACTATCCAATCGTTTTTTATTAATTGTAGACATTAAATTATCTTTGTTCTTTTTAAAATACCGAACGACTCTATTAGTTGCTTTTCCCATATAACTAGTTTGTTTACGGGCTTTTTGTATTTTCTCATTTATATTAGAGAAAGGAACATCACGGCTCTTTAGTTCTATTTTAACACCTTCATCAAAGTTAATAGCAGCGTCTAACTCTTGTTCTCTAGCTTTCTCCTCTTCTTTTTTCTTTTTGCTCACTGCTCTATTATATTTATTAGTAATATATTTTAATTTTACATCTTCTACAGCTTTTTTAATAGTTGAATCTATAGTAGTATTATTCTTTAACTTTTTTATAGCAGCATTTTTTACACTAACAACAAAAGATGCAGCACTACTAACTCTACTAGAGCCAATTTCTCTTATATAATCAAAAGTATCAATAACTTCTGACCCAATTCCTTCATCGAATTTAATAGGAGTCTCCATCTTTTCTTCTAATTTCTGCAAAAGCTCATACTTCTTCTTATCAAGATTTTTTTTCTTTTTTATAGCTTCAGCCATCAAATCACTTTTTACAATATTAACTTTTATTCTAAACCGTCTATATGGAGCAAGTAGTTTATTAGAAATAGAAGTAATTCTAGCTTTCCTTAAATCAGCCTTTGCACTTTTATACTTCTCTAAACTAGAAGTTAATCTTTCTTCATCAGACAAAAGCTCTCTATCTAATTCTTCCAAAGTCATAAATATCACTCACCTTATGAAAACATTGCATTTACTATATCTTTTATTTTATTTCTCTCTTCATCAGTCTCTAAATCAACCAAAGTATCTTTACCGTCATTATCTTTAACAACACGAGAAGCTAATATATCACTAGTCTCATCACCTTTATCAATCGCATAAATAGCATAATTATTACCATCAATACTAACAGTCTTTAACATTTCTGCTTCCTTAACCTCGCCATCTACTTCAATCTTAAATTTTGTATCATCCATAGTTTTAACCTCCTTTTATCCTATATAAATATATTACCATAAATAAAATAAAAAAACTAGACTATATAAACATATAATCTGGCTTTTTATAAGGTTCATCATAACTTTTATCTTTCATATATTTATCGATAAGTACAACGCTACCTTGTTCTAAACTTTTAGGAACATCTATAACTCTTTGATTTCTTGAACCTCTATAATAGATATTTAAGCTTCTCTCTTCTAAGATAAACTTACCATCTACTAAGACATCTACTTCACTAAGTAACTTTTTCATCTTAGGATTTTTAAGCATCGCTTCATAAGTATAACCTGTATAACACCATACATTAAGTCCCAT
>CAMMBO010000056.1 GCA_946494435.1 uncultured Mycoplasmatota bacterium
TTATAAAAGGAGCACGACTAGCTTTCTTTCTTTTCTTTTTCTCTATACTACTTAAATTATAATCATCACCAAGTGACTCTAATACTTTATTAGCTTCACTCTCATTATGTAGTTTAATATCTTCATCATTATATTTAAATAGATTTGCCTCTGTATCTTCGATAATAGCAGTAATTGTAAAATACTCTTCTGGTACAAATGCTTCTATTTCACGTTCTCTATCAACAATAAGTTTTAAAGCCACACTTTGTACACGTCCTGCACTCTTCGCTTTTATTTTAGACTGTAATAACTTAGATAATCTAAAACCAATTATCCTATCCAGTATTCTTCTTGTCTCTTGACTCTTAACTAAGTTATCATCTATTTTAGTTGGATGGTTAATAGCATTGATTACTTTATCTTTAGTTATTTCATGAAATAAGACTCTATCATAATCTTTATCTTTAATACCTAAAGCTTCTTTTAAGTGCCAACTAATCGCTTCTCCCTCACGGTCGGGGTCGGTTGCAAGTATAACATGGCTAGCATCTTTTACATCTTTCTTTAACGCACTAATTATCTTTTTCTTCCCCTTTAAAGGAACATAATTAGGTTTAAAACCATTTTCTATATCAACACCAAGTCCTAAAGGTCCACTTGTCGCTAAATCTCTAATATGACCTTGGCTTGCTACTACTTTATAATCATTACCTAAGTATTTTTCAATAGTCTTACTTTTACTAGGACTTTCCACTATCACTAAGTTTTTAGACATCTAATCCCTTCTTTCATACAATTTTATACATGAGAATTACTGCTTTGTCAACATTTTTAATCTTATATCTTCCACTATATTTATAATTTTTTCTAAATATTCTTCTTTACTCATATTATTATCAATAATATAATCAAAATCATTATCAGTTAATTCAAGTGGCTTTCTAGCTTTAATCTTAAAGTATTCTTCTTCTTTTAAATTATTACTATAACGCACATTATCACCAATTACAAGATTATTACTTTTATTATAATCTAGCTTTCTTTTTTCTATTCTTTTAATATTATCTATATCATTAGAATTTATTTTAATTTTAATAAGTTGATAATTATTTTCTGTAGCATTGTTTTTCCATTCATCTAATTGTTTCTTATTATTAACATTCATATCATAGACAAAAGAAGCCCTTGAACTAAAAATTTTCCCTAATCTTTTATGAGCAATCTCTTTAACAAGCTTTTCTACTTCTATTCTTGTCTTTTCGTTTTTTTGTATTCCACTTTGATATATTTTATTTCTAATATAATCATTGCTAAGACAAACAATTTTAAGATATTTTGATAAATTCCAAGCTAGTAAAGTTTTACCTGAACCAGGATTACCTGAAATAATTATCAAAAAAGGTACCTCATATTTTTCTACTTTACTTATTTCTTTAGTTAAAATTTCTATTTCTTTATCTATATCTAACATAATTTCTCCTATTAATTATTATTAACTGTTTCTAAATATTCACTAACTGGTCCATAACTTCTTCTATGCTCGTCAATTATACCATATTTTTTAATCGCTTCTAAATGTTTCTTAGTAGGATAACCTTTATTATCTTTAAAGTCATACATAGGATATTTTTTATCTAACTCATCTAACATTCTATCCCTTGTAACTTTAGCGATAACTGAAGCAGCACTTATAGTAATACTTTTTAAATCTCCTTTAATAATTGAAGTTGTAGGAATATCTATATCTAGTTTCATCGCATCTATTAAGACATGGTCTATTTGGCAAGAACAATTATTAATCGCTTCTTTCATAGCAAGCTTTGTCGCTTCATAAATATTAACTTCATCTATTATTTTCTCACTTATAATACCTACTCCTACTCCTAAAGCTTGCCTCATAATCTCATCATAGAAATATTCTCTTTTCTTTTCACTAAGTTTTTTAGAATCAGTTAACCCTTCTAGATTAAAATGCTCTGGTAGAACGACACAAGCAGCGACTACAGGTCCTACTAAAGGACCACGTCCAACTTCATCAACTCCAGCGATAAAGTTAATCCCTTTTTCTCTTAACTTTCTTTCAAAATAATAGTTATCTTTAAGACATACCTTTAACTCTAATTCTTTAATTAGTTTTTTATCTTTAGGTCTATTTAATCTTTTCTTTATCTCTAAACAATCCTCTAATGATAAAAAACTATATCCATCGATTAAGACTACATCCTGATATTTAGCTAGATTATAGCCGATTTCAAAGCATTCCTTATATTTTACTTCGACACCAAAGGCTCCTATTCTTGTAGGCCAATCTATATTTTCATAAAATTCTTTAGAACAAGTAAGATCTATATCAGTTGTTTCTTCTATAATGTCTTGAACTACTAAACTTGCCCCACTAATTACTATATATTTATCTTTTGGTAAATCTAATTTTTCTAATTCTTTAAATATTTCATCTTTTGTCATAAACTACATCCTTTACTAATTACTTCTCCCTATATATTATTAAACGAATAATAAAATATTTTCGCATGATTTGTAATATATTGATAATTTTCTTTATTATTTCTATTATTTTCTAAGAAATTTATAACTATAGATATATCATCTGCACCTTCCATTATAAGCATTACTTCTTTACCTATACTTAACTGTTCTGCCATAATTTTTTCATTTAACATACTAGGTATAAAGATATAAAAATCTACATCGATATAATTACCACTATTTTCACTTAGTATTACTCCTTTTTTATTATTAGTAAATATTCTAATAATTTGATATAAAAGATTATAACTACTACTACAAATATAAATATTCAAGTTAGGGAACTTATCAGTTACTTTCTTTACTTCTTCTGTATAACTTAAGTTATTAGATACTACCTTTTGGTAATCTTCTACTAGTAAAGCTTCATTTAAAGGTATTAAGTTAATGATAATTTTCCCTTTAAAGTTATTTAACATAGTAAGAGCATCTTCTAAGGTTAAGATATCATAGTATATCAACTCACTTAAATCATTATTCTGGATTGTATTAATAGTTATCTTATTATTAGTTACTCTTGAAAATACTAATACTTTTTTACCTTTAGTCATAACTATATCTAACATAACCCCTGTTAATCTTTCTAAACTATTAACTTTCTCTATAAAGGTCTTATTGTTATACAAATTACTTTTATGAGCGATAATCATCATAATAAAAACCGTCCTTTCTTATATAGAATATGTAGAAAGGACAGTTAAATTAACTTAATTTCGCTTTTATTTTACTAGATACATCTTTCATATCACATCTACCTTTAACTTTAGGAGTTACTATCTTCATAACTTTACCCATATCTTTAATAGAAGATGCTTCTGTCTCTTTAAAGGCCTCAGTAATTATTTTATCTATTTCTTCATCAGTTAATGGTTCAGGTAAATACTCTTTAATAATCTCTATTTCTTTATCTAAATCTTCTACTAAATCAGTTCTTCCTGCTTTACTAAACTCTAATTTAGACTCTTCGCGAGTTTTTAATTCTTTAGCAAGTACATCTATAACCACTTCATCTGTAATTTCAATTTTCTTATCAATTCGCTCTTTATCAATAGATGCCTTAATCATTCTAATAACAGAAAGTTTAAACTTATCTTTCTCTTTCATCGCTTTAATCATATCATTCTTAATTCTTTCAAACATAAACTAATCCTCCTTATTTGCAACTATTTCTTTACTTGTTAAATAGTAGTTATCCCCATCTTTCGTAAAGGTAAAATTATAAGTATCTTTGACAGTACCAAATACTCCATCTAGAACTTCTACTGTCAATATGATATTATCATCATCCCTACTAGCATTTTCTAACTTCATATTTATTGGATCTACATTAACCTCTTCATCTTTAGTATATATTGCATATCCATCCATAACCTCATCATAAAAAGCATAATGGTTAGGATCTATTTCAAATGATGTTCTAGTTACTGTAATATCAGGTCCATAAATATCTTTAACAGACTTCTCTATATCTTTACTAGGGATAAAGTTGACAATGCCTTCACAACTATAACCTGTAATATCATCTGCAGGATTAACTACATCACAATTAGTAGATTCACTAACATCCATATTTTTATACCCATAATATAACATTATTTTAGGGCTCATAACATCAAGTGACTCTATATCATTATAGGCAATCTTTTCATATAATGCTTTGACTTCTTTATCTTTGGTAGAAATACTATTATCAGGACCATTATTTAATTTTTTATAGGCAAAGATAACACCACCTATTACTAGTTCTAACACTATAATTGCAATTACAACTTTTATCCATGTATTATTTTTTTTCAAAATAACACCTCCTATATTTTCTTCTTCTTAATAAAGAACTTAGTATTATAAAATAAGAATATAGCCATTATTATAATATAAGCCCAAGCGATTATTGTATAAAGAATCCCGCTTGTATAATTACCTACAATTGCAAGGATACTTTCGGGAATATAATTATCAATAACGGCAGCAAGGTCAGGTAAACCTACATTATTTTTAATGAATGTTAATATTCTTAAAAAGATATCAATGATTGCAATAAAATAGACAAAGCTTGAAAATCTTCTAAAATACATAACTACTATTAATATTAATACAACTAATACCACTAAATCAATATACATAACTACAACTCCTTATTTCTTTATAAAATATAAATTATACTGTTTTTCTCTACCTAAAGTAGTCTCATCTCCATGTCCTGGATATAAAGCGATTGAATCATCATAGGTTTTAATTTTTTCAATAGATTTATCCATATCAGAACTACTTCCTGTAGGTAGATCACATCTACCTACAGTATCTCTAAAGATAAAATCTCCTACAAACATAGCGTTATCATCTTTAAAGTAAAATGTTACTGAATCACTACTATGTCCTGGTGTCATTATAGGAATAAATTTAAAAGTTCCAACTTCTACTTCTTTCATATCAGTAAGATTACTCTTCTTAAAAATTTTTAATCTGCGATTAGAGTTTAAAAAATCTCTTAAGGCTCCAATATGATCAAAATGAGCATGAGTAACTAAAACTCCTATAATCTTATCACTTCCAACTAGTTCTTTAATTTCTTTACTATCACTACCAGGATCAACAATTAGGCAAGTACCATCTTTACTTAGTACATAACAATTCTCTTCTAATGCCCCTGTTACTATTTTTTTAATCTCCATATATAATCTCCTATCTACATAATATATGATAGAAAAAATAAACTTAAACGTCAAGTGAAACATTTGCAAATTTCACTATTTTTTTGGCTATGTTATACAATTTAAGGGATAACTTTTAAAATTGAATATATTATAAGCAATTAAATGTATTGATTTTAC
>CAMMBO010000057.1 GCA_946494435.1 uncultured Mycoplasmatota bacterium
AATAAAAAAGAAAATTAAGTTACTATTCACTAAAATTACAATTTATAGAGTAGATTAATGTCTACTTTTTCTTTTGGTTAAAAAGTATGATATAATGAAATAGATTTTATGTGAGGAAGTGATATATATGTCAAGTGATAATAAAAAAGAGGGGGTTAATAAAATTGGTATCAACTGGTATCCAGGCCATATGGCTAAAACTAAAAGAGAAATAAGAGAAAAGATTAATCTAATCGATATAATCTATGAAGTAATAGATGCAAGAATGCCTATCTCATCTAAGATTAAAGATATTGATGATTTAGTTAAAGATAAGCCTAGAATATTAATCATGACTAAGTATGATTTATGTGATAAAAAGGAAACTGATAAATTTATTAGTTATTATGAGAAATTAGGCTATAAAGTAGTACCAGTTGATCTTGCTAATAATAAAAATGTTAAAGAAGTCCTAAACTTGAGTGAAAGTGTTAGTAAAGAATTAAATGATAAAAGAAAATCTAAAGGACTAAAACCTCGTAACTTAAGAGCGTTAATTATAGGTATACCTAATGTTGGAAAGAGTACTTTAATTAATAGATTAGTAGGTAAGAAAGCTGCAGGAGTAGGGAATAAACCTGGTTTTACTAAGAGTCTATCTTGGATTAGAATTAATAAAGATATAGATTTATTAGACTCCCCTGGTATTTTATGGCCTAAATTAGAAGACCAATATGAAGCGAGGATACTTGCCATATTTTCATCTATTAAAGAAGAAATACTTAATAAAGAAGATCTAGCTTTGTTTGCTATAGATATCCTAACAAAACTATATAAAGATAAATTAGAAAGCCGTTATAATATCAAAGTAGACAATATGACTAATATAGAAGTAATGGAAGAAATTGCAAAGAAAAGAGGCTGTGTTACTAAAGGTAATATTATTGATTATGAAAGAGCAGCTACTATTATTTTAAATGATATTAAAAATAATGCTTTTAAAGAAATAACTTTAGATAGATTAGAAAAAGACTAGAGTATGGAGCCCTCTAGTCTTTTTGTGAGAGATGAACTTTGAAAGGATTTTTGTTTATTATGATATCCTTAATAAAGGAGTAATAATTATAATAAAAAAACACAAGAAATTAGGTTATCAAAATAGAAATATATATACATGTACTACTTCATAATAAACTTTTCTCCTTTCACTATCACTATAACAGATAGTTTTATTCTTTGCAAAAAGTGAATTTTCAAAATCTGGAGTAAAAACAGGTCGAAAATTGGTCAAAAATGGCCAAATTCACGAAAATTCACTCCAAAATTGGCTCGAATTTTCAAAATTCATACTTTTAAAAAAAAATACAAAAAAAGAAATGTGCGTGTACACTATCCACATTTCTTTTATTATTCCATAGCATTAACTGCTTTAGTAAGTCTTGATTTTAATCTAGCAGCTTTATTCTTATGAACTAATCCACTAGTACAAGCTTTATCAACTCTTTGTAATGCAATATTTAATTTATTAGCAGCTTCTTCTTTGTTACCTGTGTTTACTGCTTTCTCGCAATTCTTAACAGCAGTTCTCATACTAGATCTAACTAAAGTATTAACATCTGCTTTTCTAGCATTACTACGTACTCTTTTTTTAGCACTTCTAATATTTGGCATGTTTTCACCTCACTTTTTGTAAACAATCTAATTTTACCAAATAATAGTATATTTTGCAAATATTTTTGTACTTTTTGTTAATAATATAAATAGAAAGAGGGTTGAGATTTATATGCACGAAGTGGATTTAAGTAAATATAGACTTAGAACAGACTTAATAGTAGAGCATCTTAGTAACTTTAAAGGTTATAAAAAAGAAGAGGAACAATATAAGGATATTAAAATAGAAACTATTACACTAGATAAAGATAATGCTAAGCTTATCTCTAAAAAAGAAGGTATATATAAGACTATATATTTTGAAGATGTAACAGATGAGAATAACTTTAATAATTTATTACATGCTACTACTCTTGCTTTAAAAGACTTATTAAAGAGTATAAATATTGAAGATAATTATAGTGCTTTAATAGTTGGTCTTGGTAATAGAAAAGCAACTCCTGATGCTTTGGGTCCTCTAACTATTGACTCTATTAAAATAACAAGACAAATAGTAGAGTTAGGACTACCATTAGACTCTAAATATAGAGTAATATCTTCTCTTGTACCAGGTGTCATGGGAACAACGGGAATTGAGACTAAAGAAATAATAGAAGGGGTAATAGAAAAAACGAAACCGGACTTTTTAATTGTAATCGATGCCCTTGCCGCTTCAAGTCTTGAACGTATTAATAAAACTATTCAAATAACTGATACGGGTATCCATCCAGGAAGTGGGCTTTTAAATAATCGCTTTGAAATCAGTAAGGAAACACTTGGACTTCCAGTAATTGCCATAGGTATACCAACAGTAGTAGATGCAACGACTATAGTTAGTAACACTATAAATTATATCTTCAGACATTTCTCTTATGAAAAAGAAAATATTAATAATAATAAATTAAAACTAGTCCCTCAGTTTAGTAGAGATTATAAAAATCATGATAAGACCTTAAATAAAGAAGAAAGAGAAGAAGTAATGGGCTTAATTGGTAATTTAGAAGAGGATGAGATTAAAACTTTAATTACTGAAGTACTAACACCTCTAGGTTATAATCTATTAGTAACACCTAAAGAAATAGACTTTGTTATTGAAAAGTTAAGCCTTCTTTTATCTAAAGCCTTAAATAAAAGCTTAGAATTAAACTAATTCGACATAATTTTAATAATTCTTTTATTACTATGTAATAAAGGAGATTTTTTTATGAAGAAAAAGTTTATATCTAAAAGTAAAAAAACTAAAAAAATAAAACCTAAAATCATACTATTCTTTATTATGATTTTTTCTTCATTCCTTTTAACTATTAAAGCTTTATCTAAATATAATCTTCCTCATCAAAATAGTGACTTAGTAAATTTTCTAATTGAAAATAATAATCCTTTTATTGTTAATAGTAAATCTAATTATAGTTATTTTCACCAACTTATGACTAAATTAATAGATTTAGATTTAACAGATCCATTATCGATATTAGACACTAATTTTAAAGGGCTAACTAAAAAAACAGATATAGATAATAAAAAGGCTAGAAAAGTAAGTAATGAAGATGTTGTAAATGAAGAACCAACAATATATCTATATAATTCTCATGATACTGAAGAATATAAACCCTCATCCTTTGCAGAATATAGTGTTATGCCAACAGTTAAACTATCTGATTATGTTTTAAAAGAAAAGTTGGAAGATAATGGCTTTAGTGTCTTAATAGAAGAACAATCTATTAGTAGTATTAGAAGTAGTTTAGGACTTAACTATGCTGGAAGTTATGATGCTAGCAGAGTTTTAATGGAACAAGCGAAAGTTAATTATCCTAGTCTAATCTATTTTATAGATTTACATAGAGACTCCTTATCTCATGATAAAACAACTCTAACTTATAATGATAAGAACTATGCTAAAGTAATGTTTTTAGTAGGACTAGAAAATCCTAGTTATCAGGGAAATTTAGACTTTAGTACTAAGATAAGTGAAATGATAAATGCTAAAGTACCGGGACTTTCTAAAGGTATATATGAAAAAGAAGGTGAGGGAGTAAATGGTGTTTATAACCAAGACTTTTCTAATAGAACAATTTTAATAGAAGTAGGGGGACCTGAAAATACAATTGATGAAGTTTATGAGACTCTTCTTGTTTTAAGTGATGTCCTAACAGAGGTGATAAAAAGTGACCAAAACTAATCTTGCCAGACTAATTATTATAATTTTGATATTTCTTTTCTTTGTTTTATACTTTATGCAAGCTTCAGGATATAATGAATATACAAGGAATAGAGAAAATATGTTAACAGAAGAACAGATAAAAGAGTATGAAGAAGATATAGAAGCAGGGAAAGATGTAACTATCAAAGACTATCTTAATAAAGATAAAGTTAATTATGATAATAAAGTATCAGACCTAGGTTTAGACTTATCAGAATTAATAGGAGATGTTTTTAATAAAGGAATGAATGCTTTCTTTGAGATGTTAAATGAAGCGGTATCTTCTTAAAAAATAAAATTTATATAAATTTTGAAAATTCGAGCGATTTTTGGCGTGAATTTTCGTGAAAAAGGGCATTTTTTGATAAAATTGCCTCTTTTTTTGGCTCAGATTTTGAAAATTTGCTTTTTGCATTACTTTTCTCCTTATGCTAGAGTGTAATCACTTTCTGGAAAGTATGTAATTAAGAAAGGAGAATTTGTGTTGTATACTGGATATAGTGAAGAATTTTTAGAAAAAATAATAAATTTAAAAGAAGCGATAAAATTAAGAGATGAGCTTATAAGAAAAGGAGAAGTTTTACCTGCTACACAAGATGTTGTCTTTAAGAATTTAATGATAAATAGTAAGTTATTCTTAAGTATAATTTTAGAACATTTTTTAGGCATTGATAAAGAAATAATAAGAAAGAATATGCATTTGGAAAATACAGAGTTACCTGTTAGTAATGCTAAAGAAAAGAAGAAAGTTACAGATATAATCGTAAGAGTTGAAAGAAATGTAGTTAATTTAGAAATGAATGCTAGTTATTATGAAGGATTAATAAACAGAAATATTGATTATATATTAAAAGGTAAGACTGAAGCGAATTTTAGTGGAGAAAATTATGATGATAGTTATATAGGTATTCAGATAAACTTTGATTTAGATTGGCAATATGATGATAGAGATATAATTAAGTTTGTATTAATGGACCCTGAACGGGGGATTGTGCTTTCAGAAAATCTTATAATATACAATATTAATCTTTTAAAATTCCGTGAAAAATATTATAATAATGATGAGTTAAGTGAGTTTGAGAGGGCTATAACTTTACTAACTTTGACAAAACGAGAAGATATAGAAAAGATTAGTGAAGGAGTTGAAGGATTAATGGAAGCGAAAGAAGAAATAAAAAAACTATCTAATAATTTAGGAATAATTGGTGTATATGATTATGAAAAACACAAAGAATGGGAATGGAAACAAAAGGCGAAAGAGTATGTTAAAGATGATTTGGTAAAAATTGAAGAAGGTAAGAAATTTATAGAAGAAAATACTAAGATTCTTGAAGAGAGAAAGAAATCTCTTGAAGAAGAACAAAAGTCTCTTGAAGAAGGGCAAAAGTCTCTTGAAGAAGGACAAAAGTCTCTTGAAGAAGGACAAAAGTCTCTTGAAGAAGGACAAAAGTCTCTTG
>CAMMBO010000058.1 GCA_946494435.1 uncultured Mycoplasmatota bacterium
TCACTTAACTCTTCTTCTACTTTAGCACATATTTCTATTACTTTAGCATTTTCTTTGCTAGCATATTCTTTAACTTTTTTAACATAGTCATTATCTGTACCTAAATCACTTTCATTAACATTGGCAAGATAAATCAATGGCTTTTCGGTTAGAAGATTAAAGCTTTTGATAATAGACTTCTCTTCTTTTGTTAAGTCAATTAGTCTTATTGGGGTATTTTCTTCTAGAGCTTTTCTTAACTTCTCTAGGGTTTCATACTCTAAAAGTTCATCTTTATCTTTACTCATTCTAGCTTTTTTACTAATTCTACCTATTCTATTAGTTACTGTTTCTAAATCTGCTAGGACTAATTCTAGATTAATTGTTTCAATATCTCTTATAGGGTCTACATTACCATCGACATGGATTATATTACCATTATCAAAACATCTTACTACTTCGCAGATAGCATCTACTTCTCTTATATGTGATAAGAACTTATTACCTAGTCCTTCTCCTTTACTTGCACCTTTGACAAGTCCTGCTATATCAATGAACTCATAACTTGTATAGATTGTTCTCTTAGGATTATACATACTTGATAATTTATCAATTCTCTCATCTTTAACATTTACTATTCCAACATTAGGGTCAATAGTTGCGAATGGATAGTTTTCTGCTAAGATATGGGTTTTTGTTAGGGCATTAAACAATGTACTTTTACCTACATTTGGTAGTCCTATAATTCCTGCTTTTAAACTCATAATATTACCTCTTTTCTTCTTCATATTATAGCATTGTTCTATACAATTTAAAAGAAAAAAATACCTTGCGGTATTTAAATTGTGGCATATACTCCTGGACCTAGTGGTAGTCCTATTAAGTACCAACCTATTATTAGTAAAATCCAAGTTATGGCGATTATTCCAAAGTATGGTAAAAGATAACTTATACTTTTATGAATTGTTATTGGTTTTGTCTTATCTGGGTTATAGACATTTAAGTAACCTATATAAATGGCAAAGCATGCTAGTAATGGAGTTATACCTGCTGTTATAGAGGTACCTGCTCTTAAGATAAATTGAGCGAATGGTGCTGATAAATTTGATTGCATAAAGGCAGGAACCATAACTGGAGCGAATATTTGCCATTTAGCACTTGCAGTTGGGACAAAGAGATTAGCAAGTCCTATCATAATAATAGCGAATATTATTAAAGGTAGGCCTGTAAAGCCAATATTACCTACAGCACTAGCACACCAAGAGGCAATAACTGTTCCGATATTTGTTTCTCTAAATACGGAAGTAAACTGTGATACAACAAAGATTAACATTAATATTTCTCCCATAGGAGCGAATGTTTCTTTACAACCATTAATGATATCTTTATCATTCTTAATACTTTTAGCACCTATTCCATAGGCAATACCAACTAAAGTTAGAAGTAAAGCCATCATATAAGTAAAGCCATCTTGAAAATAAGAGTTAGTACCAAATAATTGACCAAGATAAGTATCTTCTTCCATATCAAGTAACATTCCTGAATATGGTAAATTTGGTATTATAGAATAGATAAATAAAATTATTACTATTATTCCTGTTATGATAGCGGCTTTAAGTCCTCTTTTTTCACGTCTATCTTTCTCTATTTTTTGTTGTTCTAATTCTTTAGCATCTACTTCATCGACAACAACTAATTCTTCTGTTTTAGATAATTCTTCTTTTTCTTTATATTTACCAAGACGTGGAGCGATTATCTTTTCTATTATAATAGTTCCAACTATTGATAAAATAAGGGAAAAAGCGATTATTATAAATAGATTTGAGGTTAGACTGACATGAGCGGAAGCATCTATTAGACGAGCGGCTGTAGTGGTATCTGGTATTAGATTAACTTCCATACTACCTACAAAGATAGATACTCCATAACCAAAACTAACACCTGCAAAGGCTGCTATTATTCCTAGATATGGATTTCTATTATTAAGTAAAAATAACATAGCAGATATTGGTATTAAGATAACATAACCTACATCATTTATTAAAGATGAGATAGTTGCTATAAAAATAATAATAAATGTTAATATTTTTTTATCTATTTTAATCAATACTCTTTTACATAGAGTATCTAGAAAACCAGTTGATTTTGCAATACTAAGACCAAATAGAGTTAGTAATAACATACCTAGTGGTGCAAAAGATAAGAAGTTAGTCATAGCATTGCTAAATATATATTTCATGCCATCGAAGTTTAGTAAATTTTCTACTGTTACTAAGGTACTTTCTAATTCATTAGTTGTAGGACTTATTGTATTATAAGTCGCTTGCATTTGAAAAGCTGAAAGAATAGCACTTAGTACTAAAACAAGAAATGTTAATAGTAGATAAATGGTAATAGGATGGAGATAGAATTTTTTTAATTTTAACTTTCTTCTATTATGATGCATCTTCATTCTCCTTTTCTATTATTTTCTTTATCTTTTTATTTAACTCTATTCTTGGTATAAATACTAATCTACCACAGTTTCTACATTTTAGTTTTATATCGGCTCCTAATTTTACTACTTCCCAGTCATTAGCACCACAAGGATGGCCTTTTTTTAATACTAGTCTATCTCCTAATTTATATGTTTTACTTTCCATTACGAACCTCCATATGTGTTTGTGGCATCTTAATACCTGCTTTAGTTAAAGCATCTTGTAAGTCTTTTCTCATCTTTCTTTGAACATCAAAGTCTTTTCCACTCTTAGTTTTAACTGCTAATTTATATGTTACAGCATTTTGTTCTAGCATTTCAACTCCCCATAGTTCAGTATTTCCTTTAAGAAAATCATAAGTTTTATCAATTGTATCCATAGTTTTTCTAATAATCTTCTCAACTTTATCTAAGTTATTATCAGAATCTACAGAGATTGTAACTTCGGCTAGGGATGGATTTAAACTATAGTTAGTAACTTCTGTTATCATGTGATTTGATATTATTTGGACTGCACCTTTATAATCTTTTATTCTAGTTGTCTTAAGTCCCATTTCTATAACATCACCACGAAAGCCATTAATCATGACATTATCACCTATTTCAAATTGGTCTTCCATGACAATAGAAATACCAGCGATAAAGTCTTTAGCTAAGTCTTGGAAGGCTAGAGTAAGAACAGCAGCGACTATTCCTAAACCTGCTAAGATACTACTTACATTAATGCCAAAACTATTAAGTAGAATTAAGATTGTTAAAAATATTATTATATACTTTAAGCAGTTATTTATAAGACTTAAAGTTGTATTTACACGTTTTTTATTCTTATTTTTTAAATGCTTAGTATGTAAGGCTTTATTAAGAAAAAATGTTATTACTTTGTAGAAAATATAGGCAAGGGCAATATATATTATAGGTCTTACTAGATATATAAATATTTCTGATTCAAAAAATTCTTGCAAGGGGATTACCTCCTTTATTTATCTAAATGCATTATTTCTAGTATTCTTGTTAAGTCATTAGCATTTGTAAAACTTATTTCTAGTTTATTATTTCTTATCTTTACTTTTGTACCTAGTTTTTCACATAAATCACTTTCTAAGTAAGAGTATTCATTATCTTTAACTTTTAATTTATGAGGTGTTATTTCTTTTTTACGATGATATTCTTCCTTAGAATTGGTTAACTCTTCTAGTCTTCTAACACTTAGATTTTCATTTATTGTCTTTTCTGCTAGTCTTTTAGCTTGCTCTTTATCTTCAAGCTTACTTAGGACTCTAGCATGTCCCATACTTAGTTCACCTTTTACTACTTCGTCTTTTATTTCATTAGGCAAAGTTAAAAGTCCTAGCATATTAGTAATATGACTTCTTGATTTACCTACTTTCTTAGCAAGTTCTTCTTGTGTTAGATTAAGTCTAGTCTTTAAGGCATTATAGGCTTCTGCTTCTTCCATAGCACTTAAGTTTTCTCTTTGTAAGTTTTCTAGTAAAGCTATTTCCATCATTTCTTCATCAGTAAAGTCTTTAATGATGGCTGGTATGGTAGTTAAGCCTGCTAGTCTTGAAGCTTTAACACGACGTTCTCCTGCTATTATTTCATAGCCTTTAATACTTTTTTTAGCAATTATAGGTTGAAATACTCCATGCTCTTTGATAGATGAAGCTAATTCATTAAGACTTTCTTCATCAAAGTTTTTACGAGGTTGATAAGGGTTACTTCTTAATTCATCTAGATTTAGATTTACTATTTGGTCTTTTGGAGTGTTATTTATTATCTTTTCTTCTACATCGGCAATATTTAATTGTTCACTATTAAATAATTCTTCAAGACCTTTTCCTAAAGCACGCCTTTTATTTTCCATTTCTATCAATCACTTCCTTTGCTAAGTTTAGATAAGCTTCTGAGCCTTTACTCTTAGGGTCATATACTATTATAGGTTCTCCATGGGATGGAGCTTCTGTTAATCTGATTAGTCTTGGTATAATAGTATTATATACCTTTTCTTTGAAAAACTTTCTAATATCATCTACTACTTCAAAACCTAAGTTAGTTCTTGAATCTAACATCGTTAGTAAGACTCCTTCTATATCTAGATTAGGATTTAATTGTTTTTGAGCAAGTCTTATTGTATTTAATAATTGCATTATTCCTTCTAGAGCAAAGAACTCACATTGAACTGGAATAATAACAGAGTCACTTGCTGTTAGGGCATTTGTTGTAATTAATCCTAATGATGGAGGACAATCTATTATTATAAAATCAAAATTTTCATCTTCTAGCTCTTTTAGATGATATTTTAATTGGGCTCCTTTTGCAAAACCAGGTTCACTCTGACTTTTTTCAAGTAGTTCAATATCAAGACCTGCTAAATTGATTGTTGCAGGTAGTACATATAGTTTTTTATATTTAGTTTTAATCATGGCATCTTTGGTACTGCATTTATTTGTTAGAACATCATATACACTTACATCTATATCCCCCTTATTTATTCCTACTCCTGTTGTAGTATTACCTTGAGGGTCTAAGTCTATTAATAATACTTTTTTACCAAGGAATGCTAATGAGGCAGAAAGGTTAATACTTGTTGTTGTCTTTCCTACTCCACCTTTTTGATTAACTAAAGAAATTACCTTTGCCATTTTATCACTCTCTTCTTCTATTTGTCTTTTTTATTGTATCAAAAATATGTTATTATGGAAAGAATTTTATCTAAAAAAGTAGATTTAACTCTACTTTTAGCTGTTATTATTTTCTTTAGATATTTTAATAGTTATCTGATAGTTATTAACAAGGTCCATTTCTTCACTATCTACTTTAAAGCCTGA
>CAMMBO010000059.1 GCA_946494435.1 uncultured Mycoplasmatota bacterium
ATCCTATTATTCTCTTTGATATTCCATTACTTATCTGTTATTACAAAAGAAAAATGTCTTTAGCAGTCTTTATATCATTAATATTAATTATTTATGAGACTCTATTCTTAGGTATTAATCCTTTATTCTTAGCCTTAGAATATAGTAGTTATTTAATAGTATATTCTCTACTAGTAAGAAGAAAACTAAAGCCAACTAATGTTGTTAACTATTTTATTATTATTAAAAGTTTTACACTATCTCTTGCCGTATTCTGGTTTATTAGTCCTGAAAAGACTTATACATCCAACTTGTTTTATATCTTTACTATTATAATAACTCTTTACTTTGTAACTAATATAATCATATCTATATTCGCTAAAGGAGAAAAAATAGTAGAGTTACATAATGATTTACAAAATATTGAAAAAGAAAAAGAACTAAGACGTTCCTTATTTAAAGTAACTCATGAAATAAAGAACCCTATCGCTGTTTGTAAAGGTTACCTAGATATGATAGATGTTAATGATAAGAAAAAAGTAAGTAAATATATTCCTATTATTAAAGATGAAATAACAAGGACTTTAATTTTAATGGATGACTTCTTGGATTATACTAAGATAAAGATAGAAAAAGAAGAAATGGATATAGTTATGTTACTAGAAGATTTAGAAGACTACTTAAAAGATTTATTTAAGAAAAATGGTATAAAGTCAGAGTTTAATTTACCAGATGAAGATATTTATATAGAAGCAGACTATAATAGATTAAAACAAGTCTTTATTAATCTTTTAAAAAATGCTATTGAAGCGAAAGATAGTAGTAAAAAAGAAAATATAATAAAAATAAGTTTAGAAAGTGATAATGAGTTTATGAAAATAATAATTGAAGATAATGGAGTAGGAATGGATAAGGATACTCTAAATAATGTTAGTGAGATGTTTTTTACAACTAAAAGACGTGGTAGTGGCCTAGGTGTTAGTCTCTCTAAAGAGATAATAGAACAACATAATGGGACTATTGTGTATAATTCAGTAAAAGGAGAAGGGACAAGAGTAATAGTTACTTTACCTAAAGAGATAAATATGGCATAATATTATTGAAGTGATAGTATGTGGAATATAGAAGAAATAAAAAAAGATGTAAGAAGTAATTTATCGGATTATAGATATAATCATTCTCTTAGAGTTATGGAAGAAGCTGAAAAGTTAGCGCGACATTATCATTGCAATGTCGAAAAATGTAAATTATGCGGTCTAACTCATGATATGTGTAAAGAGTTAAGAGATAAGGAAAATGAAGAGTTTATAAAGAAGTATAATCTTTCTAAAGAGTTATTAAATCCTGAAAATAAAAATATTATTCATGGGGTTATCGCCTCTATTTTAGTTAAAGAAAAATATAACTTTACAGAAGATATGACCTTAGCGATTAAATATCATACAACAGGTTATCCTAATATGGATTTACTTGCTAAGATTGTTTATTTAGCAGATAAAATAGAAAAGGGAAAAAACTATCCTGGTATAGAAGAAGAAAGACTTCTAGCATATCAAAACATTGATAAAGCGATTATTTTATGTCTTAATAATCAAATAAAACATTTAAAAGAAAAGAATAAAGTTATAAATAAAATGGGTTATGATACTCTAAAATTCTTAGAAGAAAATACTACTGATTGAAATATTTCTAAAATAATGCTACAATTTACTTAACTTGAAAGAGAGTGTGTTTAATTATGAATGAAAATACAAACGAAGAAAAAAAAGAAGAAAAAAAAGTTTCTGAAAATAAAGGTAAAGAAATAATAACTAATAATCCTAATCCTATTCCTCCTAAGCAAACAAAAAATAATAAAGATATAAAAAAGAAACTAATGAGAATGATGCTTATAGTAGTAGGAGTCTTAGTAATAATTTTAATTATTATTTTAATAACGTCTTTATTTGGTAGTAGAGAAAAAAGTTATGAAGAAATAGAAACAGATTTAAAAAATGCTGCTATAGAATATTATAAAGTTCAAAGTGGACTTTTACCTAGGGAAGAAGGAGAAACTATCACTGTAAGAGCCAAAACATTAGCAGATGCTGAACTTATGAAACCATTAAGTGAACTTAGAGAAGGAGAAAGTTGTAGTGGGAGAGTAGAAGTCACTAAAGTTGGTGATAATATAATCTATACTCCATACCTTGATTGTGGAGAAAATTATACTACAAAAGAATTATATAAAGCTGTTTTAGAACAAGGAATTGTAACATCAGGAAGTGGTTTATATGATTTAAATAGTGAAAAAGTATATAGAGGAGATAATGTTAATAATTATGTTCAGTTAGACAAAGAGTTATTTAGAATAATTAAAGTAACTTCTGATAATAAGCTATTATTAATACTAAATGAAATGGATTCAACTTTATCAACATATTATGATGATAGATATAATCAAGATAGATTATTTAATAGTGGCTTTAATGATTATAGAATTAGTAGAATTAATGATTATTTAGATGATCTATATAATAATAAATTAGATATAACCTTATTAAGTAAAAATGATAAAGAAAAATTAACAAATTTTAATTTATGTATAGGTAAACGTACTCCAACTGAGACAGTTAATAATAATAGTATAGAGTGTTCTGATGTTTTAGAAAATCAAATGATTGGTTTATTAACAGTTAGTGATTATATGAACGCTTCATTAGATGCTAATTGTAAAGCGACTACTGACAGAAGTTGTCAAAATTATAATTATTTAAGATTAAGAAATACAGAATGGTGGTTAGTAACAGGCAATGCTCTTAATAATTATGAATCATATGTAGTTAAAAGTAATGGATATATAGAAGAAAATACATCATCAGGATATAAAAAAGTAAGACCAACTATTATGTTGAATAATAATGTTATGATTAAATCTGGTGATGGAAGTGAGTCTAATCCATTTGTATTGAAATAAGAAAGACCTATGAAAATTGGCATTATTTCTATTAATATGTATTCAAAGTACTTAAACTTTGCTTGTCCTCTCCACACCTTTGCATTTCAACAATTCTTATTAAAGAAAGGGTATAATAATACAGTAATTAATTACCAGCCTATTTATTTTAATGGCTTTAATATGAAACACCCTTATACTTATTATAAAAACTGTTTAAAAACTTTAAAGAAAACTAATTCTTTGAAAATAAATAAAATAAAGGATTATGAACAAAAGAAAAAAGATTTTAAAAAAATATATAAAGAAAGAGAAATAAGATATAATAAATTTCAAGACTTTATTGATAATAATTATATAAAAACAGAAAAATGTTATAACTCTGCTTCTTTAGAAGTAGAGTCTTTAGATTATGACTGCTATATTTGTGTAACAGATGTTATATGGAAAAATGAACCTCATGAAGGTTTTGATAGAGGCTTCTTTCTTGGAAGTACTTGTATGGAAAATAAATTAAAAATATCTTATGCTGCAAGTAGAGGAGTTAATTTTGCAAAGACTGAAGAAGAAACGAAAGAATTCTTTGATTATATTAATGATATAGATTATATTTCAGTAAGGGAAGAAAGTTTAAAAAGATATATTGAAGAAAATTCTAATAAGAAAGCAACTGTAGTACTAGACCCAGTTCTATTACATAATGAGGACTTTTGGAGTAAATATGTAAGAAAACCAAAAGAAACAGAATATTTATTTTTGTATTATGTTGTAGAGAAAGCCTCTGATACAATAGAAGAAGCAATTAAATTTGCAATAAAACATAACTTAACTATTATAGAAGTAACAGATAGGCCATTAAAATATGGAAGAATACCTAAAAGTAGTAAAGTAAAATATAAATATTTATATGATATAGGATTAGAAGAGTGGTTAGGTTATATAAAATATGCAAGTTATATATTTACAAATTCATTTCATGGTTGCTGCTTTAGCATTATCTTCCAAAAGCACTTCTTTGTTGGCAAAAGAAATGGTGATAAAGTAACTCACTTATTAGAGATGTTTAATTTACAAAATCGTTATTTTAATAATAATATAGAAGTTTTATCTAATAATCCATCTATTAATTATGATAATGTCTCTAAAATATTAGAAGAAAAGAAAAATATATCAGAAAATTTTATTATAAATGCTCTTAATAAAAAAGTAACAAAAGAAAAAGATTATAGTAAAGATAAGAAAAATCAAAGGTATAAGATGATATATGTTAATAAGAAAAGAAATAGTATTACTGATAAATTTAATGATATAGAAAGTTATGAGGTAGAAGAGAAACAATTAAACACTGGAGAAAATCTTCTTCTTCCTAATATGTTTAAAAGTAATAAATATATTTTCTCTCATTGGATTATTTATATTCTAATTGATAAAGATTGGTTTTATTATATAAAAGATAAAAAAATAGTTAATGTAAAGGATTATAATAACGAAGAATTATATGAGTTTTCAAGCAATGATTTAATTCCTTATTTTTCTGTAAATGGAATAAAAAAAGTAGTTGCAGAAGCGATATGGAAAGATAATTAATCGTTACTATTCACAGCCAAATAGAAAAAATAAAAGAAAGATATCCACAGTTGGATATTTTTCTTATTGAAAAATAAAGGTTTTCGAGTGCGTGAAAATAACTTTATCCACATAATTAAAAACTTTAATAAAACCTATTGCAATAAAGAAAAAAGTATGGTTTATTTTTACCTAGAAAGATGTTGGTAAAATATGAGAGATTTAACAAAAGAAGATATAAGAAATAGATTTACAATAAAAGAATATGAAAGATATAATAATGAGCTTAGAAGTAAATATAATGCACTATCTTTAGAACATTCAAGAGTATTAAAACAACAAGATGGTATAATCAAAAAACAAGTTGAACAAAAAACAAAAGAAATTAGAAAAGAGTTAAAAGAAAAAGATAAAATCATCGATAGTAAAAATAAAGAACTTGAAGAAAAAAATAAGGAAATAGAAGCCTTAAAAGAAAAACTAGTTAAGATGCAAATGAAACTTGATACTGATTCAACTAATTCAGGAATACCTACATCAAAAACTGCTATAGGAAAAAAGAAATATATACCAAATACGAGGGAAAAAACAGATAAGAATATAGGTGGTCAAAAAGGACATAAAAAACATCAATTAAAACCATTTAAAGAGGAAGAAGCTACTGAGATATTTGAGTATATTGCAAGTGAATGTAATAAATGTCATA
>CAMMBO010000060.1 GCA_946494435.1 uncultured Mycoplasmatota bacterium
TGTATGAAACTTAATGCAAAGAGTGCCTATCAATTGTTAATAGATGGTGTTATTCAAGAGTCTAATGATTTTAATAAGCCTGAAAATCGTTGGATAAAGCATTGTATTTTTGCAGGTGTAGCGGCAGGGAGGATTGCTAGAAGATTGGGGCTTGATGGTGATTTTGCTGAAGCATGTGGATATTTACATGATGTTGGAAGAAAAATTAGCCATCCTGCTCACGTGGTCGAGGGTTATCGTTACTTAAAGAGTAGGGGATATGATGAGATGGCAAGGTATTGTATTACTCATTCTTTTGTTGATAATGATATTCGTTTAACTGCAGGTGGACCCTTACGCACTGATACCGAAGCGTTAGTTGCTCCATATTTGGAAACTCATCCAGCCACTATTTATGATAATATTGTTCAGCTTTGTGATTTGTTTTGTTTAGATAGTGGTTTTACTACTGTTGAAAAAAGATTATTAGATATTTCTGTTCGCAAAGGTGTATATTCTAATTCTTATGAACATTTTTGTAGTGCTTTAAATTTAAAGAGCAAAATTGAAAAACAGATGGGCTGCTCTTTATATTCTTTATTTCCTGAAATTTCTAGTGTTGATCTTTCTAATGTTTTTAGTGATTATCAAAAATTAGAGTCTTTATTAATTCAGTCTCCTGTAAAAAAGAAATAGTTTTTATTGACTTTTTTTCTTTTGTCCTGTAATATTATATGTGCGGATGCATTTTGATTATGGAGTAGTACTCAAGAGGCTGAAGAGGCGCCCCTGCTAAGGGTGTAGGTCGGGCAACTGGCGCGAGAGTTCAAATCTCTCCTACTCCGCCATTAAAAAATCAAAAACTTACTAGTGTCAAACTGGTAAGTTTTTTCTTATTTTGGCAATATCATCTTTCAAATTATACCATTTAATCTGGACTATAAATTTATCAATATCATTATTACGCCCTTTAGATGCAAATATTAATTTAGAAAAATGAATTGTTGATGATGGCTCTTTCTTTAAAGAAAGTAGCAATTTAATTATTTCATCTTTAGTAATATAAGTAAAATCATCAACTGTTCCATGGATTAAGATATCCGTGCTTCCTATTACAAAACGATTAATTAATTTGATAAGTAAATCTTCATGTTTCATAAAATACTTATTAACTTTTCTTATTTTTCTTTTAAGTTTTAACTTATAATCCGGAAAAGTTAATATTCTTTTGCCACTACCATTACGAGTACCATCGGCAAAGAAATAGTCAAGTATTATATCTATAATCTTAGGTGGAACTTTTTCTTGTTCTAAGAACTTAGTAAAATTATAGATATATTCATTATGAACTGTATTACATTTACCCATTTTAATACTAATGGATTTCTTTACTTTACCTACTTTAATCCAGATATCTTCTTTAGTTCTCTCAAAATTAACATAGGCAGATATTTTCATATCGTTGTTAATATACGGAAAGTTGGCCAGAAGAAATTTTCTAAACATGAGATTTACTTCTCCTACTTTCTTACCATTAAGGTAGTTAAAGAAGTCCCATTCGTTGTCAAAACCGTAGTTCCGTTTGATTTATAACACCTCCTTCATAATAATTATTTGCAAGAAATAAAAAAATGCTCCAAAAATTTCGAAGCATTATATCTTTAGTTTTTTAACTATCTTATCTACTAATATTTCAAATAGTTTATATAACTCGTGAGAAGCAAACATTAAGATAAAGGTTATAAATATCATTAGGTAATCAAAATGAGTAATTGAGAAAAGGGTTGTTAAGTTCATTATACAGTAGATGAATAAGTAAAACATTAAGGCAAAGAGAATTAGACGAATTCTATTAAATGGCTGACATACTTTATATAAAAGAATAAATGATACATAAGCTGTTATTGTTAAAGATAAGGTTGATACTTTAGCATACGTCAAACCTATAGCATTTCCAAATAATGTTATGATAACTATATTTAGGACTATTACAAAAGCAGGTGGGGCCGCTTTTTTTAGGACATTGACTAAGAAGTTGCCCTCTACTCTATCTTTATTTGGCTCTAAAGCTAGTATGAATGATGGTATTCCTATCGTTACAACACTTGATAAGGTAAGTTGAACGGGAATAAAGGGGTATGACTCTTCTAAGAAAAGGAAGATAAAGGCAAGAAGTCCCGCATAAATTGTTTTAACTAGGAAAAGAGAGGCAGAACGTTGTAAGTTATTAATACTTCTTCTTCCTTCTAAAACGACACTAGGCATAGAATCAAAGTTAGAATCTAATAAGACAAGTTGGGAAACACTTCTTGCAGCATCTGTTCCACTAGCCATAGCGATAGAACAATCAGCTTCCTTTAAAGCAAGGCAGTCATTAACTCCATCTCCTGTCATGGCTACAGTATTTCCAGCATCTTTTAAAGCTTTAATTAAGATATGCTTTTCTTCTGGTTTAACTCTACCAAAAACATCATATTTAAGGGCGGAGTCTCTAATCTCTTCTTCACTATGTAAAGTAGATAAATCGATAGCTTTTAAGTTATCCCCTACTTTAGCACGTCTTGCAATATTTAAAACGGTATTTTTATTATCTCCTGAGATAATTTTAACTTTTACTCCTTGGTCTTTAAAGTATTTAATAGTAGACTCAGCTTCTTTTCTTATTTTATCTTGAAGTAAGATATAACCTAATAACTTTTGTTTTTCATTTTTCTTATTATAATTACTATATTCTACGACTGCTACTACTCTTGCATCGCTAGTTAGACTATCTACTTCTTCTTTATATTTCTTATAATCTTTTAATAAAAACTCAGGCGCTCCTATAAATATCGTTTTGTCATCTTTCATTACTAGCCCAGAGCATTTAGTAGTGGAATTAAAAGGTACTATTTTCTCATAATCTACTTTATTTTTATTATAGAAAGCATTCTTTAAAGCCTTTGCTGTTGGATTATCATCATCTATAATATGAACAACACTTCCGAGTAAATCCTTTAATTCTACTTTTGACATTTCTTTAGCAATGACATCTTTTACTTCCATAACTCCTTCGGTAATAGTTCCTGTTTTATCAAGACAGATAACATTAACTCTTGCAAGGGTTTCAATACAATATAAATCTTGCACTAAGACTTTTCTTCTTGATAGTCTTATAACACTAACAGCGAAAACTGTACTTGTAAGTAAAACTAATCCTTCCGGTATCATACCGATAAGGGCGGCGACTGTATTAACAACAGCATTTTCAAAGGTATTATTAGGTAAAAATATTTGTCTTGCAAATAAAAGTATTCCTAAAGGAACAATAACAAATGAGATAGTCTTTACTATTTTATTTAAACTTCTCATAATCTCACTAGATACTTCTTTAATATATTTAGTATCACTACTTATTTTAGCAGTATAGTTATCATAACCAATATGCTCTACTTTACATATACAGGTTCCACTTACAATAAAACTACCTGATAAAAGCATATCTCCTTCTTTTTTTAAGACATTTTCTTCTTCTCCTGTTATAAAAGACTCATCTACTAAGACTTCTCCTTCTTTAATGATAGAATCTACTACTATTTGATTACCGCTAGTAAATTTAACAATATCATCAAGGACTACTTCATCTAAGGATACTTCTTCTATTTTAGAATCTCTTATTACTTTAATCTTATGCTCTGATATTACGGATAGTTTATCTATGGTATACTTGGACCTTAACTCTTGAATAGTACTAATTAAGGTATTTAGAACGATTATAATTATAAAAGTTAAGTTTTTAAAAGAACCTACTGATATTATTGCAACTGCTAGGACAATATTAATGATATTAAATAAAGTAAAAGCATTTTCTACTACTATTTCTTTAACGCTTTTAGTTTTAACATCAGTATTAAAATTAACTAGATTATCAGTAATTCTTTCTTCTATTTGGCTTTTAGTTAAACCTCTTTTTATATCAGGATTATATCTTTTTATTTTATCTTTCATATACATCACTATCTTTCTACATCACTTTTATTTAATAATAACATATTTTTCGTAAATATGTGATATAATAATGGCAAGAAAAAAGGAAGGTGTTTATTTTATGCGAAGTTTTATTAATTATTTACTTACTATTACTTTGTTTATTGCTGTTATTGTTACTATTGCCATTTTTACCGTGGGAAGTCTTACTAGTCCTAGTTCAACAAGAAAGATGCTAGATAATATTGACTATGATGTAGTTATCAATGATTTTAAAGATACTGATTATGGGAAAGAACTTTATAATTATGCAGATAGTTATGGTGTTTCTTCTGATAAAGTAGATTCTATTTTAAAGACTGAGGAAGCGAAAGATTATGTTAATAAAGTATTACAGCAAGGAATTGATGCTTATTTAAATAATGGTAGTATTGAAATTAATGATGATACTAAAGAATTTATTAATAAGGCAAATAAGAAGTATGAACTTAATTTAGATGATAATGAGATAAGTGAACTTGAAAGTTATGCCAATGAAGCGATTAATGATAATTTAAATGTAGTTGTGGGTAATACTGATACTAGTGATGATACTAATTCTACAACTGAAGGACAGTTTTTAATTGATATTATAAAGATTTGTAGAGATGATAATTTACATACTACTCTTTATATAATAATTGGTGTTATTACTTTGTTATTATTTATAAGTAGTTTTAAGAAGAAGAACTTCTTAGAATATATCGGTATTGTTTCTATAACAGTGGCGATATCTACTCTACTATTTAATGGTTTAATGGCTTTAATAAGTGATAGAATGACTAGTGTTGCTAATGCTACTATTATCTTAAAACCTGTTACTGATACATTCTATATGATTACATTTATTGGTATTATTCTTGGAATTGTTTTACTTATTGCACAGCATTTTATTAATAAGCATGTTAATAAAGAAGTTGTTCCTTTCTAGAAATAACTTCTTTTTTCTTTATTTTTTTGATAATTTGTAACAAAAAATACTTTATTTTTTAGAGTTTCTATGCTATATTATATGAGTAATCAATTTATGGGCTGTTAGCTCAGTTGGTAGAGCAACTGACTCTTAATCAGTGGGTCTAGGGTTCGAATCCCTAACAGCCCACCACT
>CAMMBO010000061.1 GCA_946494435.1 uncultured Mycoplasmatota bacterium
ATAACTATAAAATGGATGATTTAACAAGAAGTAAGTTAGGACTAAGACCAAGTGGTTTTAATGCTTTAATTAGTGATGAAGAATTAGGTGCTAAGCAAGTTAATGTTTATGATTTAGGCCTTAATCTAGATAAATCAACAGAAATAGATTATGTTAATTTTGAAGATAGAACTAATGCAATTATTAAAAATCTTACTAATTGTAAAACATTTGAAATACGAAATATACCAGAAATAACAGATGAAGTTACAGATAACTTTTCTTTAATTAATAATTTATTACTAGAAGAAGATTTAGGTAGTGTTTCTGCTATTGCTTATATAAATACCTTAATAAAAGTATTATTTTCTAAGGAACAACAGCAACATCTAGCTTATGTTCAAGTAAAAGATAAGGGTAAATCTAAAGAAGAAAAATATACTGAAATAATTAATTATAATCCTAAAGAAGATAGAAAACATAGACACGATTATACAATGGGTATTCCTAATCTAGAAGGATATAACTTTATCTATAGAGATGGTTCCTTAGAATATTTAACTAAAAGAAAAACTCGTCAAGTTATAGAAACATCTATGAATATAGATATGGATATCCTTAGTAATAAAGGAGGAAGTCTATGAATTATTTAAGAGAATTAGTAATAAAAAAAGTAAAGATGTTAGAAACTGCAAATACTATAGAAGAGTTAGAAGACTTAAAGAAATATAGATTAATAGAAGAACTATTAAAAGATGATGCTTGTTTCTTTAAAATTAATAGTTCTATTGCATATTCTATATTAATAGAATTAGGTATAGATAATCCTTTAGATTACTATAAAAAATTAATTAGTTATAAAGAATACATTAAAAATAAAGAAAACTTTAATTTGTAACAAAAAAAGCACTTGCCTCTTTTTAAAATTATGATACAATATATATGTATCTGTTTTGCGGATGTAGTTTAGTGGTTAGAATATGGCCTTGCCAAGGCTGTGACGGGGATTCGATTTCCCTCATCCGCTCCATAATGAAATTAACTTACGGACTAAATATGGTTCGTAAGTTTTTATATTATAATAGTTATTTTGCATTTTGAATTAAAAAATTATATTTACATGCATGTCTTAATTCATCAGTCATAATAGACATAAGTAGGGTATAACTATTTCCACTTGGCATTGTTCCTAATATTCTTCGATATTTAACAACCGCATTTAGTTCACCAAATAAAGCATTTTCCAAATTAGTTTTATAATCCATATTGTTCTTTGAAATATTTGGCATTACTTCCTCTTTATTTGCTAAAGTCTGACCTGTAAATTCATAATATAAATTTCTTAATATTTGATTATGCTTTCTTTCATCATCTCTAATACTTTTTATAATATCTTTTTCTTTAGTAGTAGGTGCTTGTTCAATTAGATTATCATAAAATATTTCATCACTTTTTTCATCTTGCACAGATTTATTTATTAACATAATCGCCTGATTTAAAGTAATTATTTCCTCATTATTTATTTGGGATTCCATATTACGATAATTTAAGTCATAATATGGATTATACATATTATAATTGCCTTGATACATTTTTATTCCTCCTTGCAATATTATAATATGTACTTTTTTATTAATTGTCATTAATTATTTTGAACATTACCTGATAAATATACTGATAAATTTCCATCAGAACAATATGTTGCTAAAAATATATTGTTAGTTTTTGTAATTCCTTGTTTCTTTAACTTTTTAAGTAACCATGCCTCATCAAATCCCAATTCTTGTAAATTTTCTTGCATAATCTTTCCATCTAATATTAGATTTGTAAGAATTTCCTCTTCTTTAGGCTTTATATTAAAATCACTTGGATTAGCTGGTCTTTTATCACTATAGGGAAGAAAACTAATCTTTCCATTTTCCTCCAATAAAGCTGTTTTTATATCGCTTAAATTAAAAAAACCATTTGTTCTACATTGTACTAAGAATTCATTTAAATCTATCTTAGCTTTTTAAAGTTTTCTTTAAATAGAGTTCCATCATCATATAAAATTAAAGTTTTTCCCGAAAGAAAAGGGCGAAGTTTTACAAATTTAGTATTTAAAATTGATACTATTAAAGTTATTAGAGCATATACAATCATTGCAATTACAGGCTGTACAAAATTATCCTCTAAGGAAGTAGATAGTTCCGCTGCTATTGACCCAATAGTTATAGTAATAAAGTAATCAAAAATGCTTAATTGTGACATTTCTCTTTGTCCCATTATTTTTGTTAGAATAAATAAAAGAGTAATTGAACCTATTGATAAACATATAATTTTTAATATTGTCATAGTTATCACCTTATAATTATTTTCTTTAATAATAATTTGTTCAATTTATTGGTAAATTATAAATTAATATTTTATAAATTAAGGCAAGGACTATTAACTTTAGTTTTTAGTGGTTTATAAAAAATAAAGACACATATTATAGACTTTTTAGTAAATTTGTATTATAATATGCACCAAAAAGGAGATGGCTTAAATGAATCTAGAATTATTAAAGCATGCTCAAGGTTATATTGAAAAAATGGCTAATGGTATTAACCCTTTAACAGGAGAAATTACTCCAAGTAATGATATGATAAATAATGTAAAAATATCTAGATGTTTATTCTATGTTAATGACGTTTTAAAAGAAGTAATTGCAAATGGTGGAGTTAATAAAAATAAAGTTAAAAAAATTCCATTTAATTTAACATTAGAAGAATTAAGTAAATATGAATATAATGGAAATTTAGCGATTACAAAAGTAGTACAAAAGATTAATGCTTTAAGGACAAATGAAAATATGGAAAAACTAAAAGTTACTGAAATGTGTAATTGGTTAATAGAAATAGGTCTATTACAAGTAATAGAAGAAAATGGCCATAAGCTAAAAAGACCTACAGAAAAAGGTCAAAATATGGGAATGGCAATTGAACATGTAGTTAATGAATTTAGAGAATATGATCTCGTTTCATATAGTGAAGATGTACAAAAATATATAATTATGAATTTTAAGAGTTTAGTAGAATTTATTAATAAGTAATAACTAGATAGTCTTAGAAGAATCAAGGCTATCATTTTTATTATAAATAATATTCCACATCTTCTCTGGAATAAGTACTGCTTTCATGTGAGCAAGTTTTCCATCAGGATTCACCTTTACATCAATAATCTTTTAAAGACTACCTTTATTAATTAAATATTCACTTTGTACTTTAGAATAACTTAAATCATCATTAATTAAAGGTATACCATCATTTGATTCTTCTGGTATTAAATACTCTATTTCTATATTACAAAACTCATGATATTCTAACTCCCTATTAAAAAAACTTTTATCTCTTACTAAAGAAGTACTAGTAAAACCACTTTCATAATAATATTTATTTTCTAAATTCTTTAAATCTTCTAATGAACTTATTCCATAATCTTTAAAACTATCTAAAGAAACACCTCTATAAGTCTTAATATTTGAAGAAAGAGTAGGTGCCCTTTCTATACATTCACTTAAATTATCAGCATAATCTAAATATTTATTTTTCATCTCATCAGTTAATAATCCATTAGTATCATAATTCCAAACTCCTCTTAAAACAGAACTAAAACGATTAAAAGCAATACCAGTATATGCTCTAATATTATCAATATCACTTCTAGAATTATTATTATAAAAGTCTGCTAAATAGTCTATAAAAAATGCTTTTACTTCTTCTAAAGAAGAAAACTCCATAAAATCTCTTTCACTAACCTCATTAACAAAAGTATCAAGTTCTGTTTGTTTATCAATGCCAATATATTTTAAAATTAAGTTTACTGTTTTATTTCCTTCCATAATACCTACATCTCTTTTCTAAATACATTAGTATCTCTAATAACAAAACCAGTCTTTAAATATAAGTGATTTGCCACTTCTCTAGAAGACCTAGAAGTTAATTCTATATAACTAATATTATCATCTTTTGCCATATTAAAAATAAATTCTAACAATTTAGTTGCAATACCAGCATTCTGATAATTACTATCAACACAGACATAAGAAAGAAAATAATAATAACTATTTTTAAAAGGGTTATGTAACTTATCAATTCTAATATAACCAACTATTTTTTTATTAAGTAAAGCAACTATTCCAAAACTATTAAGATTATCATCAATACTTTTTATATTATCACTAATATTAAAGTTATCCTTTAATAGTTTTATAACTTCATTAAAATCATCATTAACATATTTTCTAATAATTAAATTATCCATAAACTTCCTCCAAACTATCTTTTCTAATGTAATTATACCAATTATTTACAGAAAACTACAAAAAAAATAATATTTTCCTGTATAATATAAATGGAGGTATGTTTATGGTAAAAATAAAAAACAACTATATAAAAACAATTTTATCTTATATTGTAATTATTTTAGGGGCCATGCTAGCAGCATATTCATTAGATACATTTCTAATCCCTAATAATATCCTAGATGGAGGAGTAACAGGTATTTCTATCATTGTTTCCAAAGTATTTTCTATACCGATGAGTTTACTTGTTATTCTTATTAATATCCCTTTTGTTTATATAGGATATCGTAATTTAGGAAAAAGTTTCTTAATGAGAACAATAGTTAGTATGTTAACATTTTCTCTTGCTCTTAGTTTCTTTGAGTCATTACATGAAGTTACAGATGAAATATTACTTGCTACAATCTTTGGAGGAGTCTTACTAGGAATAGGAGTAGGACTAGTTATAAGATTTGGAGCCTGTGTTGATGGAACAGAATCAGTTGCCCTTGTTATAAGTAAGAAAACATCTTTATCAGTAGGACAAATAGTAATGATATTTAACTTTGTTATTTATAGTATTGCCGCCCTTACCTTTGGAATAGATAGAGCCCTTTATTCAGTTTTAACTTACTTTATAACTTATAAAGTAA
>CAMMBO010000062.1 GCA_946494435.1 uncultured Mycoplasmatota bacterium
TCAAGAAGTGGTTTAACTAAAGCGATTAATAATATTTCTTTTGAAGTAAGTAAAGGTGAATTTGTCGCTATTATGGGTTCATCAGGTAGTGGTAAAACAACTTTACTTAACTGTATTTCTACTATTGATAGAGTAACTTCAGGTCATATTTATATGAATGGTATTGATATTACTAAATTAAAAGGAAATGATTTAAATAAGTTTAGAAGGGAAGAGTTAGGTTTTATCTTTCAAGACTTTAATCTTTTAGATACCTTAACTGCATATGAAAATATTGCCTTAGCTTTATCTATTCAAGATAAGGGTTATAAAGAGATAGATAGTCTTATTAAAGATACAGCTAAAAAACTAGGTATAACTCATATTCTAAACAAATATCCTTATCAAATGAGTGGTGGTGAGAAACAAAGAGTTGCTAGTGCTAGAGCGATTATTACAGAGCCTCAACTAATACTTGCAGATGAACCTACTGGAGCCTTAGACTCTAAATCTAGTAAGATGTTACTTGATAGTTTTAATTACTTAAACGATGAGTTAGATGCCACTATATTAATGGTTACTCATGATGCTTTTACTGCTAGTTATGCGAAAAGAGTAATCTTTATTAAAGATGGTAAAATATTTAATGAGATTATAAGGGGAGATAAGAGTCGAAAAGAGTTCTTTGATGAAATTATTGATGTAGTTACCCTTTTAGGAGGGGATTTAAATGATGCTCTTTAAACTTGCTTTTAAAAATATTAAGAAGAGTGTTAGTGACTATGCCATTTACTTTTTTACTTTAGTACTTGGTGTTGCCATATTCTATGTTTTTAATGCGATAGACAGTCAGACAGCGATGATGAAAGTATCAGAGAGTACTAGAGATATTATAGACTTAATGTTAAATATGTTAAGTGGTGTCTCTGTCTTTGTTTCTTTTGTTCTAGGCTTTCTTATAATTTATGCTTCGAGATTTTTAATGAAAAGAAGAAATAAAGAGTTTGGTATTTATATGACTCTTGGTATGAGTAAAGGTAAAATATCTAAAATATTAGTTGTCGAA
The DNA here is from genome assembly GCA_946494435.1 of uncultured Mycoplasmatota bacterium. The sequence continues at coordinate 1,046 of CAMMBO010000062.1, forward strand.
ACATTTTTAATTGGTTTATTATCTCTTGTAGTAGGACTCTTACTAGGCTGTGCTTTATCCCAAGTTATGAGTGTTATCGTTGCCAATATGTTTGAAGCAGACCTTACAGAGTTTACCTTTGTTATAAGTACTGAGGCAATTGTTAAGACGATAATTTACTTTGGTATCATGTATTTACTTGTAATGATATTTAATACAATTAGTGTCTCACGTTGTAAGTTAATAGATTTAATTAATGCTAATAAAAAGACTGAAACTGTTAAGTTAAAGAATCCATATCTTTGTATAGTTATCTTTATAGTAGCCGTTGCTATATTAGGATACTCTTATTATTCTGTAACTGCTGGTGTAGATAACCTAATAAGAGAGACATGGCAAATATTCTTAATTATAGGTCTTGGGGCCTTAGGAACATTTTTACTATTTTTCTCATTATCAGGACTTGTCTTAAGAGTATTACAACACTTTAAGAAGTTTTATTATAAAGGACTAAATAGTTTTACGATAAAACAGTTTAGTAGTAAAATTAATACTACGGTCTTCTCAATGACTGTTATATGTTTAATGTTATTTGTAACAATATGTGTCTTTTCAAGTTGTATGTCGATGAAAAATGCGATGACAGCGAATTTACAAGAGTTAGCACCAGTTGATATTCAGTTTTTAAAAACTAGGGATATACCAAGAGAGTTTATAGAAGAGTATGGTTATAGTGAACAGGAAGTCAATAACTCTTACCAAAGTATAGAAGATGATTTAAATAGTGTAGGTTTTGATGTAAATAATTATTATAAGGATATGCTAAGTATTAATTCTTATACGACAGATGAACTTACTGTTAGAAGTACTTTAGGTAGTGCCTATGATGAAGTATATAAGAAATATCCATTTATGACTTATGATGCAGTTGAAGAGATTGTTACAATAAGTGATTATAATAAAGCTGCTAAAGTACTTGGACTTGATACTTATAGCTTAGATGATGATGAATATTTAGTTATCGCTGATTATGATAATATGGTTAGTGTTAGAAATATGGCTTTAAAGGCTTCTGCAACTATTACTATTTCTGGTAAAACCTATTATCCTAAGTATGATAAATGTATGGATGGTTTCTTAGAGATATCTAATAGCCATGTTAATGATGGAATATTTATTGTGCCAGATAATGCCGTTAGTAATTTAACAGTAGAAAAAGAATATTTATATGCTAATTATAAAGCTGATACCGATGAAGGAAAACAGGAAATAGAAAATTTATTATTAAGTAAAAGTGATGCTCTTGAAAATATTGAATCAACATTAGGTGCTAGTACAAGACTTTCTATATATGAAGGTAGTGTAGGACTAGGGGCTTTAGTTACCTTTATTGGTCTATATCTTGGAGTAATCTTCTTAATAAGTAGTGCTGCTATACTTGCTTTAAAAGAGTTAAGTGAAGCGACAGAAAATAAAGAAAGATTTAAGATGTTAAGGAAAATTGGGGCCGATGAAAAGTTAATTAATAAAGCTTTGTTTAGACAAATAGCCATATTCTTCTCAGCACCACTTGTAGTTGCTATTATCCATTCAATCTTTGGTATAATATTCTGTAATTATATCTTAGAAACATTTGGAAATGAGAGCTTATTACTTGCCATAGTTTTAACAGCAGTATTCCTTGTAGTAATATATGGTGGTTACTTACTAATTACTTATTACTGTAGTAAGAGAATAATTAAAGAATAATATATTTAAACCCGTCAAATATGACGGGCTTTTTTTAGTGTTCAAATCTGAACACTTTAGATATATTAATTAGACATCACCCTACACATATTCATGCTTTAAGTGATTCACAAACATTATATAGTAAAGTATAGTATATGTCAAAAGAGCTAAGTTAAAAATAATAATTATGTTAAAGTATTGAAAAAGATAGTATAATTAGATAAAGGAGTTTGATACTTATGAAAAAATTATTAAAAAGTCCTTTATTTTATGGAGTTATTTATGTAATATTATATTTTATTGGTTATCTAGTACTTGCTCATTATAATTATACTTACTTTGGTATTATTAAACTTGTTTCTATTATAATAATTTTAATAACTATAGTTTTTTCTATTATAAGTATATATAAAACAAAGAAAGAGGCGAAAATTAAGCTTTTTACATTATATATATTTATTGAAGTAGTGACTGTTGTATTATTATTCTTAATTTTAGGTTATTTTATAAATGATAGCGATAGTGTCGTTACTCTATATAATAACAGATTAGTTGAATCAAAGAGTAGATTTTTAGCAAGTGATACAGTTTCCTATTATGACTATATTAATCCTTTTGTTAGGGGAAATACTTTAAGAAAGAAAATGTATTATGATAAAAAGATTAGTAAAGAAGATTATTTAAGGTCAGAATTTTTTGATGATAATGGTAACGTAATTAAAGATACATATAGTCAAAATATTGAAGAAGAAATAGAGGCAATGGATGTTAAAAGTGGTAGTTATGGTTCTACGACAATAGAGAGCTTTTTATCAAATATTTTATATGAAAGTAGATTTAATAAGACTGATATTATTAGGGTAAGAGTTATTGATACAGCTTTAGCAGGTAAAGATATAATTGTTGTAGAAAAATCTACTGATAATGGTTTAAGTTTTAAAAATATCTTAAAAAATGAGGATAAATATTTAATTGTAAATAGAGATACTGACGTTACTTTTGTTAATGAGAATATTGGTTTTATCTTTGATTTAGGATTATTAGGTAAAGATGATAGATATAAAAAGTTCTTAGTTACAACTGACGGTGGGAAAACATTTAGAGATGTTTCTATTACTATAAATGGTTATGGTAGTTTAGATTACTATTATATTAATAATACACCACGTCTTAAAGGCGATAAGTTGGTTTTAGATGTATCTGTTCCAGATGGTAACGATTTAAAAGACATAGAGTTAGTTAGTAATGATGATGGTTTAACGTTTAGTAATTAAAGGGAGGAGAGATATTAATGAGTAAAGCTTATGTTGGTAAAATTGGAAATATTAATAGAACAGAAGAAGTAGAAGAGGTTTTAAATTTTCCCGATTATGTTTTTGAAATAGATGGTGAGGATGTAAAAGATGCTAAAGTTACTTATTATTATGATAATATGGAAAGCGTTGAATTTGTAGATGGAAAAAGAGGTAAGGAATTCCTAAGCCCTTTAATTTGTTTAGAAATATCAGGTATTAATAATAATAACAAAAAAGCTTTTCTTAGTTTTATGCTTAAATTAGATTTAGAAACACTAAATAGTTTTAATAATGGAATAGAGGATATTACAAAATATATGTTAGAAACAGAGGCATTCATTAAAAAGCCTAATGAAGATAAGTCTGGTTTTCTAGATTTTTATCTACCAACTAATAAGAAAGATGATATGTTTCATAAATTAACAAGCCTTTATGTTTTAAAGCAAGGTAATAATAGATTTCTTTTTAAATTAACTGTTCCTAGTGAGAATGTTTTTACATATTTTGAAGTTAATTTTAAATAAAAATTATTGACTCTCCTCTTAAGGTCAATGATATGGTTATGGTAAACTAAATATTATCAATATATTGCAAAAAAGTTTAATCTGTTAATAATATTTGATTTGAAACTTATTTTAATATGATAGTTTAGTCTTAAATGTGATTTATTTTTTAAAATGTCCTATTTTTTTAAGCGCATTTTTAAGTTAAAAT
>CAMMBO010000063.1 GCA_946494435.1 uncultured Mycoplasmatota bacterium
TATAACTCCATATGCTAACTAAAATTGTAAGATTTATTTTTGAAAATTCCCTAATAGAACCTACTTGGCTTACTAAAAAGTTTACAATTTTAAACGAAGTTGATAAAATAATGAGTACAAGAAATCTCTATCAAGGAGATAAATTAAAGGAGAAAATGATAAATGAATAATAATTACAATTTATTAATGGCAAGAAGAATCAACATGATTGAACAAAATACTAATGAGGAATATATTAGAAAGTTTAATCTTAGTCTTGACACTATTAAAAGAAAGAAAAAAAGAAAACTAAAACCTAAAGAATTAGATGAATTAAAATATCTTATTAAAGATTTACAAAATATTCCTAAAGATGAAAACTTTCAAGATTATATTCTAAGACATTTAAAAATATTTCTAATATATGGAAATGTAAAATTAATAGATAGAAATGACATTGTTCTAGAACTAACAACTGATAAAGAAACTTCTATATTATATATAGAAATTAATAAAGATTATGTTACTTCTACTCTAAAAGGAAAAGATTATAGAGAAGAGACTTACTATAAAAAACTAGACAATGATTACTATACAACCTTTAAAAGAAGAGAAACAAATATATATAAAAATAGAAATACAAGTCTACATGAGATTAACATTAATGATGAATTCCATGGCTTTCGTAATAATAAAGAAATAATAACAAGAATTATTTCTAGCCATGACAATTATACAAAGGACAACATAACAGGTGCAATAAGTAGAAAAGGATATGGAGAAGATAATTATAAAGAGGTAACTAATTACTATAGAAAAGATGGTTATATTGTAAAAAAACACCAAAGAAGATATAAAAAGAAAAACATAGGTGAATTATTAAATTATAAAGAATACCAAATTAGTGAAGATTATAATATAAATGATAAATATTTAAATCCAGTTGGTTGTTATAAAAATTTTGATAGTAAATTATATCATTCTTTCTTAAGAGGAAAGCGTAATATAAAAGTTCTTTATAAATAAAAGGAGGTAAAAATGAAGAATGTAAAAATTAAAAAACATTTAAAAAAAATAATAGCAATGGGGGCACTTTCTTTTGTCCTAGTAACAACAGGCTGTTCTAGTAAAGAAAATAATGCTGAACCAGAAAATGAAGTTACAACAGAGGTAGAAAACAGCAACGAACAAGAAAATACAACAAATGATAATGCTGGACAAGAAACAGAAAACAACAACGAAGATACTAATACTAAAGAAGCAACTGAAGATAATGCAATAGTTAAATTTTTTGAAGATAAAAGTAAAGAAATGGATAGTATAATTTATACAGATAATATTGAAGCTGCTGACGAATTTTGGAGTCAATATTTTATAGATGCTATTGATATTATATTTTATGATAAAGAATATGAAGGAAGTTCTTTTAGTAAACTTAATCCAGAAGCCCAGCAAAAATGTATTGAAGAACTTCAAAAAGTCGAAAATAAAATAAATAGAATTAATCCTAATTGGAAAGAAGACTTAGGAAACATTAAAAATTCAACCGCTGAAGCTTATTCTAATCTTTTAGATATTATTAAAAATCTTATTGGAACAGATAATTACAATAAAATAAAAAATAGCAAAGATAGTATCCTAGATAGTCTCAAAGATAGTGCAAATGATTGGTATCAAGGGTATAAAAGTAGCCATCAAAAGTGATTATATGTAAAGTAATCACTATTTTTCTTGTAAATATACATTTTATCGCTTATAATGTTTATAAGAGTAAAGGATGATAGATATGAATAACCATATTAGAATTATTACAATATCTGCTCTTTCCTTACTTGGCGTTCTTTCTATTGCCTCAGGAGTAATGTACAATTCTTTACAGGCAAATAATGTAGAAGAAAAAATATTAGTAGTAGTTGAACAAAAACAAGTGAGTACTGAGAAAGATATTGATATAAAATTAAAAAACTTAACAATTGAAGTTAATACTCCTTTAAGTGTAAAAATTATTGACTATTTAGATAGTGCTGTATCAGATGAAGTCCTAGCCAATTTAAAATTAGACACAAGCAATGTAAATGTTACAGAACCAGGTACATATAACTATACAATCACATATAAAAAGAAAATATATAATGGTATTATTACTGTAAAAGAAAAAGAATTAACAAATAATAATACATTACAAAGTATAACTTTAAAAACTGTGAATGTAAATATAGGAACTGCTTTATCAACAGATATTAGTAACTATGTAATTGAACCACTTACAGATGAAATAAAAAGTAATATGCTTATAGATCTTAGTAATGTAAATGTTAATAAAGCTGGTAGTTACCAATATACAATTAAATATAACAACAGCATTTACACTGGTACGATTACCATTACAGAATCACAGCCTACATTATCAACCAACATTGATGATACTAAAGATACATCATTAGACAAAGAACAACAATAAAAAAAGATGATATGAAATAATCATAACATCTTTTTTAATTTTACAACATGTTCTTCTTCTTCAAAATTAATGCAACCACTAACGAAAGTAATAATGATATTAATAATAATAGAATAAAAGCATAGGGATTATCAGCAAACTTACCAAAAGTAACATTCATTCCCATAAAAGAAGCTACCATTGTAGGTATAGAAAAAACAATTGTAATACCTGCTAAGAACTTCATAATAGTATTAAGATTATTAGATATAATAGTAGCAACAGTATCTGTAGTACTAGATAAAATACCTCTATATAAATCAGCCATCTCTATTGCCTGATTATTTTCTATAATAGCATCCTCAAGCAAATCTTCATCTTCCTCATAAAGCTCTATTACATTGCCTTTTAATATCTTATCAAGCACAACCCCATTACTCTTTAACGCTGTAATTATATAAGTTAAACTATTTTCAATAGAAAGTAAATTTAAAAGTTCTTGATTCTTAGTAGCATTAAGTATATTAGACTCTGCTACTTCTATTTTATTATCTATCTCTCTTAACATTTTTAAATATAATAAAGCAAGTTTATAAATCATCTGAATAATAAATCTACTCTTCTTATAAGTATAAAATTCTTTTACTTTACCTTTAGTAAATTCATCAATAATACTATATTTTTGTAAACATACTGTCACAATATAATCATTTCTAACTACTAAAATACCTATAGGTAGAGTTGTAACAGTCTTAATATTATTCTTAATTTCATAAACAGGAACATCTAAAAGAAGCATCTTAACACCGTCTTCTTCATCAATACGAGGTTTTTCATCATCATCTATTACACTCATAATAAAATTTTTCTTAATACCAAGAGCATTAACTACTTCATCGATCTCTACCTCTGTAGGATTATCTAAATTAACCCAGCTACCCACTTCATATTTATCTATTCTACTAAATTCACCACTAGTAACATCAGTATTATATATCTTTAACATAATCATCACTCCTTTTTATATTATTAACTTTTCAAAGTATCACTTTTATCTTTAATACTCTCTCTATCATTAGCATTTTTTATCAAATCAAGATAAAGTTCATCTAAATTACTATCTTTATTCTGCAAAGTCATCTCATCAACAAGCTCCATTTTACTTTTATAGACAATCTGACCATCTTCTTCTTTAAACTCATAATGTAACTGTGGATACTTATGAAACAACTCAATTTTATCCTTTATAAAGTTAGCGAATAAAGAATTAATATTAACAAATTCTCCATCAATTTCTCTTAAAGGATTATCTAATCTTGTTAAGTCATTATTAACCACATTTGAAGCATCTAAAGCAGCCTCTTCGCTTATTTCAAAACCTAAACTCTTTAAATAATTAGTACCAGCACGATAAGAAAAAACATTCGCTTCTATTTCATGAAGATTCTTAACATAGTTTTTAAAATAGATATCCTGATTATATTTCCTAAGTAATCTCTCTTTTAAAGCTAAAATATCATAAATACTACTAACTCTACCTTGACTCTCTAAATAAGTTCTATAAGTATGCATCATCTCATGAGGTAAGACATAAAATATTAAAATATCACCTTTATCATAAAAATTATCCATTACTTCTTTATCTAAATAAACATAATAATGAGAAGCTAAACCTCCAATATTATCTCCTAAATTACGTATATAAAACCTACTATCTTTACTTATCTTTCTAGTATCAGAAAGAACTAAATGACTAATTACTTTCTCTATCAAGTCTTTACTAAGACTATTTTTTCTTAAAATTACATTTCTAAGTATTATATCTCTTAATCCATTATCTAAATTTAAGAAGATATCATTACTAAAAATACACTCTAAAAGCTTAACATCTAAATCATTATACTCTACTTTAGTCTCTAATTCTTTTATAATATTTTTAGTATCTTTAGTTAAATCAAACTGTTCTAAAACATGATTAAAAATATCACTACTATTAATAAGTTTATATAAGTTCAAAGTAATCTCTTTATCAATATTATCTTTATTTAAATAAGGTATTATAGAAGAAATGTTAATATAACTTTCCTTTAACTCTTCATTAAAACTACCACAGTATTCACAAGTAAATGTTTGAAAGTTATAAGTACCTCCACAATTTGAACAATTAATGTCTTTACAAAAGATATTTATACTATTAATTAAAATCTCTTTGTAATTTTGATTTAACACCTAATAACTCCTTATATTTTTTTATCTGATATAAAATTAATAATTTATTATCTTCATCTTTTTCTTTAACATATAATTGTTCTAATACTTTAATTTTTTCTTCTATACTTATATT
>CAMMBO010000064.1 GCA_946494435.1 uncultured Mycoplasmatota bacterium
TTTGTCTATTATTCTCATCTCTTCCAATAGGAGCATCAATAGTACCAGTCTCATGTAAAATAACTCCATCTACTATCGCAAGATAATGTCTTTCTATTTTTTTATTTTTAATCATCTCACTAAGTAATTCCATTGTTTTAGCATCTTTTGCCACTACCATTAGACCACTTGTATCTTTATCAAGCCGGTGAACAATACCTGGTCTAAAGGTGCCATCTTTACTTACTTTAGAGTGATATAATAAAGCATTAACTAAAGTATCTGTAACATGCCCTGGAGCCGGATGAACTACAAGTCCACTTTGTTTATTAATAATCATTAAGTACTCATCTTCATAAACAATATCAAGAGGAATATTAGTAGGCTGTAAGTCGTCTAGATTTATCTCTTCATCAACACTCACTTCAATAATATCTCCTATTTTTACTTTATAACTAGCATTTTTCTCTTTACCATTTACAAGTACTTTATTATCACTAATTAACTTAGATACTCTACTCCTAGATAAATCACTATTACTTGCAATATAACTATCTAGTCTATTTCCTTCACTACTTACTTCTAACTTCATCTTTTTTACCTCTTTCTTTTAATATTTCTTTTATTATTACGATAATTATTCCAACAACTATTAGGATATCGGCAAAGTTAAAGATAGGATAGTTATATCCTAGTATTTTAAATGATAAATAATCTACTATATAACCATCTATTAATCTATCTATAAAATTACCTAATAATCCTGCTAAGACTAAAGAGTAACCAATAGAAAGGACTCTATCATCTAAGTTATTCTTTAACTCATAAATTATAAAGAACAAACAAATTATAGCGATAAGTATTAATAGATAAGTTCTACTTGCAAATAGAGAAAATGCCGCCCCATCATTTAAAACATAAGTTAAAGAAAAGAAGTTATCTATAATATTAACAGATGTTAAATAACTACTAACTATATATTTTAAACCTAAATCTAATCCTAATAAAACTATAACTAATAAACTCGATAAAATAATATTACTCTTCTTCATTTTCTCTCCTTACATACTCTACTTTACTAACGACTAACTGTAACTCATCATACCTTTTCTCTACTGTTCCTGTAAATATACAAATATCTCCTTTTTTAATATCCATATTATTTTTATATACTCTAGGGAAGAAGATAAAATCAATAGAACCTGTCTCATCACTAGCAGTTATGAAAGCCATATCTTCATTTTTCTTAGTCTTAATCGCTTTAACTTTCTCTACCATTACCATTGCACTAACTATTCTATTAAAATAATTACTTAAATTATTAATACTAATAATATTTTGATACTTACTTTTATAAGCAGTTACTGGATGATTACTGATATAAAAACCAAAACACTCTATCTCTTGTTCTAATAAAACACTACTTGGGAATTCATTAGTAATGATAATCTCTGGTTTCAAGACTAAACTCTCATCTAAATCTATAGTTAAACTACCATAATTAACAAGACTATCTAAATTAGTAATAAGTGTCTTTTTATTATAACCTAAATTCCTAAAGGCATCTGCATTTATTAAAGACTCTAATTGTTTTTTGGTAACCCCTCCTCTAACTAACTTAGAGAAAGCATCATATATATCAGTAAACTCTTTATCTCTTGCCTTTAACACTAAACTTGAAACACTTGTCCCTACACCCTTAATAGTAGAAAAAGGAAAGATAATGTTATTATTATCTATAACAAATCTATTAGTACTTTTATTAATATCAGGTTTTAAGACTTTTAGATTATGACTTCTAACTTCTCTTATATATTCTTGCATCTTTCCTGCCGCTCCAATGACATTATTAAGCAAATTAGCATAGAACTCTAACTTATAATGTACTTTTAAATAAGCCATTTTATAAGCGACAAGCGAATAAGCGACAGCATGAGATTTATTAAAACCATAACCTGCAAATTTAAGGATACTTGCAAATATTGTTTTAGAAACATCTTCATCATGTCCTAAGGCTTTCGCTTTACTTATGAACTTACTCTCTTCGTTCTTTAAAACATCAACCTTTTTCTTACTAATCGCTCTTCTTAAAATATCCGCTTCTCCTAAAGAATAACCTGCATAAGCATGAGCTACTTGCATTATCTGCTCTTGATATATCATAATACCATATGTCTCATTTAAGATAGGCTCTAATACTTTATCTTGATAAACAATCTTTTCTCTTCCCTCTTTTCTTGCTATATATAAATCAATATTTTCAGCAGGACCAGGTCTAAATAAGGCAATCGCTGCGATTAAATCATCAAAACTACTAGGTTTAAGTTTTCTTAAAAAGCCTCTCATACCACTAGATTCAAATTGAAAGATACCACTAGTATCACTATTTGCAAAAAGTTTATAAACTTCACTATCATCTAGAGGAATAGAATTAAAGTCTATCTTCACACCCCTAATTTTATAAACCATATCCATTACATTCATTATGATAGTAAGATTTCTAATACCAAGAAAGTCCATTTTTAATAGACCTAATTCTTCCAAGTAGTTCATAGAATATCCTGTTAAATACATATCATCACTTTTAGTTAAAGGAATAACTTCATCTAAATCCATTTTACACATTACAATACCTGCAGCATGAGTTCCAATCTGTCTTGGAAATCCTTCTATAATGGAAGCAATTTTATAGACTTTAGATAATACTTCATCACTATTTATATATTCTCTAAACTTTTCATTTTCTTTATAAAAATCAATTAATTTTCTATGCGACATAACAGGAATAAAAGATGTTAGTCTATCTACTTTATATAAAGGCACATTAAAAATACGAGAAGTATCTCTTAATACTTGTTTAGCAGCAAGTGTTGCAAAAGTAACAATACCAGATACTCTTTTTTTACCATATTTATCAGTAACATAATTAATAATATCATCACGATATATATCAGGTATATCTGTATCTATATCAGGCATAGTCTTACGTTCAGGATTTAAGAACCTTTCAAATAGTAAATTATATTTTAAAGGATCTATTTCCGTAATACCAAGAGAATATGCTACTAAACTCCCTGCCGCACTACCTCTACCAGGCCCTACTAATATTCCCTTTTTTTTCGCATATCTAATAAAGTCATAAACAACAAGAAAATAGTTAGAAAAGCCAAGTATTTTAATGATATTAAGTTCATAACTTAATCTATCAAGATACTTCTTAGAAACGTTATTATTAAGTCTTTTAGTAAGTCCTGCCCTAGCAAGAGAAATTAAATAGATAGATGAATCTACTCCCTTAGGGCATTCATATATAGGTAGTAATAAACTAGACTTAGGAAACTCTAAATTACATTCATCTACTATCTTCAAAGTATTAAGAAGTCCTATATTATCATAAGTATTAATAACATCAGTAACTTCTAACTCTTTATTTAAAATATCATAACTAATATTATCATTTATAGTCTTACCATCACGAATTAAATATAAATATTTTAAATAGTTACTATACTCCTTACTCTTATATAAACAAGGCTTTAAATAAACTATATCTTTAGTAATAATTAAAGCCTCACTTTCTTCTTTCTTATTACTAAAGCCAAGATAAATATCCTTAATTTTATCTCTATATTCTAAGTAAAAATCTAAACTAGAATAAGGCACTAAAAAGAAAAGATTATCTTTATAGTTAATAATATCTTCTAAAGTTATACTATTATCATTTACTCTTGTACATATTTTAATTAGATTAAGGTAACCTTGATAATTTTTTATATATAATAAGATTTTATAATTATTAATAGAAACTTCTAAACCAACAACAGGTTTTATGTTCTTAAGATTACACTTCTTAATAAACTCCATTGTTCCATACATATTATCATCACAAATAACAGCACTAGTTCTATTATTTTTAATGTTGTAATCTATAATATCATCTATTGTTAAAAGACTAGATAAAAGAGAGTAATTACTCTTAACATAAAGCATATTGAACATAACAATCACTCTCCTTTCTTCTTTTATATCATACAGATGTATGTAGAGTCAATATTTTTATGCGATTTTATTTGACTTTATACCATAAATATGGTAAAGTTATAAAGCAGAAACGTTTAGTAAAGGAGGAATTATTATGGCAAAGAAAGTTACTAGCAAAAAGCCTTTAACTGGAAATAGTAGATCACATGCTTTAAATGCTACTAAAAGACAACAAAAACCAAATTTACAAGTAATAAGACTTGAAGATGGAACTAAAATTAGAATGAGTGCAAGAGAAATCAGAAGTTTAAGAAAACAAGATAAACAAGCTGCTTAATATAAAAAAGATAGTCGTCACAAACGATTATCTTTTTTTAGTACCATAATGCATATTAACTTGCTCTCTCATATAATCTAAATTTCTAGATGCTTTTTGACTAGCAAGCATTTGAAAATATGCTAAATCAAAATTATTATTTTCTGATTTTGTAACTTCAGTATCATCTACAACAGTTGCAAATTGAGATGTCATATTAGGCATTGTTCTAATTATACTATTAGCTAAATTGCCTCCAACACGTGATGATGCTAAAGCTTCAGTATATGACTTTTCTCTTATTTGATATCTATTCATTAATTGCTCCTTTCTTACTGCGTGCTGATATATTATCATATTTTTCTCAGTTTGTCAAACATTTTTTTGTATGCATGTGACTTTTTTTTTCAAAATGTCCGCTTTTGTACTTTCGTTTACAAAACAAAATGTCCTAT
>CAMMBO010000065.1 GCA_946494435.1 uncultured Mycoplasmatota bacterium
TATGAATAGTCATAATCTTAACACTATTACTATCTTCTTTACTAATAGCAAGTTTTATCTCTAACTTAAGATTATTAATTTTTTCTAAGTAATCACATACATCAAGAACAGTAAAATTACTATTTTCAAGATTTGTTATTAAGTTATAAAAGTATTCCATTCTACTAGAGTTAATCTCGACATTGCTTATTAGAGTAAGTTTATCTAGATAATTTAGTTTATCTAAGACATTTTCTAAGTAAGTAACTGGTGTTAACAAATCAACATTCTCTAATATTTCCTTAAATAGTTTAAAGACACTTGTCTCTTTATAAGTATTATTAACTAAACACTGATAGATTTCATCATCTGTATAAGAGAATAGAAAACTACGAGCGATGGAAGTGAAAGCTAGACGAAACTTAGTATCATAAGTATTAGTAATAATAGATTTTGCTATAATAAAGAAGTTTTTTAATAAATATAAATCTGTACTACCACTAGTCTTTTCATCTTCATACAAAGTAATAGGTAGTCCTAAATATTCAAAGACTTGTTTATAAGTAGTAAAATCAGTCGCTCTATCTAAAAGTATAACAAAGTCCCGATACTCTATTTCTCTTAAAGTATCCTCATCTTTATCATAGACTAAGTACTTACTATTAACTTTTTCTTTAATATCATTTGCAATAATAAAGGCTTCTTTTTCTAGTTTACTAAACTCCTTATCTTTAGCATCATAAGTATAAATCTCTAAGTAATTATTATTAGTAGTTTTGGCACTAGTCTCATAAGTCATATTACCAAAGACCATCGCATGACCATTATTATAATCTGCTTCTCCTAAATAATCATCCATGATATGAGAAAAGAATAGATTTATATCCTCTAATACTTCTCTTCTACTTCTAAAGTTCTTAGCAAGATCTATTACTCTACCTCCAATACCTTTCTTATAGTTATCATACTTATCTTTAAAAATAGAAGGATTAGCATTACGGAAACGATAAATAGACTGTTTAATATCTCCAACCATATAGACATTATCTTTACTAATATAACTAATAAAAGTCTCTTGGATATCATTAGTATCTTGATACTCATCGATTAATATTTCTTTAAAACCATTCTTTACTTCTTCTCTAATCTCTAAATTATCACGGACAAGACTAATAGCAAGTTTCTCTATATCCATAAAAGTATAGTAGTTATTTTCTTCCTTATATAGAGTAAATCTCTTATCTAATTCTTTAACTAGTTCTAAAATACAAGAGATATATTCTTTAGTCTTAATAATACTAGCTTTAATATCGTTGGCACTTTCATATATAACTAAGTCTTTAAACTCTTTTAGTAATACTGTTAAATTATCTCTAGTCTCTTTAGAATCACTATCTACTCCTGTTCTTGCCCTAGGTAATGATGTAAAAATAGTCCTTCTTAGCTCTTCATAAGTACTGGCATTTATAAAAGGTAAAAACGCATCTTCTAACTGTTCTAAATATTTACTAGATGTTAAAGCTCTAACTTCTTCATATAGATTTATAATCTCTTCCTTTTTAGTCTTAAGAAGTTCTAAATATTCATTTATATATTTATCTATTACTTCATCACTATAATATTTAGAGATATAAGTATTAATAAATTCATCTTTATCTAATTTTAAGTCTAGACTACTATCAAGTTCTAATATCCTTTTCTTAAGAGTTTTATCATCTTTAAGACAAAATTTAGTAATTAAATTAAGAAAGTCATTAGGACATCTATCATAATAATCTAAAAATATCTCATCTAATATCTCTTTTTTAGCAAGTTCTAAGACACTAGATTCGGCAATTGTTATATTACTTGATAAGTGAATAGTATCAGCATATTTTTTGACTAAAGCAAGGGAATAAGCATCAAAGGTTGTGATATAACTACTATCAAGTAAATCTAACTCATCTAATATTTCATTTTCTTTAAGTTTTTTTCTAACCCGCTCTTTCATTTCAAGGGCAGCTTTATTAGTAAATGTTAAGATTAAAAGTTCGTTAATATGGGTACCTTCTTTTATTTTTCTTAAGACTCTTTCTGTTAAAACAGCAGTCTTACCACTCCCTGCTCCT
Organism: uncultured Mycoplasmatota bacterium; assembly: GCA_946494435.1. The sequence continues at coordinate 2,088 of CAMMBO010000065.1, forward strand.
GCACTAACTAAAATGTTAGAACCTTCTAAATCTATCGCTTTTTGTTGATCTATAGTAAACTTAGGCATTCTCTTCACCTTCTTTCTTATCAAGATAAACATAGTCACTAGGACTTACAAAACATACTTCTTTAAAGGGGCAAAACTCGCAAGAAATATTTTTATTATTAATTACTTTAGGAGCGATATCAAAGAGATTATTATCTATTATGTTAAGAGATTTATCTAAAGCTTTATTAATAGAGTTCATTATATCTTCTACTTCACTATCACTTAATACTTTACTTCTACTAGATAACTCTCCATCTTTTTTTACACTTAAACCTTTAACAAAAGAATTAGTCTCATAGTCTTCATCTAAATAGGAAAGTATTACTTTATCATCAGTAGTATAACCTACTAGTTTTAAATTCTTAAGTTGTTCTTCTTTATCTTTATAGTTTTGTAATAAGTACTGATAAAAGAAACCAACAAAAGTAGGATTAGAAAACAAATTACTTTTATTAATTAGATAAATATATAAAGGTAGTTGTAAATATAGTCCCTCATCTAAATAATCTAAATTTAGAGTTGCACTACCTGTCTTATAATCAAAAACAGCATAATAAGTTTTATCATGAAATGTTTTAAAGAGTATCTTATCAATAAAGCCTTTTAAAGTTGCATGGTTACCAAGAGGTATCTCTAATCTCTTTTCACCATAAAACTCAGTAAGAAAACTTCTTTTTTCTACCTCTTTATTATAATTAACTATTTTCTCTAACTCACTTTCTAATCTTCTAAATAAAACAGCCTCATCTTTTTCTAAAGGATTATCTTTTAAGGCAATATTTAGAGCGACATCAAAAGAGAAGTTATCATTATAACTGTCTTTTAAAACACTATGAAAGATATTACCTATTTTTGTACTAAAATTTTCTTCAAAGCTATCTAATTTTAAGATATATTTTAAATAGTATTTAAAAGGGCACTTAGCAAGATCATCTATACTTGAGTAAGATAAGTTATAAGGAGTAACCTCTCTATTAATACCTTTAAATTTATGATCAAAGCTAGTATATTTACTTGTATCTATATTAGTAGTTAGAAAGTCAAAATCTTTATCTTTCTCATGATATTTATAATAATTATCTAAAACACTACTTACTCTATAATTATTAAAGTCTCTACTATAGTTATAATTATAATTAAGACTATCTACTTCTTTTAAATTAAGTTCATTTAATAAACTAGATTTAGCATACTCTCCAGTTAATGATGTTAGTTTATATGATATTGTAAGGTTTTTAATAGTTCCTAAGACTTTAACTAGATTTTCTTTACTTAGTTTATTTTTAATAGTAGTGGTATTTAAATTACATTTATTCTTTAAATTATCACTTAAGTACTCTTCATCTTTATATATTTTAGGTAAATGATTTTGATTAAAACCTAGGACAAACAAGTATTCATCATCACTAACTAAATAAGGAATATCTAACGCTTCATTTAAGACTTTAACAGACTCTACTAACTCTACGCTGTCTATTGAAGCCTTTTCTAATTTATCTTTTAATAGAATATCATAATATTTACTATTCTTAGCATAAGTTAAATCATCATTTATTTTCATAATCTTTGCTTTTAAATTAGTATCTTTAATATGATTAATATCTTTATCTTTTAGATACTCTTTAACACTTATTAAAGAGGTTAATTTACTAGTAGATTTAAGGTAGAAAGGTATATCAAACATCTTAAAAATAGTTTTAAGTAAATAGTTATAACTATTATCAACACCTGCTAGAAAGATTTTATTATAACTAACACCTTTACTATTAAGTTCTCTTATCTTTAAAGCCGTACCTATAACTTCATCTTTCATAGAATGATATTTATATACAGTATCTATAGATAAATTGCCACTAATATCTAAATAGTTAGTATTAATACTATCTAACATATCTATTTGATATGCCTCTAGCATACTATAACCTAAGATAAAGATGTTTTTAGTTAATAAATAATCAATATAACCTTGATCAAATATAAGATAGTTATTATTTTTTAAGTCATAATATAGACTCTTAAGATTATTTAATTTAGACTCCCTATATTCTTTAGTAATATCTATTTTATAAAGATTTCCTAACATAAGTCTTAACACATCTATATTCTCATTAGTCTTATCTAAAAGATATAGTAAAGCTTCTTCTTTTATATCAAAGAAATAATGTTTTTCTAATTCTTCTAAACTTATAAAAGTTATATTATAAATTTTTCTTTCTTTTGACAACTTATCTAATAGTTTTAATTTTAAACTATTAGGAACAATATAAATAGAATTATCAGTAAATTTAAAGTTCATATTAACACCTCTTTTATTAGGATTAAAGAAAGAAGTTATTAAGCTTCTTTCTTTAACTCTTCTAATTCTTCTTCACTCAAACCTGTATTTTTAGATACTACTTCTATAGGTATACCATCTTTAAGAAAATTTTTAGCAATTTCTATTTTTTCTTCCTTAGCACCCTCTTCTTTTCCTTTAGTAATTCCGTTTTCGTATCCATCATCATAGCCATCAAGTCTTGCAGAGTTTATCTCTTTTCTTCTCATTTTCT
>CAMMBO010000066.1 GCA_946494435.1 uncultured Mycoplasmatota bacterium
TGTTTAAACTATCAGAAATAAAAGAAGATGATTACACTTATCTTGCTAATGAAAGGCAATTAACTCTTGCTAAAAAAGCCCTTAAGAGTTTAGAAGATGCTAAAGTTAGTTTAGAATCTGATGAACCTGTTGATATAATTGAAATAGACTTAAAAGAAGTATTTGATATCTTAGGTTCAATCACTGGAGAAAGTTATAGTGATGAACTATTAGATGAGTTATTTGCAAACTTCTGTGTAGGAAAATAAGAAAGGAATGATAGAAATGAACGAAAAAATTACTAAGAAAAATTCAATTTTATTTAATCAATTATGGATAAACAAAGCAATAGAAGATGGCAATAGTTTTGTTTTAATATCTAAAAAAGAAGACGATAGAAGTATCGGTGAAATAATAGAAGAAAGATATTTAGAAGAAGATTTAGAGCCTAAAAGCAAGAAAGTAACTGAACATGATTCCTTATTATTTCAAAGAGAATGGCTAAAAAAATATAGAGAGGAAAATTTACCTATTCCAAATAGAAAAATTGCTGGAAAATATAGTTTAGGACAAATCCTTTCTTTGAGATATTTTGAAATGGAAATAATAGAAAATTTTAAAGCAAGACAAAAAGAAAAAGTACTAGAATTAAAATAGAAAGACGTGATGTTAGATGAATTATGAAGTAATTGTTGTAGGAGGAGGTCATGCCGGTATAGAAGCATGTCTTGCCAGTGCGAGACTTAACCACAAGACACTTTTAGTAACTGGTAATATTAATAATATTGCCGATATGCCCTGTAATCCCTCAATTGGAGGACCTGCTAAAGGAATAGTTGTAAGAGAAATAGATGCTTTAGGTGGCGAAATGGCTAAAAATACTGATAAGAGTTCTTTACAAATGAAAATGTTAAATACTAAAAAAGGTCCTGCCGTTCGTGCTTTACGTGCTCAAGCTGATAAAGTTATCTATAAAAAGGAAATGTTAAAGACTCTACAACATCAAGATAACTTAGATATTAAAGAAGGACTAGTAAAAGAACTTATTATAAAAGATAATAAAGTAGGTGGAGTCATTTTAGAAGATGGTGAGGAAATATCTTCTAAAGCCGTTATCTTAACAACAGGAACATATTTAAAAGGAACAATATTAGTAGGTGATAAGAAAACAGCAGGCGGTCCTCATGGTGAAAAAGCTAGCAACTACTTAAGTCCTTTCTTAAAAGATTTAGGCTTTAATATCTTAAGATTAAAAACAGGAACTCCACCACGTATTGAAAAGAGTAGTGTTGACTTTTCTAAAATGCAAGAAGAATTAGGAAGCACAGAAGATATAACATTCTCATATGACAACACCACCACTCTTGCTTATAAATACCAACTACCATGTTATCTAATTTATACTAACGATTTAACTCATAAAATTATCAAAGAACATCTAAACGAATCTAGTATGTATGGTGGCTACGTCGAAGGAGTAGGACCAAGATATTGCCCATCTATTGAAGACAAAGTAGTAAGATTTAGTGATAAAGAACGTCATCAACTCTTCTTAGAGCCTGAAAGTATTTATTATGATGACCTATATTTACAAGGATTTTCTACAAGTATGCCTCACTATGTTCAAGAGCAAATGGTCCATAGTTTATCTGGTTTAGAAAATGCTAAGATATTAAAATATGCCTATGCCATAGAGTATGATGCTATTGACTCAAGACAAATAAAACCAACTCTTGAAACCAAAATAATTGAAAATCTTTATACTGCCGGCCAAATAAATGGTACAAGTGGTTATGAAGAAGCAGCAGGGCAAGGCCTAATCGCAGGGATTAACGCTTCCCAAAAGCTAGAAAATAAAAAGGCTTTAATCTTAAAACGTAATGAGTCATATATAGGAGTTCTAATCGATGACTTAGTAACAAAAGGAGTAAAAGACCCATATCGCCTTTTAACATCACGTGCTGAATATCGTCTTTTATTAAGAGATGATAATGCTGATTTAAGACTTAGAGAATATGGCCATGAAATAGGATTAATAAATGATGATATTTATAATAAGTTTCTAAAGAAAAAGCAAGATATCGAAGAATTAACAAATATTTTAAAAGAAATTAAAATTACTCCTAAAAAAGAAATAAACGATATCTTAATAAAGTTAAATACATCTCTTTTAAAAGATAGCATTACTTTATATGACTTATTAAAAAGACCAGAACTATCTATAGAAGACTTAACTAATTTTAAAGAGTTAAATTACTCTAAAGAAGTTCTAAAAGAAGTAGAGATTAATATAAAATATGAAGGATATATTAAAAAATCTCTTGAAGAAGCTAATAAGATGTTAGAGTTAGAAGATAAAACTTTACCAGAAGATATTAACTATCAAGATATTCCTAATATTGCCAGTGAAGCGAAAGAAAAGCTAGACAAGATTAGACCAGTAACTTTGGGACAAGCAAGTAGAATTAGTGGTGTTAATCCATCAGATATCGCTATTATCTCTGTTTATTTAAAGAAAAGGGGAATCTAAATGACTAAGGAAGAGTTTATAAAAGAAGTAGAAAAGCTAGGTTTAAAGGTAACTGATGAAGAATTAGAAAAGTTAGATATTATTTATAATACTTTAATAGAAACAAATAAAACTATGAACTTAACAAGAATAACAGAAGAAAGTGATGTCTATTTAAAACATTTCTATGATAGTCTAACTCTAGCCAAAGTATATGACCTATCAAAAACTAAAACTCTATGTGATATTGGAACAGGAGCCGGCTTTCCAGGTCTAGTCTTAAAAATATTTTATCCTAACTTAGAAATAACCTTAGTAGATTCTCTTTTAAAAAGAGTAAATTATCTTAATAACTTAATAGATAAATTACATCTAACAGGTATAAAAGCCTATCATAATCGTGCTGAAGACTTAATAAAAGAAGGGAAAAAGTTTGATATAGTAACAGCAAGAGCTGTAGCAAACTTACCTAAACTACTATTATGGACAATGCCTTTAGTAAGTAAAAATGGTAGTTTTCTTGCCATGAAAGGAAATGTTACTGAAGAATTAGAACTATCTAAAGATATTCTGAAAAAACATAACTGGTATATTAATAATAAAGAGATTTTTACTTTACCAAATAAGGAAGATGTAAGAACAATTTTAGAAATTAAAAATAAAGCCTAGCAAACTAGTACAATTAATGATATAATGAGATTAGTAGAAAAATAAAAGAATAGAATAAAGAGGGGATGTATATGGATAATAAAGAAAACGAAGTAGTATATTTACATTTAGATGATATAATTCCAAATAGATTTCAACCAAGACAAGTATTTGATGAGAAAGCTTTAAAAGAGTTAGCAGTATCTATCAAAGAACATGGTGTAATTCAACCAATTATTGTTCGTAACATTGGCAATAAGTACGAAATAATAGCAGGAGAACGTCGCTATAAAGCCTCAGCAATGGCAGGACTTACAACTATACCAGCTATTGTTCGTAATTTGGATGATAAAGAAAGTAGCAAAGTCGCTCTTCTTGAAAACTTACAACGTAAGAACTTAAACCCAATCGAAGAAGCAAAAACATATCAAAAAATTCTTGAACTTGACCAAATGACTCAAGAAGAACTTGCTAAAACTATGGGTAAAAGTCAAAGTGCTGTTGCCAATAAACTACGTCTTTTATCTTTAACAGATGAAGTCCAAGATGCTCTTTTAAAAGACCAAATTTCAGAACGTCATGCTAGAGCCTTATTAAATGCCAAAGATCCTGAGACTCAAAAACAATTATTAAAAGAAGTTATAGATAAGAAAATGACTGTAAGAGAATTAGAGGAAAAAATAAATCCTAAAGAAGAAATAACAAAAAGTGATATTGATGATTTATTAAATTCTCCTCCAGTAAATACATCTATACCTAACGTTGAACCACTAAATAATGTTAATATTCAACCTCAGTCTAATGATATCTCTAATAAAGAAGTACAGGATCCAGCATCAATAGAAAGAGAAACCCCTCTAGCCTCACCAAATCCTAGTAATGCTAACAATGATTTTAATAATAGTGTAGGAATAGATTATTCAACGCCACCTAAGTTTATAGATTATGATGTCCCAAGTGTTAATGAAAATCTAGAAAGTACTGCTACAAAATCTATTGATATAAATGCCATAAAAGATAATGCTAAAGATATAAATGTAGAAAAACCAGTAACAGATGTAGATGAGTTTTTAAAAGTAACTCCCAAAGAAGAAACACAGGAAAATAGTAATTTTAAATTCTTTTCTCCTTTTGGTGAAGACTCTAAGAAAGAAGAAAAAACCCAAAATACAAGTCCACAGTCAGCTTCAACCCCTCCATTCACATCACCAGATCCATTTAATTTAGGTGGAGAAACAAAAGAATTAAAAGATTCAACCAGCACCTCTATGGATAATTTATTAGCAGGTGTTAATAATAATAATAATAAAAATGAAAATAATTCTATACCATCACTTGATACATTTAATAATCCTTTCGCTCATAATCCAATTTTTGGAGATAATATAAAACAAAGGGAAGAAATGCAACCTGCTCCTCCTAAATACAGCCTTAATGAATGTATTAACTTAGTAAGAGATGCCTTAAAGAAAATAGAAGAGTCAGGCTTTAAAGTAGATAGTGAAGAAATGGACCTTGTTAATAACTATCAGATAA
>CAMMBO010000067.1 GCA_946494435.1 uncultured Mycoplasmatota bacterium
ATTAAAAATATATTGTCAAATCATAGTAAACTATGCTATAATAAATGTGTTCTTAAAAGAACCCATAGGGGCGTGGTATAATGGTAGCATAGGAGTCTCCAAAACTTTTGATGGGAGTTCGATTCTCTCCGCCCCTGCCATTAAGAAACTTAAAGACTCTCTTTGCATAAGAGTCTTTTTTATATTATTTTATAAGAAGGCGATACAAATGAATGAAGCTGATAAAAAAAGTTTAGAAAATGCTAAAAAACTATTTTTAACCGGAGATATAGACAATATTGAAATAGGTACTGTTAAAGGATTACAACAAATTCATAAATATCTATTTGAAGGTTTATATGACTTTGCAGGTATCATCAGAAAAGAAAACATTTCTAAAGGAAATTTTAGATTTGCTAACACTCTATATTTAGAAGATATATTAAAAAAAATAGAAACAATGAAAGAATCTACATTAGATGAAATAATTGATAAATATGTAGAAATGAATATCGCTCATCCTTTCTTAGAAGGAAATGGTAGAAGCACAAGAATTTGGTTAGATTTAATACTAAAGAAAAATCTAAATAAAATTGTTAACTGGGAAAACATTGATAAAAGATTATATTTACAAGCAATGGAACGAAGTCCAATTAATACTTTAGAAATTAAAACTTTAATCGAAAATAATCTAACAGATGATTTAAGCTTAACTACAATTTTTAAAGGTATAGAAACTTCATATTATTATGAAACAGATGAATATTATTAATATAAAACTGTTAATTAAATAAGAGGAGGAATTAAATTGTATAATCAATATGGAACTAATGAACAACCTCTAGCTGACGAACTTGCTATAAAAAATATGATAGAAGCTTGTAAATTAGATGGAGTGCTTTCTGAAGAAGAAAAAAAATATGTCAAAGAAGCAATTAGAATACACGTTTTAATGAATTCTTTAAGAGTCAAACATAAATTAGAAGAAGACTTTAATGAAAACGTCTCAGAAAAAGTATTGTAAAGAACTGAATTCTACACTATATGTATATTCAGTTCTCTTATTTGGACACAATTTAACATAAAAAACTCTACCCCTTACTTTCCCTCTTCTAAAAAACTACAATTAAGGATTCACATCACATAATTGAAAGTTTTTTTATTTACAAGTTCTAACTTACTTTTTTAACGTATATGTAAATGTTTTATCTTCTGAGATTTCAGGAACAAAACGATGTCTTAACGGTCCAAAAGCTAAACGAGAAAATGCATTCCCACTAGCACCTGTATCAATCATCATTCTAAGCTCTGCTATCTTATCATTATTCTTTTTAGCATTGTCTAATATTAATAAACATTCACAGTCTAAAAAATTATCAGGATCAAAAAGCTCTTTCATTTCTGAAAGCGATAATTCCATCACATTACTAGATAATACCTCTATATTATTATTTTCATAAGAATAAAATCTGTCTATAACATTACAAGAATTATCACCAAAAACTAAAAATTCATCATCTATACATTTTTCAGGCATATTAGGAATATCAAGATTATTATCAGGATTCGTAATGAAAAAAGTAGTATGTCTTACTGCGAAGAAGTTTATATCAGTAATACCTATTTCAACAATATCATTACACAAAGGTCCATCTGATAAACGATATTTAATCTTATAATAATGCTCATCATCTTTTAAATAACAATATTTCTTATTTTGAAAAATAATATCTGCATTAAGTCCTTCTATTTCTTGTAAATATGACACCAAAGGTTCAAAAGATAATAGTTCTTGCCGATTTTGTAACAAAGAAATTAAATCCATTTATTTTCATCCTCCTTGATTTTCTCAACTTTTATACGTCAATTTATTTCCAACGAAAAAATTATATCATAGTCAAAACACTTTTTCAAATTAGCAAAATAAAATATAATTAATGCTTATTTACAACAACTTAACACCAAATAATGTCAACTACCTTGCATTTACCTATCTAAAAAACTACAATTAAGATGGAGGTAGAATATGGAAGCAAAAGATATTAAAAAAGTTGCCTGTGTTGGGGCAGGTGTAATAGGTTATAGTTGGGCTTTATATTATTCTCTAAAAAAATTATCAGTAAATGTTTATGACATAACTGATGAAGCTTTAAATCTTGCCAAAGAAAGAATTCACGAAAGTCTACTTAACTTAAAGAAAAATAATGTTGTAACAGAAGAAGAAATTAACGAAATTGAAAGTAGAATTAATTACACTACTTCAATGGAAGAAGCAGTTAAAGATGTAAAATTTATTACTGAATCTGGTCCTGAAAGTTATGATATTAAAAGAAAAATGGTTGAAGAAATGGAAAAATATACTAAAGAAGACACAATCATCTCATCATCCACATCAGGACTACTAATTACAGAAATAGCAAGAGATGCTAAACATAAAGACAGATTTATAGGTGCCCATCCTTATAATCCCCCACATTTAATACCATTAGTAGAACTTACTAAAGGAGATTATACAACTGATGAAGTTCTAAACACAGCTAAAGAATTTTTCCAATTAATTGGTAAAGAACCTGTAGTATTACAAAAAGAAGCTTTAGGATTTATCTGTAATCGTATTCAAATGGCTGTTTATAGAGAAGTATGTAACTTAGTAATGAAAGGTGTATGTACTATTGAAGATGCCGATAAGGCTGTTACCTATGGTCCTGGATTAAGATGGGCTATTATGGGACCAAGTCTAGTCTTTGAATTAGGTGGAGGTAAAGGACATGTAGATGGTCTTATGAAACACTTAAACTCATCTATTAGTTTATGGTTGCATGATATGGCAGATTTTAAAGACTTCCCAGAAGAATTTGCTAGTATTGCTAGAAAAGGTGTTGAAGAATCTTTAAAAAATAGACCTAAAGAAATAGGTAACGATGATGAATCCCTTGCCGAATATCGTGATAAAATGTTAATAGAAATATTAAAATTACACAACAAACTATAAAAGCAGATAACAAAACATCTACTTTTTCTTTTAATTATTATAATTTAGTTATTAAGGAGAAAATCTATGAAAAATAAATATAACAAATTAGTACGTGATAATATTCCTACTATTATTAAAGAAAACGGTGAAGAACCTATATATCACACTTTAAATGATAATGAGTATTGGCTTGCTCTATTAAGAAAAGATACTGAAGAATTACAAGAAGTAAAAGAAGCTACAAGTAAAGATGAAGTATTAAAAGAACTAGGAGATAAACTAGAACTTATTAGAGCAATGGCAGAGTATCAAGGCTTTACATTAGATGATGTTATAAAACAAGCAGATAAGAAGAAAGAAACAAGCGGAGGATTTCAAAAGAGATTATTTTTAGAAACAGTAACTAAAAAGGAATATTGACTACATTAACAATACTCCTCTTTTATTTTTTTAGTTTATAAACATATGGATTAGCTTCTTTTACAAAAGTATCATCTCTTAAATAAAAATGTTCAAACTCTAACTTTACCAAATCTTTCTCCTTGTAAGGATACATAACTAAAAATCCAGGCTCTCCCCCTTTTTCATTCTTATGATTTAAAAATCCTCCTAAAGCAGGAATATATACATCATTATCTTGAAACAAAGCAATATGAGAATGACCATGAATAGTTAAATCATGAGAGATTAAATTTCTACACTCTATCAGAAAAGGATGATTTTCATGTTCTAAAGATATAGATACTCCATCTATTGATATAAAAGCTTGAAGATAACCTAAAGGATAAATATCTTTCTTATCTGCAAATTCCTTTAATATATCTATACCATAATCTAAATATCTTTCATCATGATTACCCCCTAAAAAAGATTGATGAACATAAGGAATACTAGGATATTTATCTAAAATATTATTTACTTGCTCTTTCGCTAATTCATAACTCCCATCAGTAAAATTTACTGGTTGTTTTAATCCATTAAGTTCTATAGTTCCATCACCTATATCCCCACCATGAATTAAGTAATGAATCTTATTATTTTTACAAAAGTCTAACACATAATAAAGAAAATCCCATCTATTCATATCTTGTTTATCAAAAGAAGAATAATCATAATGAGTATCTGAAATAAATAGAACTGCCTCATTTCCAATTTTAAGCATATGACTTTTATCTTGATATATTTCTTTTAAAATACCTATCTCTTTATTATCTAAATTATACTCTCTATTATAAATACCATCTCTCATAAAATCTAAAAGTTGATATTTATATAAATTATTATTTTCCATAATTTTATAAAAATCTCTTGTATCAAGTAACTCTCTAATTATCTCTTCTTCCATATTTATTAACCCTCTTTTTAATTTTCACTTTCTGCAGTGTATAAATGTTGATATTGTTTACATTCCTTTAACAACTCTTTATGAGTACCACTACCAACTAATTTACCTTTCTCTATTATATGAATAGTATCAGCATCTACAATAGTAGATAATCTATGAGCAACTATGATGACAGTATGGTCTTTTACTAAGTCATCAATAGTCTTCTTAATATATTCTTGAGACTCATTGTCAAGTGCACTAGTCGCTTCATCAAAAAGGATTATCTTAGTATTTAAAAGAAGAG
>CAMMBO010000068.1 GCA_946494435.1 uncultured Mycoplasmatota bacterium
TGAATATTTTTTTAAAATCATTATTTATAATTATGTGTTCTACTTTCTTATTAGAATATTCTTTTAAGAATGAACTAATATTACAATAATCTAAAAAGGCTAGTATTGGTCTTTTTAAAACGTATTGGTAATTTTTCGTTTTATTAACATAATCAAGGCTATTTAAATAAAACTGTTTAACAACATCTTTATTTATTGTACTAATGTCATTAGTCATACAATATTTTTCAAAATTATTAATTACATACTTATTTACCCATATTGTATTTTTACACATTCCAAGTTCTTCTAAATAACTAAAATAATCTCCTTTCCTTAAAAATAATTGTTTTGTATTCATTTTCATCACACTCCTTTTTGTATTTATGAATACAGGAGTATAATACAAAAAACATTATGAGAAGTAAATAAAGACTAATTCCTTATAAAATAAGGAGTTTTTCTTTTAACTTCTCATAATATTTATCTACCCATAAGATAAATTATGAGAAGATTCTCATAATTTATCTGACACAACATTTAAAAGAATGTTTAAAGATGAAGATAGTAGATTCTTTTATGAAAAATTAATTAAGTATTATTCTAAATTAGATTTAGAAGGGTATGAATTATATGATAATGAAATAAATAGTGGAAATGTTACAAGAGATTATAGACTAGATGTCTTATTAAAGAAGGGTAGAGATTTTATTATAGTAGAAATGAATAAAGATGTATCAGAAAGAGTCTTAATTAAAAACAGAATGTATTTATAAGGTATTTAAGCACCAGACAGAGGATTAGAAAAAGGAGAAGATTTTGTTAAGATGAAGACAGTTCTAATTAACTTTAATAATAGTCTTTATAAGATAAAATTAGATGCAATTAATGTAGATTATACCTTAAGAAATGATAAATATAATGATGTAATAGATGATATAAAAATACATAATATTTATCTTGAAAGTCTAAAAAATGTAAGATATAATGGGAGTAACGAAGAAGAGACATTTATGGCAATGATGGTAGCAGACTCATATGAAGAAATGAGAGAGATTGCAAATGGTTGTGAGGAGGCGTTATATATTGTGGAAAAGTTAGAAAGACTAAATGAAGATGATAAGTTTAGGACAGATTATAATGTAGAGTTAGTTAGAAGAAAAGAAATAAATTCTGCAAGACTTGATGGCTATGATGATGGTTATGATGTTGGTAAAGCTGAAGGACTTGAAGAAGGGAAAAAGACTATTGCAAAAAATTTTCTTAAAAAGGGAGTATCTCTTGAAATAGTATCCGAAAGTACTGGTTTAAGTATTGAAGAACTTAATAAACTAAATAGTTAAACAAAATATAATAACTAATTATTAAATAAGGAAAGAAGCATATTGTGAATTGTTTCTTTCTTTTTGTTAATCTGTAAGTTTTTTGTACTTTTTAACTAGATAAAGCATAGACTAAATTAGAGGAGGGAAACGTATGGCATCTTTTAAAGAAATAGTAACAAAAGCAGTTATTGGTAAAGGTAAGAAACAATTTATTGATAACTTATCGTTACAAGTAACTAATAGTCCTAATACAATTCTTGGGTGTTGGGTGATTAATCATAACTTTAGTGGTACTTTTTCAAATGGAGTAGTAACTATTAATGGAAGTTATGATATTAATATTTGGTATTCTTATGACAATGATACTAAGACAGAGGTATTAAAAGATACTAAAAACTATACAGAAACTATAAATGTTCAAGGAACAAGTGATACAGAAAATGAAGAAGTAATTATTAGAAGCCTAAGTGGTCCAAGTTGTAGTAAAGCAGAGATAAATGGTAGTGTTATTAACTGTACTATAGATAAAACCCTAGGTATAGAGTTAGTTGGCGATACTAAAGTACGTATCAATACTCTAGATGAAGTAGATGACTGGGAAGAGATTATGGATAGTGATAGTGAAATAGATGAGAGAATTGATAAAGAAGTAAATGAAGAATATTTAGATAATCCCACTGAATAGTTCTTAAAAGACTGTTAACAAAAAAAGGTTGACAGTCTTTATTTTTTTATGTATAATTATAACAGTAAAAAGAAAGGAGCTGTAAATATGGCAGTAAAATTAAGATTAATGAGAATGGGAGCTAAGAAAAGACCATTTTATCGTATAGTTGCAACAGACTCAAGAAGTAGAAGAGATGGAGAATATCTTGAATTAATTGGTACTTATAATCCAATAAATAGTGAAAAAGATGTTAAAATCAATGAAGAAGTTGCTCTTAAATGGTTAAATAATGGAGCAATACCATCTGATACTGTTAGAAATCTATTAAAAGATGCAGGTATAATGAAAAAATTTGCTGAATCTAAAGATAAAAAGGAAACAAAATAATGAGTTTAGTAGAATTAACAGAGAAGATAGTTAAAAATATCGTAAAAGATGAAGATGCTGTTTCTGTTAAAGAATTTCCTAGTGAAAATGATAAGGAAATAATTATAGAAGTATTAGTATCAGATTCTGACATTGGTAGAGTTATCGGTAAAAATGGTAGAACTGCTAATGCTATAAGAACTTTAGTACAAGCTAGTAGTTTACTAAAAGATAATAAATACGTAAAAATTAATATTGATAAGTTTTAGGGGTTACTTAAGGTAATCCTTTTGTTATTGGGGGATATTATGGATTATAGTTATGAGGTAATTAGAAGTGAATTAATAGATATCTATGGTAATATTAAAACAGATAAATATCTTAAAAAGAATTATTATAATTATAGAAAACTTTTATTATGTTTAAGTGATATGAAAAAGCAAGATAATAATGGACCATTAAGATATTTTTCTAATGATGAGATTTTATCTTTAGTAAGTAATTATCTAGATAGTTATTTTAATTGTTATACTAAAGACTTTGCTAAGACAACTATTTTAATGTATGATGTTGATACGTTATTAAAATATTCGAATGCAAGTGATGAAGATAAACTTAATGATGAGTTTAAATATATTAAAGAAGAAGCAGAAGATTTACTTATCGTCAAAGGAATAACAGATTTTGTCTTTAATGATATAAAAGTCGTAAACTATAAAAATATTTTAACTTCTTTAGGTATCACTCATGAATATACTCATAAGATTCATAATAATAATGATAATAATAAATATACAGAAGAGTGGTTTATCTTTAGTGAATACTTAGCTTATTATAATGAACTATTATTTAAAGAATATCTAGAGTCTTTAGGATATAAATCAGATGTTACAATCGCTATTAATAGCAATTTAATTACAACAAGAGGACAGATTAAACTCTTTAAGCTAATGGATGATTTATATCATGGGAAAGATGTTAGTTTAAAAGATTTAATAATAATAGATGCAAGTATGGAATTAGATAATATTCCTTTATTTGATTATCCTCATATAATTGCCTATCTTGCTAGTATTACCAAATATGAAGAAACTAAAAACTTATCACTATTAGATAGAACTAAAGAATTAAATGAATTATTAAGTACAAGTATAAATAGTAAGGTTATAAAAGAAAATTATCTTGATATAAATGATAGTAATACAGTAAAACGACTAATAATGAATTTTAATAAATAATTTAAAGCTTATTGTCTAAAAGTAAAAAATATATTATACTTATTATAAGATTGGAGGTAGTACTAATATGAAAAAACGTGTATTAAGTGCTATTATTATGATATTAATATTTGTACCATTATTATTTATAGGAGGTATTCCTTTTACAATACTTATGACTTTACTTGCAGTAGGAGCAATGTATGAGTTAATAAATATAAGAGAAAAGAAAAAAGAGTTTCCTACTTTAATGAAAATAATATCATATTTATTAATTATATTTTCTTTAGTTTTAACTTACAATCAAAATATTTTTAGTTATAATATGAGTTATCAATTAATAAGTTTTATTATTTTACTATTCTTATTGCCTATATTATTAAAGAATAAAAAAGAAATGGATTATGATATTAATGATGCTTTATATTTAGTAGGGTCTCTTCTATTTATTAATATTGCATTTAATTTAATTTTAGTAGTTAGAAATTATAGTTTAAATTATTTAATTTACTTATTACTTATAACTGTTATAACAGATACTTTTGCCCTTATAACAGGTATGTATATAGGTAAAAACAAGCTAGCTCCCACTATTAGCCCTCATAAAACAATAGAAGGATTTATTGGTGGTGTTTTAATGGGTACTTTTGTAGCAACTACATTTTATTATACTGTAATAGATCCAGGTATTTCTTTAGCAATATTAATACTTACAACATTATTCTTAGCAGTAGTAGGACAACTTGGTGATTTAGTATTTTCATCTATTAAGAGAACATTTAATGTTAAAGATTTTTCTAATCTTATTCCAGGGCATGGAGGTATATTAGATCGTTTAGATAGTCTAATTTTTGTAATTTTAGCATTTATATTAGTAATGGGATTAATTTAGGAGGCAACATGGTTACATTAAT
>CAMMBO010000069.1 GCA_946494435.1 uncultured Mycoplasmatota bacterium
ATCTTTTGCACATAAATCTTTTCTTTTTTAATTAAATTTGCTCTTTTTTACTGTTCTTTTAAAATTTTGGATTTAATGATAATGTTATTTCCATATTATCAGTAATAGTGGTACCTGCCCCAATACTTTGTCCTGTAACATAACCATTACCCTCTAATTTGACACTAATACCTAAAAGATGCAATAAGTCTTCTGCCTGTTTACTAGATAAGCCATTAACATCTGGAACAGTTAAATTATTATCGTTAGTAACAAGAAATACTTTAGTTCCTGCTGTTACTTTATCTCCTTTAGAAGGATATTGTTTAACTACTTTATTACCATTTCCAATAACTGTTACTGACATACCCATATTTTCAAGGTTAGTTTTAGAAGATGTTACATCTTTATTTTTATATGAGGTTAAACTATATTCAGTTAATTTCTCTTCGCTAGTTGTCTCAGGATCGGTACCATAATATTTACTTATATTAACAACTATATCTTTAATAGCTTTCCATATTACATTTTGTTTACCACCGCCTGGTCTTTTTACAGAAGCATAAATAATTACCTTAGGATCATCATTAGGATAAATACCTGCAAAAGATGAAATAATATCAGAAGCACCTGTTAAGTAACCACCTCCATTTTCATCTGCTATCTGGGCAGTACCAGTTTTACCTATTAAGTTATAACCATCAAGGCGATATCCTGCTCCAGTCATTCCTGGTACATTTACTGTATTCCACATTAATTCTCTAATTTTATTAACTGTAGTTTCACTAGCAACGGTATCTACTTCAGTTCTTTTACCTTCATAGACCACTTCTTTAGTATCAGGGTCTACTATTTTTTCAACTAAATATGGTTTTAACATTACCCCATCATTTGTAAGAGAAGTTAAGGCTTGAATATTTTGGATTGGTGTTGTAGTAATACCTTGGCCAAAACCAGCATTAAATATTTCGGTTTCGTACTTAAAGTCAACTTCTCCTGTCGCTTCATTTGGGAGTTCAATACCTGTTTTTTTACTAAAGCCTAGTTTTTTAAAATAACTTCTAAGAATATCTGCAGATAAATGTCTATCAATTAAATTAATAACACCAACATTACTAGATAAAGCGAATCCTCTATCAAAAGTAATATCACCCCAACCTGCTCTATTCCAGTCACCTATTTCTGTACCATCACTTGTTGTATAAACACCAGAGTGATATGTTTCATTACCATTATATACTCCTTGTTCCATTGCAGCCATATAAGTAAATATTTTCATAGTAGAACCAGGTTCATATGGACTAGATATATTCATATCTAAATAATTAGTTATATCTCTTTTATTAGGGTCAAATGATGGCGATGTACTAGATGCTAGTATGGCTCCTGTCTTAGCATCTGCAATCATGATTGTAAACCATTCATAATCGTAATTAGCTTCAGCATCACTTAAGGCCTGTTCAACAAAAAACTGAATACTACTATTAAGAGTTAGATATATATCTTTTCCATCACTAGCTTCTTTACTTATTTCATTAGTACCTGCAATTTTATAACCACGCAAATCTTTTTGATAAGTAGTATATCCATCTTCACCTTTTAAGGTACTATCATAATACTTTTCAATACCCATTTCTCCAGTCATATTAGTTTCTTCATTACCATCATCATCAGTAGTAACTTCTTCTTTAGCATACCCCAAGACATAGGAAGCAAAGTCTCCTTTAGGATAATATCTTTTAAAACTTTCTATAAAATCTATTCCCGGTAAATTTAACTCTTCTATCTTACTTTTAGTAATCTCTGTCAATCCTTTACCTATAGTACCAAATTCAGTTTGATAAACTCCTTCTTTATTTAAGTATTTTAATATTTCATCTTTACTACACCCTAGGACACCTGCAAGTTTTTCGGCTGTCATTTCTTTATCTACAACGTGCTGGGGATTATCTTCATCTGTAGTTCTAGATGGTGATAAGTAAGCGATTAATTTGTAGGAAGAAACATTTTGTGCTAAAGCTTCTCCATCACTACTATAAATATTTCCTCGTTTTGCTTGAATTATATCTGTTGTAGTAGTTCTTCTTTTAGCTAAAGCTTGCAAATTAACATCGTCAACTTTATCGGATAAAGCTAATTGGGTAAGTCTTGCAATCATTAAAGCAAACAAAAAAAGAGAAGTAACTATAACAATTTTGCTATATCTTATATTATTTTTCCTTCTCTTTTTTCTTTTCAAGTTTACCACTTCCTATTATTCATCGATATTCTTAATATTATCATTATTATAACTTAATCCTTGTTCTTTGGCAACCTCTTCTATTTTATCTAAAGATGCTAACTCATTTATTTTCATAGATAAACTTTCATTTGTTTTAGATTGTTCCTCTATTTCTTTTTTAGATTGTTCTACTTCAAAGTTAATCTTTGATAAAGTAGCCTTAGAAAAAACTATTGTTAAAGGGGCACTTACAGCTAGTACTAAGGCAAATGTATAGATAAGACGTTCAAATTTACTCATTTTAACACGCTTTACTATTTTTCTTCTAGCCATAATATCACCACTTTCTATTTTATTCTTTCTATAACTCTAAGGGTAGCGGAATGTGCTCTATTATTATGTTCTAACTCTTCGCTACTAGCTTTTATTCCTTTTTTAGTAATTAATTTAAAGTCTGGTAGTTTATCCAAAGGTATATTAGGTAATCCTTTAGATAAAGGATCTATCTCACACATTTCATTAAACTTTTTCTTAACTATTTTATCTTCTAAGGAATGAAATGTTATAACAGCAATTCTTCCTCCGATATTTAACATAGATAGACTATCATCAAGCGATTTTTTTAAGACATTTAGCTCATCATTAACTTCTATTCTTAAAGCTTGAAATATTTGTTTTGCAGGATGTTTTTTAACTCTTTCTTTATAAGGAACAGATGATTTAATGATATCTACTAATTCTAAAGTAGAATCGATTTCCTTAGTTTCTCTATACTTAACAGTATTTCTTGCAATAGATGATGAGAATTTACTTTCTCCATAGTCTTTAAAAATTCTCTTTAACTCATCATAACTATAAGTATTAACTATTATTTTAGCAGTTAACTTATTATCTTTATCCATCCTCATATCAAGGGGAGCATCAAATCTATAAGAGAAGCCACGATAGTCTTCATCTAACTGAGGACTTGATACTCCAAGATCGTAAAGGATAGCATCTACTTTCTCTATGCCTAATGATTTTAGTTTATCTTTAGCATAGACAAAGTTAGAATCAATTATTTGGAAGTTATTACCAATAGTAGAAAGTTTATCTTTACTATAGGCAAGTGCTTCCTCGTCTTGGTCAAAGGCGAATAGATACCCATTTTTAATTCTTTTTAAAATTTGACTACTATGTCCTGCAAAACCTAAAGTCATATCAACAGCGATACTGTCATCTTTTAGATTTAAAGATTCTATTGTTTCCTTAAGTAATACTGATTCATGCATTATATCTTCTCCTCAAATAAGTTTTCAGCAATATCGGACATTTCATCATTACAAGAACTCATAAACTCGTTAAACGCTTCTTCATCCCATATCTCTAATCTATCTCCCGTTCCTACAATTACACATTTTTTAGATAGGTTAGCATAAGTAATAAGGGGACTTGGAATATTAACTCTTCCTTGTTTATCAAGTTCAATGGCAGTAGCACCAGACATAAAGAAGCGAGTGAAAGCTCTAGCATCTTTTTTAGTAAATGGTAAGCTTTCTAATTTAGTAACGATATGATTAAAAGTGTCATTTGGATAAACATAGATACAATGTTCTATACCACGAGTAATAACAAAACTATTACCAAGAATATCACGATATTTAGATGGTATAGCAATTCTACCTTTATCATCGATATTATGATGAAACTCTCCTATAAACATATTTATCCCCCACTTTTCCCCACAGTCTACCACTGCTTAATTATATGTTACACAAAATTATTAAAAATGTAAATAAAATAAGGGAGATTTAATTTGACAAAAAAGGAATTTGACAGAAAGAATGTAAACAAAAAGAAAAAAGGTCTTGACATTACCTTTACTTCAATTTATCTAACAAACTATCTAATATTTCTTTACTATCTATTTTAGTAATTGCAAAACACTTCTTACCTAAATATTTAAAACTGTCAAATGTATTCTCTATTAATGAAAGCCTATTTTCATGATTGATTAACATCTTACCATAAGTCCATTAAATCATTCACAAACAAAGCCTCCTTAAAAATAATTATTTCAACTCTAACATAAGAGAAAAAATAATGCAAAATTGGCCCTAAAATTAGAGCCAATTTATAAAATTCATACTTTTTATACTTCTTGTATAACTGTTATAATCATAGGTTTTGTTTCCATAGTTTTATAAAA
>CAMMBO010000070.1 GCA_946494435.1 uncultured Mycoplasmatota bacterium
TTAATATGTATGATAAATTACTTGATGATGATGGTAATTTTAATGAAGAATATACCGATGATGGATTACATCCTAATGGTAAGGGATATGAAGTTATTACTGAAGAGTTAAAGAAATATTTAGACTAGTTATATAATTCATGTTATACTATAGGTGTTAAGGAGAGAAGTATGAAAAAAGATAAGATTGCGTGTTTATTTGATGGTATATGTAAATTTTTTCATTTAAAGTTTAAGCCTAAAACCAGAAAATTATTGATTCAAATATTTAAGTTTGCTATTGTTGGTGGTACTGCTTTTGTAATTGACTTTGTTTTTCTTTATGTATTTAGAGAATTTTGTCATTTTCCTGTGCTTGTTTCTAATACATTATCATTTTGTATTTCTGTTATATATAACTATATTGCAAGTGTTAAATGGGTATTTGATGTTAATAAAGAAAAAGATGCTAAAAAACAATTTGTTATTTTTATTGTATTTAGTGTCATAGGTCTTATACTCAATAATGTAATTATGTGGATAACAGTAGATTTCTTAAGTATTTATTATTTACTTGCTAAGATAATTGCAACTATTATTGTAATGATATTTAATTTTGTGACTAGAAAAATATTTTTAGAATAGAGGAATATTATGGATAAAATATCAGTTATTGTACCTTGTTATAATGAAGAAGAGTCTCTACCTTTATTTTATAAAGAAATTAATAAAGTAATTAAAAAGATGAGTAATGTTTCTTTTGAACTTATTTTTGTAGATGATGGTAGTAGTGATAGAACTCTTAATATTATTAAAGAATTTTCAAAAGATGATAGTAATGTTAGATATATTTCTTTTTCAAGAAATTTTGGTAAAGAAGCGGCTATTTATGCAGGACTTGAATATAGTACGGGTGACTATGTAACACTTCTTGATGCAGATTTACAAGAGCCTCCTAAACTTATAGAGAAAATGTATAAAATTATTACTACTAAAGATGTTGATATTGTTGCTCTTAAGACAGATGCTCATAAAGAATATGGTGTAGTTAGAAGATTTTTTACAAATTGTTATTATAAATTAATATCTAAATTATCTAAAGTAGAGATGGTACCAGGAGCTAGGGACTTTAGATTAATGAAAAGGCAAGTAGTTAAGGCAGTATTAGAATTAAAAGAATATAATCGCTATAGTAAAGGAATATTTAGTTTTGTAGGATTTAAAACTAAATGGTTGACTTATGAAGTTCCTAAAAGAGTAGCAGGTAATAGTAAATGGAGTTTTCCTAAATTATTTACTTATGCTATTGATGCAATTATAGGGTATTCTACTGTGCCTTTAACAATTGCAGTAATTGTTGGAGTATTATTTTGTTTAATATCATTAATTTCTATTATCTTTATTATTATTAGGACTTTAATATTTGGAGATCCTGTAGCAGGGTGGCCTTCTTTAGTTTGTATTATGTTTTTCTTAAGTGGAATTCAACTATTTTGTACAGGAATTAGTGGTGCCTATATTTCTAAGACATATACAGAAGTTAAAGGTAGACCTATTTATATAATTAGAGAAACTGAGAAAAAAGTCAAAAATGAACGAAAATGAACGAAAAGTATTAATAAATAAGGAAAAAGTATGGTAAAAATGAACGAAAGTGAACGAAAAGTTGATTTAAAGATGGGAAGTGATAGTATGTCTTCTTTTGTTAAGAAAAATATAAGTATAATATGCATGTTATTTCTTTTAAATGGTCCTATAATTGATTTTGTAACAGGAGTAATGTTACATATTTTTGATACTAGTTTCACTTTAGGACTAGTTTTAAGAATACTTTTCTTATTCTTTATTTTTTATGTTACAACTTTTATTTATAACAAAAAGAATAATTTATTATACTATGGGATATTTGGTATTTATCTTTTACTCTTTATATTAGGATTAGTTCTTTTTAAAGATAATCCTAATTACTTTAGAGAGATTCAAAATACATTTAGATTGTTTTATTTTCCATTATTGTTAATATCTTTATTTAGTATAAGAAAAGAGATTAAGATTAGTAATATCAGTTTAGTTATAACTCTTTGTTTATATTTAATATTAATATTTATACCTCTAGCATTAGGTATAGGTTTTGAAAGCTATGCAATTACTAAAGAAGGAACATTAGGTTTTTATAACTCTGCTAATGAAATAAGTGCTATTATTGCAATATTAACACCTATTTTATTTATTATTTTTTATGAGAGTAAAAATGTAATCTTTAAATTATTTATTACCTTTATTTATTTTGTAGTTATATTAAGTGTAGGGACAAAAACACCATTACTTGCTTTAATTATAAGTCTTTTTGTGGTATTTATTTATATATTATATAAATCAGTAGTAGATAAAAAATACCATATAGTAACAACTTTTACTGCTATTATAGTAGCATTATCTTTAGTAGTTATTATAGTCGCTCCAAGAACAAGCTTTTATAAAAATATAGAAGTACATCTTGATTATTTAAAAGTAGATAATATTTTTGATATCTTTAAAGATGAAAAGTTAGTAGACCATTTTATCTTTAGTCAACGATTAACATTTTTGAATAATAAAGAGAAGCTTTATGATAAATCTAATACTTATCAAAAATTATTTGGTTTAGGTTATTATGATAATGGTAAAGAGTTAAAAAGTATAGAGATGGATTATTTTGATGTTTATTATAATCAAGGTATAGTAGGATTTATTATCTTCTTTGCACCATATTTATACATTTTAATATCAGTCTTACAAGAACGAAATAGTTTTTCATTTAGACAATTAATGTTACATTTAAGTCTTTTCTTAGTAATTGTATTATCATTATTTACAGGTCATATTATAACCGCACCTTCTGTTAGTCTTATAGTTTGTTTTCTTCTTTTATCGCTTACTAAAAAAGATAAAAAGGAGTTGTTATTTACTGGTGTTAATTTAAATATTGGGGGAATTGAAAAATCTTTAGTTAATTTAGTTAATAAAATAGATAAAGATAAATATAGAGTAACTATAATATTAGAAGAAAAAGAAGGAGAACTTTTAGAGAAGTTAGATAAATCTATAGAAGTAAAAGAGTTTAAGGTTTCTAATAATAGAAGTAAAGTTATTAGAAAAGTTACTAATCTAATAAGAAGATGTGCTTATTCAATCTTTAATTATCATACCTATGACTTTAGTTGTTGTTATGCTACTTATAGTTATTGTGGTAATAAAATAACAAGATTATCATCTTTAAATAATTCAATTTATATTCATAGTGATTATAGTTATATTTATCCTGATTTAGAAGACTTTAGAAGATTCTTTGATACACGTGATATTTATGACTTTAAAACTATATTCTTTGTTTCTAATGAATCACGTCATAAGTTTACAAAGATATATCCTGGATTAAAGGAGAGATGTCTAGTTTTTAATAACTTTATTGATGTTTTAGAAATAGAATCTTTAAGTAATGAAAAAATCTCTTTCACTAAACCACGAGGTAAGACTTTATTTGTCTTTGTAGGTAGACTTGATGATGTTTCTAAAAAGTTAGGTAGAGCCTTTAAACTAGTATCATCACTTGATAAAGTAATGCTTTGGGTAGTAGGAGATGGTCCTAGTAGAGATGCTTATCAAAAAGAAGTTAAGAAGTTAGGTATAGAAGATAAAGTTATGTTTGTGGGTTCTAAAATAAATCCTTATCCTTATATGAAAAGAGCAGATTATTTAATATTAACATCTAATTATGAGGGATTTCCTGTTGTTTATTTAGAAGGACTTGCTTTAAAGAAAAAGTTAATTACAACTATTAAAGTTAGTGATGATGCAATAAAGATTGGTAAAAACTATGGAGAAGTTATACCTACTAATGAGAAGAAAATGCTAGAACAAGTTAAAGAAATATTAAATAGTAAAGATAAAAAAGATATATCTTTGGATTTAGAAGAGATACAAAATATGCGAATGAAAAAGTTAGAAACTATCTTTGATGGAGGTGATTTCTAATGAAGAAACCTAAATTTAGTATTATTGTTCCTGTTTATAATACAGAAAAATATCTAAAAAGATGTTTAGATAGTATCAAGAGTCAAAGCTTTAAAGATTATGAAGTTATTATTGTTAATGATGGTTCTACTGATAATAGTAGTGATATTATTAGTAAATATCCTTATAAGATAATAAATCAAGAAAATCAGGGCTTAAGTATGGCTCGTAATAATGGGGTAAAAGAAGCAAGTGGAGAGTATTTAATCTTTTTAGATAGTGATGATTATATAGAAAAAGATTTACTAAAAGAAATAAATAACTCACTATCTAATAACCCTGATTTAGTAAGATATCAAATAAAAGAAGTATTTGATAATAAAAGTGATATTAATTATGAAGAGA
>CAMMBO010000071.1 GCA_946494435.1 uncultured Mycoplasmatota bacterium
AATACTTCCAAAGACTTTATCATTATCTCCTGTTTTAACTTTAAAAGTTAAAGTTTCTTTCTCTAATTTTTCTTTTAAGCTTATTGCTTCTTTCTTAGCTTTTTCCTCTTCTTCTTTTTTAGCTTTGTTTTCACCAGCTAGTTTCTCTAAAGAGGTTTTAGTAGACTTAATCGCATAGCCTTTTTTTATTAAGAAGTTTTCAGCATATCCATCTTTTACTTCTTTTATTTCTCCCTTTTTACCTTGTCCTTTTAAATCTTTTATAAAGATTACTTCCATGCTATTCCTCCTCTTTTTTTAAGATTTGTTTTAGTTTAGTCTCTACTTTACTAATAGTACTATCACTTATTCGTGTTGCCCCTACGGTCTTGTTTCCGCCTCCACCTATTGGGGTAAGTATTTTAGAAATGTCATAGTTACCTAAGCTTCTACCACTAATAGAGATGGTTTTAGAAGTAGTTTTGGCAATAACAAATGATGCTTCTATATCGTTAAAGAATAGAAGGGTATCGGCTATTTTAGCGATATCTTCTCTTCGATATACCATGTAAGGACTACCTTTAGCGATAGCGATTCTATTATTTATAATATCGACATTAGTAATTACTTTTTGTCTTTCAATGTACTCTTTTAAATCTTGTTTTAATAGATACTGAACTTTCTTAGTACTGGCTCCCATACTTGATAAGTAATAGGCAGCATAGTAAGTCTCAGAATTTGTTTTTAATGTAAAGTTATTAGTATCTAAGACAATTCCTGATAATAAAAGAGTTGCATAATAAGGGTCAAGTTCCATTTTATAGGCTTCTATTAGATTAGTAATCATTTCACAAGCACTAGAGATATCATTATCTATTATCATAAGTCCAGCATCAATTGATGTTTCTCCTAGTTCGTGATGGTCTAATATTACTATATTTTCTTTATCAAAATAGTTAATAGCATTTCTTGCTTGGACCAATTCTTCTTTATTTGTATCTAATATTACTAATAGATTTTTCTTACTTCTTATATAAAGATTATCTTCTATTTCACTATCTTTAATTATATTTAGGCATCCTTCTAGTTCTTTAAATACTTTAGAGACACCAGATTCATGCTTTGTATCATTAATAATTAGAAAACAATTTTTATTTAGTTTTTCTAAGATAATGTAAAGACCTATAGAACTTCCTAAGGCATCTAAATCTAAATCTTTATGAGCCATAATAAAAACTGTTTTTGCAGATTTTAATTTTTGCTTTAGTTCTTTTTTTCTTTCTATTAATTTCATTAGATCCTCCTTTTATCCCTTGTTAATATTATATACTATTTTAAGGTAGAAGTAAAACTTGTAATGAAAAAAGTAAATAGATGTTTCTATTTACTTAGTAAATGGTAATAGACCAATAGCTCTTGCTCTTTTAATTTCTCTTGCTATATGTCTTTGATGACGAGCACAAGTTCCTGTTACACGACGAGGAACAATTTTACCTCTATCATTAATAAATCTTCTTAATGTATCAACATCTTTATAGTTAACGTCTTTTCCAGCACACATTATACATACTTTCTTTTTACGACGTCCAAATTCTTTATGTTCTTTAAAGTCTTTAGCCATAGACTATTCCTCCCTTCTTTTAAAATGGTAATTCACTATCATCTATTTCAATACTTGCTCCAAAGTCTTTATATGGATCATTTGAAATATCTGTTCCATTATTTGATGATGGTGTATCAGTAAAGTCATATGGAGTAGGTTCTGATGGAGTAGATGGAGCGGATGTCACTCCACTGTTATAGTTGTTAGTATTAGTTCCTTGAGAGCCATTATTATCTCTTCTTGAACCAATAAATTCAACACTATCAGCGATTACTTCAGTAACGTAACGACGTTGTCCATTTTGGTCATCGTAATTACGTACTTGAATACGTCCTTCTACTGCTACTTGACTACCTTGTGATAGATAGTTTTTAACACTTTCAGCTTGTCTACGCCATACTACAACTGGTATAAAATCTGCTTCACGCTCTCCTGCTTGGTTAGTATAAGTTCTATTAACAGCGATAGTAAAACTTGCTACTGCTGTATTATTACCTGTATAACGAAGTTCAGGGTCACGAGTTAAGCGACCTATTAAAAATACTTTATTCATAAATACCTCTTTTCTTAATCGTCTAATTTAATAACTAAATGACGTAAAATGTTTTCATTTAGACGAGCTAGACGATCAAATTCAGAAATAGCTTCATGAGTTGCTTCTACAACATATAAGAAATAATAACCATTTTTATATTTGTTCATTTCATATGCTAATTCTTTTTGTCCCATTGCTTTTTCTTCATTAATCTTACATTTTCTATCAGTTAAAACTTTCTTTAGATTTTCTGCTTCTTTTTTTATAGCAGCCTCATCTAAATCTGGTTTAACGATAAACATGATTTCATAATTTGTCATTAAACGTACACCTCCTTCTGGACATAAGACCTATTTCTAGGTAAGGAGCATTTTAAATACTCGCTAGTATTATAGCAAAAGAAAAAAGAAAAGTCTATCTTTTTCTTTAAATTTATATTTCTTTATAAAAACAGCCAACAAAGTTTTGACCATTAGGTTTAGGTCCATTTCTTTTTTCATTAGTATGAGAATAGTAATTAGGGTTAGTATAAGTATCATAAGGACTTACTGTTATTTGTTTATCTTTTATTTTATGTTCATATAATTGCATTTTAATAGCTTTAACTAAATCTATATAGTAATAATCATCTTTTTTCTTTATATTGTTTTCCCATACTTTAGTATTAGTTGCCCATTTAGGATATTCTTCATAACGATAACTATTTTCTTTAATACAACTTCCAATATATACTTTAATGTCTTTAATATTGCTATTAGACTCTTTTAATAATGCTTCAACTGTATACTTAGGTACTTCTATATTTATCTGTTTAGAACCACAGTGAGAGATTGCAACAACTTTATTTTTAGTATCTTCTACTATTAAGATTGGACAGTCTGCCATACCGTGTCCTATTACAATATTAGGATAGTTTTTATCTATTATTAGAATATCAGCGACTAAGTATGTATACCAATAGTCATCTTTAATTAAATTATTATCACTTATCCTTATATATTTGCCATCAGGATAATCTTCTATAAACTTTACATCCTTTTGTTTAGGATGTAATATTTTTCTACCATCAAAGCCATACTTTTTACCAGCATTTAATCTAGTATTTAAAAACTCCGTTTCTATCATTTTATCTGTATAGTCTTTAGGATAGAACTTTTTATTAGGACTCATTATACCATCACTAATATTTGTTTCAAAAATAACTAATTTATAATTTAATTCTTTCATTTGTTAATTTATCCTTTTACTATTTATATTTTTTCTTTCTTTTAACCTTGCTTGTATTATAAAGTTGTTCAATATTTCTTACTTCTTCTTTATTTATTCTATCTACTTCTATTAAAGTGATACACATCATAACTTCATCATAGTAGTTCATATCACTTTTTTGATTTTTATTAAGTTTCATATAGTTCTTTAAATAATCTATTATTTTAGCATTACTTTCTTCTACTTCGGTAGATTTTATTTTAGCTTTAACTAAAGTATTTCCTTTATATTTTTTCAGTTCTTTAATAGCGGCTGCATCTCCAAGTAACAATCTATTTATGTATTCTGCCAATTTAGGATGAATATATTTATCATATTCTACTTCATTTACATTTATATAAACATCAGGAAAATATTCTTTTGTTCCTACTTTTTTTGATTTAAAATTTCTAATATCATTTTTGTAGAAAAAACTGTAATCATAATCTCCATCTATTTTTTCTTTATAATGTCTTATTTCACTGCAATTATCTATTATTTCTTTTCTTATGCTTAATAACTCTTTTTCATTTATTTTAACTATATATTTTATGTACACTTCGCCTGTTTCTTCTATATAGAACATAATTCTCCCTATACATTAAATCTAAAGTGACAGATATCTCCATCTTGCATTAAATAGTCTTTTCCTTCAAGTCTTGCTTTACCTGCTTCTCTTGCTTTTAATTCACTACCACACTCTATTAAATCTTCATAGGAGATAACTTCTGCTTTAATAAAGCCTTTTTCAAAATCTGTATGGATGATACCAGCACAGCTTTTAGCATTCATGCCTTTTTTGAAAGTCCATGCTCTTACTTCATCAGGTCCTACAGTAAAATATGTGGCAAGTCCTAATAAGTCATATGTTGCAGCGATTAGAGAGTCTAGCCCACTTTTTTCTAGTCCTAAAGCTTCTAACATTTCTTTAGCATCCTCATCTTCTAGTTCACTTAACTCTTCTTCTACTTTAGCACATATTTCTATTACTTTAGCATTTTCTT
>CAMMBO010000072.1 GCA_946494435.1 uncultured Mycoplasmatota bacterium
ATTTTTCCTGAATATTTAGCATTAAAAGTGTAACATTTTCGCTGAATAGTCACAAGTTGTGTCATCAAAGAAGAATAAATTATTGTAAGTTGTAGTATAATATGTTACTATAAAAACAGAAAGAAGGAGAGTAAGAATGTCAAACTTCATGTTTACAATTTGTTACCTGGGGGGGGGCAGTTTAAATAAAACTATAAGTAATAATACAATTACTTTCTTTTATAATGCTTTAAGAACAGAATAACTTTATTCTGTTCTTTTTCATGTTAAAAATAAAGGAGGATATTATGGAACCAAAAGAAAAATATGAACAATTATTAGAAGAACAATCACAAAAATTAAAAAGAGAACTAAATAAATATAAAACAATGATAGATAGTGCTAACATTTTAATAATGCCAATAAATGATAAAAAAAGATATATAGAAAACTTGTTAGAGCATCAAAAGACGTTCCTGCTTTTATTTCCTCAACTTACTTCTAACTTTCAAATTCTTAAGTTCTTCTATGATAACAATGCTTTAGAAATAGAACAAGTTCAAATCGCTATAAATAACATATTAACGGATGAAATAGTAAAAGATTGTCTTAGTAATATAGAAAAATATCAATTACAAGTTAAAAGTTTAGAGTCACAAATAAAAGAATTAGATGAAAAAAGTCTTACTGCCAAAGCCTCATTTATCTTAAAGGCAAATATTACAGATGAAGAAAAAATAAGCATTTTAAAAGAAATTGCTTATGAAAGTTGTAAAAGTGTCACTAAAAAAGAAGAAAAACTTAAATCTCATAGAATACCAACACCTCACGAAGAAATAGAATCGTTATTCACAGAAGAAGAAACACCAAATATAAATCAAGAAGAGCTAAATAATATAAAAGGTGAATATTATAAAATTAAAAACAATATAGAATCTATCATGACCAAATATTATTATTTAATTAATGGTAAAGATGAAAAGTACATAAATTACAATAAAGAGATGTCAAGAGCCATAAAAGAGCAGGAAAGTAAAGATAACTTGGATTTATCTACATTAGGAATTGATGAATTTCAATATAAAGATATTTCAATGACAGTTTTAATATTAGATATGTTTGAAGTAAAAGCAGAATTAGAATCACAACTAAATAACCCTACCGCTACATTAGAAGATATAAGGGATTACTTTAATATGCTTAAAGAAGAATATAACAAAGCTATATCCTTAGATAAAATTTTAACAGGAGATAAGAAAGAAGAAGGAAAAACAACTAATGAAATTTATTTCTTATTAGATGAAAATAATAATTCTTTCTTTCAAATAAATAAATTTAATAAAGAAGAGAAAAAACATTGTCTATCCCTTATCGGAAAATTTAAAAAAGGTTTACATGATTACGAGAAAGGTAAGAAACATACTAAATTATTATCTAATAATAAACGATATAACATCTACATAAATAAGAGTTCTAATATGTGTGTTTCTTATGTCAGAACTAAAGATAATAAAGTACTGGTATTAACATTCGCTCCTCATAGTGATATTTATGATGACTCAAATACTATCGCTCAAACTTATAGTTATGTTATTGATGAAAATTTAACTAATATAAACACTCAAAATCCTAATTATTTAAAACAACAAAAAGAATTTACTGAACAATTAAAATCTATGATAGCCGTAAAAGGAGATGAGCATAAATAATGACAAATGAAAAATTAGATAATCTATTTTATAACATAAAAACTGATTGCATGAACCTAATTAAAGAAAAAGATGTTAGTTTAGAAGAACTTTCTTTCGCTCTAGGAATCAGTTCTAGAGAATTTATTTCTAACTTTCAAGCTAGGATTAAAGACTTTTCCTTTTACTTGGAAACTTATCGAATATTAATAGAATGGTAGGTGTAATTATGACATTAGCAGAAATAATTAAAG
The DNA here is from genome assembly GCA_946494435.1 of uncultured Mycoplasmatota bacterium. The sequence goes on from CAMMBO010000072.1 coordinate 1,922, forward strand.
CAAAAGTTGATGACTTATATGAAACTTATAATAATCTTAATATTGAAGATAACAAAAAGAAAAATGAAACATTAAAAAAAGATATAAATAAGCTTACCACTTTAATTGAAACATTAAGTAAAGATATAAAAAATCTAAAAGATATAAGCTATCAAGATATCAGTAAATATATTCCAATTAAAGAAGAAGACTTAAAAAATATAAATCTAGTCTTAAAAGCTAAATATGAATTTAACTTATCAGTTGATTTAACTTCTACTCAACTTGATATTATTAAAAAAATAATAGAAGAGCTAGTAGAAAAGAAAAAAACATTAGTAGAAACAGTAACAAAAGAAGAAGAACAAATTAATAAGAATAAAGAAAAGTCCTCATCTATTGAAGAACATATTTTAAATTTAGAATATCTATATGAGAAAGTTAATAATCCTAATGATTACTCTTTACTAAATTTGGAAGACTTTAAAACTCTATCCATAATTATTGAAGATAAAGATACATCTTCTAAAGTAAAAATAGATTTATTAAGTAGTATAATTGACTATAACGAAAATATAGAAAAGCAAAACAAAAAGATATTATCAACTACAGATATAGAAGAAGTTAAAGAGTGTTTTAAAAATTTTGGTTTTAAAGAAGATATGTTAAAATTTATTGATAGGAATAAAGAAGAAATATCTAGAAATATTGATTTAAGTAATACAAGAGAGATATTAACCTATTTATCAAGTAAAAAAATATTAGATAATTTTTCTAAAGGAGCTTTACTAGCGATTGTTTTATATAGTAATGTAAGTACAATTAATAAACGATATGAAGATTTAAAAGCCCGTAAAGCTTTATTTACACCGCTTTTCGAATTACCAAGTATATGGGTAAACAATTTACCTAAAAAGATAAGAGTAAGACACAAATCATCATCAAAAAAGAAAAGTGAAAGTAATAACAACAATAGATTACGAAGTTATGCTAGTAAAATATCTTATGAAGAAATGATATCTAATGAACAATATTTAACAAGTATGGGTCTTAACGTTTCTATTTCCAATAAAACTAATATTAAAGTATTAGAAACACCAAGAGAAAAAATAGATGAAAACTTGAACACCTATAAATTATATGGATTCTTTGAAACCAGAGATATGTCTACTTTACCACCATCAATGTTTTCGTTTTCTAAAGTAGCAGATAGATGTGATAAGTTAATAGAAATAGGCCTATTACATAATACTACTAATAATTATACTATAACTTTTCCTACAATAATTAATGCGATGAGAGAAGAAAATTTTGCTCTTCTTTATAAATTAAAAAGAGAAAATAGTATAGATAATTATTATAATCTTATTTTTTCACAATATTATAAAAGAAATATACAATCACTAAATAGTTGTTTGACAACCAAGTGCTCTAAAAAGTTTGGTTATAATCTAGGAACATCTGAAGAAATAAATACTTTTAAACAAGAGCATTTTATAGACCAAATGGCTGATAGATATATTCCTAATGCTAGTAGATATGAAGAAATTATTACAAGAGAAAACCCAATTACTTATAATGATGAGATTTTATTAGATGAAAAGATTAAAAATTTAGAAGAACATTATAGAGTAGATAATAATCCATATCAATATAAAATTGGAGATGAGATTATCTCTAGATTAAAAGTATTAAGATGTTATAACACTTTAAAAGCAAAAGGAATTACCGATGATAATGCCTTACTATATTCTGTTACTAGGGGAATGTATCTTGATGAAGAAACATTTAATATGCTTAAAACATCAGTAAAAGGAAGAGGTGAGTATGGATGGAGTATTTAACTAAATATAACTTAACTACTGAAGATATAAGAGATATTACTAGCTCTATAGATGAAGATGATAAACTAGAGTTAGATTTAAATGAAGAAAGAGTATCATCGATAATAGACTACTTCCTCTCAATAGGGATCACTAATATAAAAGATATTATTATAACCAAACCTAATTTATTTTATGATGATGTTAACTCTATAAAGGAAAGAATAGAGAAATATTCTAATACTAATATCCTTGAACTACTTAAAGAAGACCCTATAAATTTTGATTTAATAGGTATGTAATTTAAAACTTTAGTCTTTTCGGCTGGAGTTTTTATATTAAAAAATATTTGTAAGTATTATATTAAAAAATATTTGTAAGTATATAGTCATAATGATATAATAACGACTGAAGGAGAAGACTTGCGAATAAATGAATATAAGTTAAAAGAATGTAAAATGAAAAAAGGTGATTAGATATGTTTAAATTAGTCTCAAAATTTAAGCCAAGTGGAGACCAACCTGAAGCAATAAAAGAATTAGTAGAAGGAATAAAAGAAGGTAAAAAAGAACAAGTTTTATTAGGAGCGACAGGAACAGGTAAAACTT
>CAMMBO010000073.1 GCA_946494435.1 uncultured Mycoplasmatota bacterium
ATTTTAACTTGTAAACCAATTAAAAAAAACGGACATTTTAACTTAAAAGTCACAACTAAGTCAAAGACTTTTTTAATTTTATTCCAAAACAAAATTATTATTCATAAATATGAATAATAATTTATCAAAATATAAACAAATGTTTATTATTTTATACTACAAATATATAGTAATATAGCTATTTGTTTCATCATACTACATATTTGATGTATAATTTTGGTCGTCCCTTGTTACCACTCCCTTTCCTTTTCCTTTAGTATGGAACGACATTGTTACTTTTGTTTTAACCTCATTTTTACTACAATTCTATTGAACCAAAAATGGATCATTCTGCGTTCCGCTTCCTGTCACACTGATGTCAGATTTGAGAGAAAGCACGGGCCGCACACCGTAAGAGTCGTACACGCCGTCGGAGTAGAGGTTACCAAGGGAGTTCACGCTAAACTCGTCCGCAGTCCCGACAGCGAAGTAATACGGGCTCATAGTCCAATAATAGTTACCTGTGTATAAGTAATAACTACTATTGCTACTACCAGAAACTGCTCCCCCCATGGATACTTCATCTGCTGTGATCAACCCTACTGGATATATTAATGCTCCATTTCCTTTGCTTGTATCATCTACGGTAAATCTATCATTTTGATTAGTACATGTCAATACAGGATTGTTTCCATCTACTATTCTTTGTCTTGCACTATAATATGTTTGCGTTGTTCCATAACCCGTTCCAGTATAATAACTTCGATCATTACAATATATTACATCTGCTACTTTATCGCTATAGCCTGCATCTACTATATTTGTTTTATACCAATTATCTACCGTTTTCTTTATCGTACTACTATATGTATTGCTTGTTGCCTGACTATACGATGTTGTTTTTGTACTTCCTGGACAATTTGTTGTTGATGCACATTGATTATCTTACAACATATTTATAGTAAAGAAACAAAATAAAAACTACAAAGAGATAAGCCTCTTAGACTTATCCTTTGTAGTTTTATTAACCCTATTTTCCTTATAATTACCTAGGAAGTAATTTATACCCCCCCCCCCTGACGAACATAGGTTTGTTAATTTTTTCCAACATTTCAATTACCTCCTCGTTACTATTTTACATTAATAATCTTACCATAATTTTTAGTTAATATCAAGATAATTTACCAAATTATTTTGATATTGATATATTATCAAACAATATTGAAGGACTAGCAAAACTAATATTATAAAATTCTAAATTATTACCAATATCTATAATATTATTAAATAAAGTATCAAAATCTGTTGCTATAACAAAATTCTTAATAGCTTTATCCCTTTTACCATTCTTAATAATCATCCCTTCTGCTTGTAAACTAATAATCCCAGTTATTATATTAATTCCAACATGCGTTCCTACTACTTCATTTATCATAATACCATTACCCATTTTTTCTAATAATTCTTCTTCACTCTTATTACCAGGTACTATATATAAATTTCTTGTACTAATATTACCATACATATTACCAGTAGGTTCTACTCCATCTCTATTAGCACTTTTTATACTATGTAAATAAGTTTTAAGTATTCCTTTATCTACTAATACTTTCTTCTTAGTTAAAGTCCCTTCATTATCAAATAAGCACTTACCAACCATATTTTCATTTACAGGATCTTCAATTAAAGTAATTTTATCAGACATAATCTTCTTATTTAACTTATCAGTTAAATAAGATTGTTTATAATATACATTATCTGCATTAAACATTGCAATAAAACAAGTAAAAATATCACTCATCGTCTTACTATCAATTAATACTTTATATTTACCACTAGATATTGTCCCTTCTTCTAATTTATTACTTACTACTAAAGAGACATTTTTAATGATATTTTCTATCTGTTCCTTATTAGGATTATATATTTTGCTATCATAAGAGACAATTTTATCTCCATCACTAGCTACAATAGAAGTATAGAATATTTCTTTCTTATTCTCATCTTCTAACTCTACCCCATTACTATTAATTATTCTTTTTCTTTCTACCATTTTAGAATAATAAGTACTAACACTCTTAAATATATCTTTCTTATATTTCTTATTAAGTTCTAATAAATAATCTTTATATTTAAATATATCCATATCATATATATTTCTTTTACATTTAATTTTACCTTCTTTAATAATATAATCTTCTTCATTATTTTGAATATAACTTGCATATTTCTTAATCTTATCTATTATTTCTTTTTTATCTAATTTATTAGTTTTAAAACTAATTCTTTTACCTTTATAAATAGCTTTAATAACATAATAAGTATATTCTAATAAATCAATACTTTTAATATTATCATTAATAGTATCTATTGTATTATCTTTTACTTCATTAATGGTAATTTGTAAATCATTAATACCATTTTCTCTAGCATAATCAAATATATCTTGCATTAGACATCACTTCCTCCAACAATTATTTTATCTACTTTAATATAAGGTTCTCCTACTGTTACAGGTATTGTCCCACTTAATGAACCACAATAACCTGTCGCTAAAGTCATATTATCACTGACCATTGAAATATTTTTAATAATATCTAATGCATTGCCAATCAATATAGCATCATCTACTTCTTCTTCTATTTTACCATTTCTTATTATTGCACAAGAAGTACCATTAAAGTTAAAATCCCCCGTTTCTGGTTTAACTGTTCCCCCATTCATTTTTCTAACTAATAAACCATAATCAATTGATTTAATCATATCTTCTACCTTATCATTACCATTAACAATAAAAGTATTACTCATTCTAGACGTAGGAGCATATAAATAACTTTGTCTTCTTCCACATCCATTGCTAGTCATATGCATTTTTCTTTCATTCAAATAATCTACTAAATAATTAGTAACAACTCCTTTATCAATTAATACATTCTTCTTCGTAATATTTCCTTCATCATCGATATTACTACTACCCCAAGCATTCTTAATTGTACCATCATCCACTAGTGTTAACTTAGAACTAGCTACTTTCTTACCTAATTTACCACACATAATAGATTCTCCTATACCTACAGAAGTAGCTTCTAAAGTATGACCAACTGCTTCATGCATAATCGTGCCACAAAAACCATCCCCTAATACTACTGGCATTTCACCACCAGGACAAGGTTTAGCATTTAACTTTTTAATAGCAAGTGTAACTAAGTTATCCACAAAACTGTGGATATCAAAATTAACAAAATTTTCATATCCAAAAGATCCACCATATGTATTTAACATATTCTTCTTTTTACCATTTTCTTCAACTGTTAAAGAAGTATATAATCTAAGTCTAAGCCTATGATCTTTTACATATTTACCTAAACTATTAGCAATTATTATTTCACTTTCTTTTTCACTTAAATTAATATCAACTTGTATTACTCTTTCATCTTTACTTCTAACTAAACTATTAATATCACTTAATAATTTAATTTTCTTCTCATCATCATAATCTTTAGGCCATATCTTAATTTCATTAATTAATGGTATTTCCTCTTCTTTTAAATTAACATTACAATATTTAACATCACTATTAAAATATTTAGTAAGTTCATCTATTTTATTTAAAATAACTTCATCTTCTAACTTATTAATAGCGCCATATACAATATCATTACCTAAAGCAATTCTAATACCCATTCCATAATCATAAACACTACTAATATCATCTACTTTACTATCTATATAACTATAGTTAGTATTATTACTTTTTTCAATAAATAATTCCGCAAAATCAGCCCCTGTTTTAAGACATCTTTCTAAATACTTTTCTAATTTCTCTTTTGTAAACATAATATCTCTCCTTAAATTATTTCTACTAATGCAATTACCATATATATTTATTAACTTTTTAGATAATTTTAACAAAACCATACACAAAAATCAATAAATTATATATAAATAGTTTATTTTTTTAAATTACGTAAATTGTTACAAAAAAAGATACTATCGTGAGTACCTCCTAATTTACTATAATACTGCTAAGTTTGCTTGAACAATAAATCTTTATATATCTTAATCTTTCCTCTTCACTTATAATATGACTATTTTTTTCAAACATATCTTTTAATTTTCGATAATCCCCATTAATACTTTCATGACTTGCAACAATCATATCCATTTTAGATACATTTGTAAGTTTTTTTCTGTAGGATTATTAGGGTCCATTTTCCAATTATCTTTTTCTTCTAAATCCCTCCAATTTTTAATTATTTATTTTTTCATTTTTCATTTCAATTATAAACTTGTCGAAATCAGACTCAAACAATTTATCTTGTACAATTCTATATT
>CAMMBO010000074.1 GCA_946494435.1 uncultured Mycoplasmatota bacterium
AGAAATTAACAACTAACTTATCATAAGAATAACTATCAACATCTCCTTTAGTCCTTTTTAATATCGCTTTTACTCTAGCCATTAATTCTCTTGGAGAGAAAGGCTTACATAAATAGTCGTCAATTCCTCTATCAAAGCCTTCTAGTTTATCAACTTCATCATCTCTAGCGGAAAGAATAATAGTAGGTATCTTTTTTTCTTTAGGAATACTATTAAGTAAAGTAAAACCATCCATAATAGGCATCATAATATCTAAAATCATTAAATCAAACTTATTATTATTTAATAATTCTAAGGCTTTAACACCAGAGTCTGCTTCCATAACATCATAGCCATCTAAAGATGCATATTCTCTAATAACTTCTCTAATATTTTTCTCATCATCGACAATTAGAATCTTTACTTTCTGCAAAGTCATCACCTCTTTGGCATATATTATATCATAAGTAAAAGGTGATTAAATGAAAAAAATTAAAAGCATAGTAAAGAATATAAAGTTTAATAGTACAGTCTTAGGACTAATAAGTGGAGCCTATACAGTTAATACTTTGTATAATGTAAGTATAGTAGAAAATGGTATTTCTCTTAATAATAAAGAAGAATTCTATGCAACTAGTCTTATATATGGAGTCTTAATGGCAAGATTTATTTATGCTAATCATAAAGAGGGGAAGAAGTTAGAAAATGATAAAGTTAAGATAATAAAATGAAATTCAAATCTTTCTACATAGACACTAAAGAAGAATCTCATTTCGCAAAAAGCATTTTTTTTCGATTTTGCGAAGTGAGCTTTGCTTGATATTTACAAAAAGTACCTTTTATGCTATAATACGTAGCACAAAGGAGGGAATATTATATGAAAGGTAAAGAACAAATTACAACAGAACTTAAATCTACTATTAAAAATTTAAAAATTGGTAATGCCTGTTTGGCTTTGGAATCTTGTGTTTTAGTAGGGAAAGTGATGGATGGCAATGCTAAAGGTACTTTAATTACATTAGGGTTAATGACAGCATTAGGATTTATGGTACATTGTAGTAATAAGGAATTTAATGAAAGTATATCTGAAATTAATGAGACATATGATGAATATATGGATTTAGTTGATAAAAAAGATAAAACTAATGGTTCTGAAAAAGTAAATAATGGTAAGGTATTAAAAAGAACTATTAAGCATAGAGAGCAATTATAGCTCTCTATTTTTTTAGACTTGTTTTAACTTGATATAAGTTATAGAAGGTTGTAAATATTACATTTAGACTAGTTGAAAAAATAAGACCCCACATACCTATTTTTAATAAAGAGAAAATAAGTAGGAAGATAGTTCTAATTAAGGTACCTATAATAGTTGCCTTAAGACCTAACTTAGTTAAGCCCATGGCATCTAAACAAGCAGATAAAGGAGCTTGGATATATTGTAAAATACAAATAGGGGCAAGAAACCTCATATAGGCGACTCCTTCATGAGTATTATAAATTAAACCTAAGAAGAACTCTGGGAAAATAGCAAGAAGAGTAGAAGCAGGAACTCCTATTAAAAGAGAAATACCAATCGCTTGTTTTAACTTTTTCTTAGCATAATCATAATGCTTACTACTAGTCGCTTTTGATATAATAGGTAGCAAGGCTTGACTTATTGCCATTGTAAAGAAAGATGGTAGAAGTAAAAGAGGCATAACAAAGCCACTAATAACACCATACTCAGTTACAATAAAGTTAGAACTGTATCCGACATAGGTTAAAGCATTTGTTAATATTATAGGCTCTAAGAAGTATCCAAAAGAACCAACAAGACGACTTGCAGTTGATGGTATACTTATATTCATCGCTTCTTTTGCATATCCCTTATTAAAGGCAAGGTCCTGCTTTTTAATCGTTAAATTCTTAGGTAAGAAGAAAAATAAAACTAAAATAGATGATAATTCACTAATAATATTAGTTAAAATAACAAAAGTAACTGCTACTTCTAAGCCTTTACTAATAAAGATAGGGACTCCTATAATAATTAAAATAAGTCTGATAATATCTTCTAAGACATTAGATGTAACGTGTGGAAGCATTTGTTGTTTACCAAAGAAATAACTTCTTAAAATACTAGAAGTACTAGTTAAAGGTAATACTACACATATTGCAAGAATAGGTAAAAGAGCCCTTTTTTCATGTAAAAAGTTAAAAGCAAGAGTAGGGGCAATAACGATAACAAAAGAAATTATTATAATATTAATTATTAAGGAAATAGGAAGTAGAGAAAAAAGAAGCCTTTTATTATTTTTAGACTCTTCCGCGATAAGCTTTGATAACGCCGTAGGAATACCAAATTGACATAGACCAATTAATAGAGAAAAAGTAGGTAGGACTAACATATATAGACCTATACCCTCGCTTCCCATTAATCTACTCATAACTATCTTTATAATCATCCCTAAAGCCTTAGTTAAGAAACCACCAATTATTAAAATAATCGTTGATTTTATAAAAGTCTCTTTTCTCATAGACCCACCTCTAATTATAATATATGACTGTAAAACTTAAAAAATATGTAAAAATATGTTCGTAAAGTTATGTAAATCTCATCTGTAAAATTAATGTATTTTTTCTGTAAAATTTTATGTAACTACTTTTTTAATATTTAAGACTATGCTACACTTGAATTATCAATCGTAGTAAAGAGGTGTCGATTAATGGAAAATGTAATAGATTTTTTAGCAACTAAGGAGGTTTTAATAGTTCTAGCGATTATTGGACTTATTTTATTTGTGTATTTTATTCTTTGGTTTCATGAATTTATGAAGAAGCATGAAGAGAAAAAGAAGTTACAAAATAATACAATGCAACTTAATAAGTTAGTAGAAGAAGTCGCTAAAGCTAGAAAAGAAGAAGCATCTAATGTAACTCCTATTACTAAAGAAGAACCTAAAAAAGAAGAGGTTAAAGAAAAAAAGGTAGAAGTTCCTCTAGTTAATAACACTACTGTAGTTAGCCCTACTGTTGTTCCTGAAGTAGAAGTAAAGGAAGAAAAAGTAGAGACAAAAGAACCTACTCCTGATGTTGTTATTGAAAGTGTTGCCTCTAGTCCTATAGAAGTAGAACCTGTAGTTGTAAGTGTTAAAGAAAATCCTGTTAATATTAACGACAGTATTATATTAAATGAAAAATATGAAGAGAAAGTTGAAGTACTAGAACCAGAAGTTATTACACCTGTAGAAAGTCCTAAGAATGAAGAAGAAGTAATTAAATATAAAGATGAAGTTTATACTGAAAGTGAAGCGAAAGCAGAACTTGAAAGAATTACTGAAGAGTTAAAGAAACTTGAAAATGAAGATAAAACTGAGAATATTGAACTTACTAAGTTTGAAGAAGAACAAGAAGAAAATGCTATTATTAGTTTAGATGAACTAATCGCTAAAGGCAAAACAATTACAGAACAAAATGAAGTTACACAGTATCAAGATGATGGTAATGAACCTATAAGTATTCAAGAGTTAGAAGAAAGGTATAGAAAAGAAAAAGAACAAGTAGAAGTATTAGAAGTAGAAGAAGAACCTAAGACTGAAAAACCAAAACTTTCTATTGATGACTTCTTAAGTGCTAAAGAGAAAGTACCAAGTATAAATGAAGCTTATACTGAAAAGAAAAGTACTTATCATCCAAGTCCTATTATTAGTCCTATCTATGGTATTGAAGAAGAACCAGTTAGAAAGAATACTACATTAGAACTTGAAAATACTACTAATTTACAAAAGTTTGATGAAGAGATTAGAAAGACTAATGAGTTTTTATCTAAGTTAAAAGAGTTACAACAGAAATTAGATTAAAAAAATAAAAAAGTATGAATTTTGTAAATTGGCCTTAAATTCGGGGTCAATTTTTAATTTTCTCTAGGCAAATTTAAAATATTTACCTTAGTTTTTTAAGTGGTTTAGCAAAATTATATCATGTTGAAACAATAGTACTTATTCAAAAAGTAAAAAGAAATATAAAAAGATTTTTGTTTTCATATGACAGAACTGGAGTTTGAAAATTGGAAATCACAAACTGTGATGTCCAATTCAGAGGGGCTTAGGAGAGCTCCTTATGTATTCAGAGCAAGGAGTCGCAATGCTAAGAGATAAGTGTAGTTCAAACTGACAGTAATATTACCATAAATTCGGCTGCTACCCGCTCGAACAATGTCATTCGTACATTGCTAAATTTAAAGCCTAACGTCATAATAAGATAGTGTGAAAAGTTTTATGGAAAACTAGACATACTAGATGAAAATGATATT
>CAMMBO010000075.1 GCA_946494435.1 uncultured Mycoplasmatota bacterium
GATATCATATTTTGACTATTTTGTTCAATAACCTTGCCGAACAGGTCTATTAAAAAATCTTTTTTACTCATAAGCAAGTCCCCTTTCTAACCCCCTAATAAATAAAGCGAAAGAAAGAGGTAAACACCCATACTAAGTATTCCTAAATAGATAATAACATAAATGCATCTATAAAACAATCGAACAAGATACATTTTTTAATAGAAGTTTTGTTTGGAATAATATAAACATTATTAAAAAACTTAAAAGTAAGGACAAATTATTTTTTTCATATGTTAAAATAATATTAGGAAGTGAAACAAAATGAGAAAAGAGACTAAAGAATTCATTATTGAATATGATAAAGATATAGATTACATAGCTGATTTAATAAAAAAAATAGAACAGGAAGCAGATAGAATTCTTAATTTTTTTGAATTGAAGAATTTAAAAAAGAAAAAGAAAATAAAAATATGGACAAGTCGTAAAGCATATCAAACTCATTTAGAAAAATATGTTCCTAAATATTATGAATGGATGAATGCTGATACTTTTGATGGTAATATTAATTTATTATCAATTGAAGAGTGTAGAAAAACTAGAGAACATAGTGATATAACATTAGAAGAATTTTTAGAAAATATAATTCATGAATTTGTTCATTCTTGCCAACAAGAAATAAATCCTGATTTTAAAAATGTTGAATGGTTTTGGGAAGCACTTGCTACAAACTTAGGAAATCCATTTGATTATACAATTGATTTAAAGTTTAATGAAGACCAATTAATAAATGATTTTAATAGTGTTCCAAACAACTATGAAATAGCTTTTACTATAGGTAAATATTTATTAGAAAATTATTCTCATGAAGATATTATGCGATATGTAAGAAATCCAGAGATATTAAGGAAAGATGCTAGAAATATTTTTAACGAAGTAAAAGATAGAGTTAATTAAAGTCTTCTACATATAAGGCTTTAACAAGATAAGGTGTGATTTCATCTATATCATACCAACCTGAACTTTTAGAAGTATCTTCTAGTCCATTAGGATTAGATACATAAACTTTATTATTATTTGATGCTAATAATACCATATAATGGGAAGTAGTAGTCCATCTGTTTTTACCTAAATTACTAGAAAGACAGACAATAATTGGTCTATTACTTTTTAAATGCTTTAGTATTTCTTCATTAGATAAATGGAAAGAGTCATAATAAAAGTTTGAATTATTAATACCATAAGTTAGAGATAATTTATCTCCAAGGGTATTATAATCCATGACAGGGTAATACTTTTTGCGTAAGTCTTCTGGAGTAAAATCAAAACCATAACCACTTAATACTATAGCAAGAGAAGTTATACCACAGCCTGTATCTTTCATAACTCCTCCCCAGTAAGTATTATTACTCCAAGAAGCATTACCATTTTGTTTATATTCAATATAAGTTTTCTTATAAGGAGAATTAGTTGTGAAGATGGAAAAATATCCATCTTCATTTTTTGTTTTTTCTTTTCCTATTCCTTCATAATCATTACTAGTGTCTTCTTTTATAACTTCATAACTAGGATAATTTATTTCTATATAGTTTTCATAAAAATAAAATCCTAATTCTATAAATAAACATAAAATAATAATGTTTTTAAACTTTAATCTTCTTTTCTTTTTCATTAAATCATTCCTTTTGTCCTTAATTATATAAAGATGATTTAATAATAGTTTTAATAATTACTTAATAAATTCTTAAGTTTTTCTTACGATTAACTACTTTAACTGAAAAAGTAAGACTTCTGTGTTATACTTTAGGTATAAATGGAGGAGAAATATGAACATACTAGTTTTAGATGATGAAAAAGAAATCGCTGATTTAGTAGAAGTGTATTTAAAAAATGAGAACTATAATGTTTATAAATTTTATAATAGTAAGGATGCAATTAAGTGTATTGATGAAGTACCTTTAGACCTTGCTATTTTAGATATTATGTTACAAGATATAGATGGTTTTAAGATTTGTAAGTATATTAGAGATAAGGGCTTAAAATTCCCTATTATAATGTTAACTGCTAAAATAGAAGATAATGATAAGATTAAAGGTTTAACACTAGGGGCAGATGATTATATTACTAAACCTTTTAACCCTTTAGAGTTAGTAGCAAGAGTTAAAGCCGTGTTAAGAAGATATAAATTATATAATAAAGAAATAGATAATGATATATTAGAGATTAGAGGACTTGTAATAAATAAAAAAGAACATAGTTGTTATTTATATGATAAAAATATAGATTTAACACCTATAGAGTTTGAGATATTACTTTATTTAATGACTAATAAAGGTAAAGTTGTAAGTAGTGAAGAATTATTTGAAAAAGTTTGGAAAGAGAAATATTTTGATAGTAATAATACGGTTATGGTTCATATTAGAAGAATAAGAGAAAAATTAGGTGAAGATACGAAAAGACCTAAGTTTATTAAAACTATTTGGGGAGTGGGATATAAAATTGAAGATTAAAAGTATAACAAAATTAAAAATTAAATTGTGTTTAGAATTATTAGGTAATATTTTATTATTTCTCTTTATATTTTTTGTTGTTTATTTTCTTATAACTTTATTATTTGAAAACTCTTTATCAGTAGCAGTGTCTAATATTAATTATGATTTATATACTTTTATTGTAAATAATAGAGATAATATTCTTTATGTTTATTTAGGAATAGTTTTAATTATTTCTATTTATAGATTTATCTCTAAATATGTAAATAGCATTAATGAAGTGTATGAATCTCTTGACCTTATCTTAAAAGAAGATGATGAGGCGATTAAACTACCTAGTGAAGTAAATGATTTTTCTAAGAAATTAAATGATATTAAATATAATTATATTTTATCTAAGAAGAAAGAAGAAGATGCTATAATTAAGAAAAATGATTTAATAATGTATATGGCTCATGATTTAAAAACACCACTTACTTCTGTTATTGGTTATTTAACTTTGTTATCAGATGAAAAGAATATCTCTAAGAAAACAGAAGAAAAATATTTAAAAATAGCTTTAGATAAAGCTTTAAGAGTAGAGTCTTTGACTAATGAGTTTTTTGATATTACTAGATATAATTTACAAGAGATTCCTATTAATAAGAAAGAGATAAATATAGCATATCTTTTAAGACAATTAACTGATGAGTGTTATCCGATGTTAGAAGAGAATAATTTAAAGTGTAAGTTAATAGTAAGTGATAAGGTAATGTATTTAGGAGATGGGGAGAAACTTGCTAGAGCTTTTGATAATTTATTAAAGAATGCTATTAATTATAGTTATGAAAATACGACTATTGAAATAACTTTAAAAGAAGATGATGATACTATAAATATTGTTTTTAAGAATAAAGGAGAAAAGATTCCTAAATATAAACTTGATAAGTTGTTTGATAAGTTTTATAGAGGAGATGAGTCTCGTAATACTAAAATCGGTGGGGCAGGACTTGGTCTTGCTATTACGAAAGAGATAATAGAATTACATAAAGGAAAAATAGAAGTAAAAAATGATGATGAGTTTATAGAATTTTTAGTGGAACTAAAAAAATAATGTCTTGACTTGGAGCTAACTCTAAATGATAGAATTTATTTTAGGAGGTAGATAATTTTGAAAGATTTATATTTAGAGTGTTACTCAGGAATAAGTGGGGATATGACAGTAGCAGCTTTATTAGATTTAGGGGCTGATTTAAATAAGTTAAACACTACTTTAAAAGAATTGAAGATAGATGATGAGTTTGAAATAAAAGTCTCTAAGGTTTTAAAAAGTGGCATAGAGGCGAATGACTTTGATGTTATTTTAAAACATAAGCATGAGCATAATCATGACCATCACCATCATCATGAACATAGAAATTTAGATGATGTTTATAAAATTATTGATAGATTAAGTGATGAAAAAGTTAAGAAGTTTGCAAAAGATATATTTAAAGTAGTGGCAGTTGCAGAAGCGAAAGCTCATGGTAAGAGTATAGAAGAAGTACATTTTCATGAAGTCGGGGCAGTTGATTCTATTATTGATATTGTATCAGTTGCTTTCTCTATAGTA
>CAMMBO010000076.1 GCA_946494435.1 uncultured Mycoplasmatota bacterium
AAAGTTATATGAAGCCTATGATATGTATGGAGAAGATAGTAATGTCTTTGATGAATTATTAACATCTAAAAAAGAGATTAAAGAGAGTCCTTCCACTTCATTTAAAGAAATAACTAATCTTTTTAGAAATATTGACTTAGATACTGTACAAAAAAGTGTTAATGGATTGCAGAAAGCAGTAAGTTTAATTAGTGAAATAGTTCCTAAAAATAATGATGAATATATACCAAATTATGAAGAGCGACCTATTAATAAATATTATGAGGACTAATGCAAGTAGAAACAAGATTAAAAATTAAAAGTAATCCTAATCTTTATAGATATCTAAGAGAAAATTCCTATTGGTATAAATATCTTAATAGAAGTCCAATATTTCTAAAACAATTAGAAGAAGAAATGAAAGAAAAATATCGCTTAAGACCAAGCGATAAGATAGAAAATATTTCTAATAGTTTAAACTTAATAAAATCATTCTTGGAAGTTATGAGATAGTTTTAACTATTTCTTTTTAATTGTTCATCTTTGTTATTAATACTTTTCTTTACATAAGATAAAGCTTTAGTACATTCTCTTGTATCAACAGTAGCTTCATTTGCATTATAAAAACTTAATACTTTATCTACTTCAAGTTCTTTTAATGGTAAAAGTAGACTATCTAAATATATTTTACCTACTTTTAGATACTCTATATCATCATCTGTTAAATCCTTATCTTTGTAAGTTAACATAGATATTGCTTCAGATGCAAACTGTATAGCAATATTTGCATCTTTAATACCAGTATGTTCCTTAATTACATATCTTTCATAGCCATTAAATCTTTGTGCTAAAACACTACAACTTTTTTTAGTTATTCTGTTCTTTAATATTTCCTTAAAAATATCTCTATATAAGAATAAATATATACTAGTTATGGAATCAGCTGTTGTTTCCTCAATATCATTAGAACCATTTAGCAAAGCTAGAAAAATATCTACATGGTCAAGTGTTAACATCTTATTAGCTTTTGAGCCTAAAGGATAAAATTTATAATAAAAATTATATTTAAAATATTTTAAAAGGTCATCACTCTTAATTGAACGATAATTATAAAGAAAAGATTTTTCATCTTCAGTCGCTCTGTCAAGAAGTTGTATAGACAGTCTATGAATTACTAAATCAAATTCAAAACCATTTAGTATATTGGCATCAAGAGTAGAGTTTACATTGCCATATATAGTCCATAATCTATTAAGAAACTTAAAAGCTAAATCAGGACTAATACTTTTTAACTTATCATCTATAACATTATCAATCATTTCAAGAATATCATTGTCTATATCTTTATTAAAAAAAGCATCTTCATATCTGCAATTAAATTCTATTAAGTCGTTTAGTAACTTAAGTTCATCTTGAGTTAATGTACCACTATATACATATTTATGTATTTGTCCCTTATTATTTCCATTCCATAAACTTTTCATCTATTATTCCCCCAACTAACTTTATTATATATTTTATTTTTGTAAAAGAAAAGTAAAATGTGATATATTAATAAAGAAAGAGGGAAGAGTATGGACTATAATTTAATCTATCAGGAGTTGTTGTTAGATATAAAAAACTCTAAATTAGCTTTTAATATAAAAAAATCTTTAAATGATATCTATGATGATAAAGAGTTAATTGAATTAATTAATAAATATAAAGAAACAGGAGATGAAACTTTAAAAAAAGAAATCTATAATAATGAGAAATTTATGGAATATAAAAGGTTAGAGAATGAAACTAATCTCTTAATAATGAAATTAAATAAGATATTTAAAGAAATAGGTGATAGTAATGAGAATAATTAGTGGTAAATATAAGGGTAGAGTCTTAAAAGGTTATACTCTTAAAGGAACTAGACCTACTATGGATAGAGTAAAAGAATCTTTATTTGCAACTATTAATGATTACCTAGATAATAGTATTTGTCTAGACCTTTTCGCAGGAAGTGGTAATCTTGGTATAGAAGCTTTAAGTATGGGAGCAAGGGAAGTAGTATTTGTAGATAAAGAGTATATGGCTAGCAAGACTATTAAAAGTAATTTAGATATGTTAGATACTAATATAAATGCAACTATTCTTACTATGGACTATTTAAAAGCCCTAGATAAGCTTTATCCTAAACAGTTTGATATTATCTTTTTAGATCCTCCTTATAAGACAGATTATCTAAGTAAAGCTTTAAAGAAAATAAGTGAGTTAAATTTATTAAAGGGGATAGTAGTCTTAGAAAGTGATAGTTTAGAAAAGCTAGACTTTAGTGATTATTATGAAGAGATTAAGACTAAGAAGTATGGCGATAAATATATTAGAATACTAAAAAAGAAAGACTAGTCATCTTTCTTTATTTTAAAATAAAACGTTGTTCCTTTATTCTTAGTAGATTTTACTCCATATTCATAGTTATGTAATAAAAGTATATTTTTAACAATAGATAGACCTAAACCAGTACCATAAACGTATCGTTTATGGTTTTTCTTACTACGATAATATCTATCAAAGATATGGTCTATTTCTTTCTTATCAATACCCTTACCACTATCTATTACCATAATAGTATAATCTTTATCATCTTCAACTACTTTAATAATAACTTTCTTATCATTTCCTGTATAGTTTAAAGCATTATTAAGTAAATTATATATTACTTGTTCAAGCTTCTTTTTATCGGCATTAATCATTAATTTATCTATATTATCATGAATAAACTCTATACTGTAACCATCTTTAATAACATAGATATTATGTTGTTTTACTATTCTTTTTATTAGTTTAATTAAATCAAAACTACTAATATCAAGCTTATCTAAATCATTCTCTACTTTAGTTAAAGCTAGGATATCATTAACTAAGTCATTAAGACGATTAACTTCTTCAATAATAATATTTAAATTACTTTTACACTTCTCTTTATCATCAATATTAATATCTAAAATTAACTCAGCATAAGCTTTAATCATCGTAAGAGGAGTCTTTAAATCATGAGAGACATTAGCCATTAAGTCTTTTTGTAACTCCTCAGTCTTAGATAACTCTTCTTTCATATCATTTAAAGCATCAGTTAAATCTATAAGTTCTTTAATATCACTACCAGAATCAAAATTAGTCTTAAGTTTTCCTTTAGAGATTAATTTAGCAGCTTTAGAAATTCTAATAATAGGGTTAGATAGTCTTTTAGAGATAAAATAGGCAACAACAATACTTAGAAGTAATACAACAATACTTACAATTATTAACTGCTGTTCAATAATATTAATAGTAGAGTCAAGGGGAATTAGAGAAGTAGAGATAAATATATAAAGATTATTACTTAATCTAGTGGCATTCATTATACTTTTTGCTCTTGTAAAATTATTAACTAGATTATAAGTCTTAGTCTTTTTATTACTATTAATAAAGTTCCTCTTAATCGCTTTACTTCTTAAATTACAATTACTACTATAAGTAGAGTATAGATTATCTCCATTACTATTAGTTAGTTCAATACAAACATTTTCACTATAAGAGACTCTATCAAGTTTTTCATATAAAGAGGTATCATTTTCAGTTACTAAAATATCTTGGGCTAGATTTTTAATAGTTCTAGTCTTAGTCCATTCATAGAATGTATTTATAAAGATAACCTGGAAAAAGAAAAGAAATATTAAAATAAATAGAGAAAATATTGCTAAGTACTTAAATATTTTAGTAGCAAGACTATTTTTCATCATCAAATTTATATCCTATACCTCTAACAGTAATAATTAAGTCTCTATATCTACCTAAATTATTTCTAAGCATCTTTATATGAGTATCAACAGTTCTATCATCTCCATAAAAGTCATAACCCCAAATTTTATTTAATAGTTGTTCTCTTGATATAGCAATTCTTTTATTATTAATAAAGTATTTTAGTATCTCAAACTCTTTAGGTGTAACATTAATCTCTTTATCATCTATTCTAATAGTATGTTCTAAGAAATTAACAACTAACTTATCATAAGAATAACTATCAACATCTCCTTTAGTCCT
>CAMMBO010000077.1 GCA_946494435.1 uncultured Mycoplasmatota bacterium
AAAGTGAAATATTTGGTAGAAGTTTAGATAATATTGTTCAAGAAGGAATACAAGCTAAGATTAATTCTATGCCAGATAATATTAGATATAAATTACAACAAACGTTAACTAAAGTAGTTAATAAAGGCTCTAACAATATGATTGCAATAGTTCTCTAACTGAGAACTTTTTTTGTATCTATATCTATATTAGAATGTTCTATTAACTTTAGATATTCTTTTAGACTTAGAGTATCAACATCTATTTTACTTTTATATTCTCTAAATTCTGTTTCATCTATTAAGTTTAGATAGACTTTTATCTTATCTTTAATAATTACTCTTAAATCTACTTCTTCTGAGAAATCAAAGGTATCTATTTTTTCTATAGAGATAATTGTCCCTACAATATCATGATGATAGACATCTACTTCATAAAAGCCTGGTTCTAAAAGATGATATTTATGATTATATTTTAAGAAGATATGTTTTATTTTAGTAATTATATCACTTTCTTTTAGACTTTTTAAATTAAGCGGTAATATTAAATAATATAAGGTATTTGATTTAATTATTAGTTTCATTAAACTTCACCTATTATAGAGTATGAAAAAAGACTTAAATCGTGTCGACGCTTAAGTCTTCTAATGTTTTATGAATTATATCTTTACCTTCTTTAGTTACACTGGAGAATATAACTAAGTCATCTCCTACTACTAAATCAAGGGTATCAGTGATTTGTTTTTTACATTTATCTTTTTTACTGGCTCCTATTTTATCGGCTTTAGTAGCGACAATAGTTACAGGAAGATTATAGTATTTTAAGAAGTTATACATCAAGACATCATCTTCAGTTGGTTTATGACGAAAGTCTACTATCATAAAAACTCTTTTTAGTTGTTTTCTAGTCTCCAAGTATTCTTCTATCATTTTACCAAACTTTTCTCTTCTTTTTTTACTAACTTCAGCATAACCATAACCTGGTACATCTATTAAATAGAAGTCTTTATTTACTTCATAGAAGTTAAGTGTTTGGGTTTTTCCAGGATGAGATGAAGTTCTAGCAAGATTTTTTCTTCCTAAAATTGTATTGATAAAACTACTTTTACCAACATTACTACGTCCCACTAAAAGAAACTCGCTTTTCATATCTTCTGGATACTGACTACGACGGGTGGCCATAATTTTAAGTTCTGCACTAGTTATCTTCATTTTTACTCATCTCTTTCTTTATATAGTTTTCTGTTGCATAATCTATATCAGATATTAAGGCTTCTGCTTCATCAATGGATGATAGTCTGGCTCCACTTGCCATAGCATGTCCTCCTCCATTATATTTTTCGGCTATTTTATTAATCTCTGGTCCTCTACTTCTGATATTAACACGAACATTATTATTTTTAACATCTTCGGTTACAATAACCCAAACTAAGACTTCATCTATAAAGTTAAAGTTATTAATCATATTACCCGCTGAGGCACTATCGGCTTTAAACTTAGTAATAATATCATTAGTTAAGATGATATAGGCAACACCATTTTCTGTTACTTTCATATTTAAAGAGATATATCCTTCTAGTCTTACTTCTTTTAGTGGTCTTAAATAAAGATTTGTATAGATACTAGATAGTTTTAAAGGATATTTAGATAAATAAGTACTTACAAGACTAAAGGTTTTAGAGGTGGAACTATCAAATAGAAATCTATTAGAATCAGATACTAGTCCATAATATAGGAGTTTGGCTATTTCATAATTGCATTTTAATTTAGTATTAAGTAATAATTCCATTAATATTTCACAAGTACTACTGGCACTATCATCAATATATTCTAGGCCACCAAATTCTTCTATAAAAGGGTGATGGTCTATTTTAATAGTCTGTCTTGCTTTACTATAGTCTTTATAGTCTATTCTTTTTTTATCAGGAGTATCTAGAACAATTAGAAGAAAATTATCAAATTCTTCTAGTTTATCAAGACGACTCATATAAGAAAATTTTGAAGAGCCATTCCCGACAGCATAGACATTCTTTTTAGGAAAGGTTAATTTTATAGACTCTTTTAGGGCAAGCTGACTCGCTAAAGCATCAGGGTCTACTCCTATATGTCTTGCAATTACAATAGTATTATATTTTTTTATCTCTTTATATATTCTTTTAAACATAACTTCATCCAATCTAACTAATTAATTTAAGAGTATCTAGGGCAATCATAAGCTCTTCATCTGTTGGAACTACATATACTGGGATAGTAGAGTCATCACTACTAATCTTTTTAAACTCGCCCATTACTTTATTTGCTTCGGCATCTAGTTTTACACCAAGACAAGCTAAGTTCTCACAGACTTTCTTTCTAAATGGCTCACTATTTTCACCAAGTCCTGCAGTAAAGCAGATTACATCAGCTCCTCCTAATAAAACATAGTACTGGGCAATATAGTTAGTAACAGTTCTTGTGTATTTTAAGAAGGCACGTCTAGCTTTCTCTCCTTGTTCATCATCACTTTCCATAGCACTTACAATATCACGCATATCACTACTTATTTCACTAAGTCCAAGTAGTCCTGATTTTTTATTTAATATGTCTATCACTTCTTTAGCATTTAATCCTTCTTGTTCCATGATATAGGTAATAATTGAAGGGTCAACATCACCAGAACGTGTTCCCATCATTATACCTGCTAGGGGAGTAAAGCCCATAGATGTATCCACACATTTACCATCTTTAATAGCCGTAATAGAGCCCCCATTACCAACATGACAACTGATTATTCTTAGGTCATCTCGACCAAGTTTTTCACTAATAGTTTTAGCAATGTATCTATGGCTAGTTCCATGAAAACCATATTTTCTAACACCATGTTTTTTATACCAAGAGTATGGTACTGGATATAGATATGACTCTTCATCCATAGTTTGATGAAAAGCAGTATCAAATACTCCTACCATAGGAACATCTGGTAATACTTCTTTAAATGCTTGTATTCCTAAGACATTAGCAGGATTATGAAGAGGAGCGAAGTCTTTAAAAGCAATTAGGTCATTAACTACCTCATCTGTTATTAGACATGAGGCTTTATACTTATCTTTACCATGAACTAAACGATGCCCTACTCCATCTATTTCATCTAATGATTTAATAATATTAAGACTAACTAGTTTATCTAATAAAATCTTAACAGCATCTGTATGAGTAGCAAGTTCTGCTTCTGTTTTTATTTTCTCACCATTATATTTGATAGTATAACTACTTCCATCTATACCAATACGTTCAAATAGTCCTGAAGCGATTACTTTTTTATCGTCCATATCGAAAAGACTAAACTTCAAAGAACTACTTCCTGCATTAATAGATATTATTTTCATATATATTCCTTCTTTCTTTAAATCTACTAGTATTATACTATAGATTAAGGATTTTTCAAAGTATTAGGCAAGAAAGTTCATAATAAGAGCCGTTATTAAATATAAACTATAATAATTAACAATATAAGTTACGTATTTTTTATTGTGACATATTTAGTGGTACTCGCAAATTTTGCGATGATCTTCTATTTTTTAGTTATTAATATACTACTTTTATATTACCATTTACAATAATTTATTAGATTAAAATTTAATTTCATATTTTTTGGCATAATAACTTGAGGTCGCAATTTGCGACTTCAAAATAAAAGTATTGAGCATTTTATTAATAGTTCTTTTACTACTTAATTAATGTTTTTGTAGATTATTTAATATATATTTTTTCATTACTACAAAAATATCTATTATCTTTATACTAATCTCTGCAACATGTGTTCTAAGTATTGCTGCTAACCGTACTATGTAAAAATATAAGGTAGTTTACGAATTTCTTTATAGTTATTCCAACTTGAAGTTCCAATTTGGGACTTCAAGTTTTTTAATATCTACTTTTAAAACCATCTCACTTATTTACTAGTTCTCCTTATCTATTTCTTTTACTTTATTTATTAGACCTGTTCGGCAAGCTCAATTATAAATTTTGATTATATAAACAACAAAT
>CAMMBO010000078.1 GCA_946494435.1 uncultured Mycoplasmatota bacterium
ATCATAATTTTAAAGAAACTGATAGTAACTATATTACTTTACTTAGAAGTTTAGGGGCTAGTAAGTTACAGATATTTATGAAGGCAGTTATACCATCTAATCTATCTAATATCATTAATAATCTCAAAATTAACGTGAGCATGTGCTATATAGGTGTCATTATGGGTGAGTTGCTTGTATCGAAAAAGGGACTAGGATATTTAATAATGTATGGTACTCAAGTATTTAATATAGACCTTGTCATTGCTTCTGTTATTGTTCTAGGTGTCTTAGCTTTCTTATTCTATTATCTTATTTGTTTACTTGAGAAGTTTATACAAAAGAAAACTGTTAACTGAGGAGTTAGCAGTTTTTGTTAGTACCTTTTAATATTGTTTGATATGTATTATCTTTTCTATTCTTGACTTAGTGTATAGCCACCATCTACTACTATATCTTGACCAGTTATAAATAAAGAATTATCACTATCCAAAAATAATGCTACCTTTGCTATATCTTCAGTATTACCTAGTCGCCTTAATGGTGTATTATTTTCTATATCTTGTATATAATCATCAAAGTCTGGAGTTTCAATATATGACATAGGAGTCTTTATAACACCTGGAGAAATAACATTACATCTAATACCTAGTTCACCATATCTAGAAGCGATAGATTTTGAAAAAGCAATTATACCTGCTTTACTTGCTGAGTATATAGGAAAGTATTTTGAACCATTTTTAGCTACTATTGAGCCAATGTTAATTATATTTCCTTTTATGTTATTTTCTTTCCATTTATCAATCATCTGTAAACACATGCTTATAGTTCCTTTTAGATTAGTATCAATAATATTATTTAGTTCTAAATAGTTATATTTTTCTTTTTCTTCACCACTACTAATTATCCCTGCACAATTTATTAAGGTATCAATATTATTTAATTTATTTATAATCCGTTTAGTTTCATTATCATTACTAATATCACATATAAAATAATTAATAGAGTTATTAGTATCATTACAAACTTCTTCTAGTTTCTCTTTTCTTCTCCCTAAAATATACACCTCATAACCTTTTTCATAAAATGTTTTTGCAATAGCTTTACCAATACCTGTTCCTCCACCTGTTATTAAAACTTTTTTAGACATTACATTTAGCCTCCTTTAAATATTAGTTAAATTAAATTGTTCTTATATTGTATTCTAAAACCTTACACTTATTATCAAGTAAAAATTTACCTTCAAATAATTCATCTTTAAATATGTACGGAGTAAATTTTTGATTTTGGTCAAACTGTTTTAGTTTTTCTAAATCTTCAAATTTTATCCATTCTAATACTCCTTCTTCTGATGCAGATAATAAATCTCCTTTATAATCATCAGCTGTATATACAAATATAATTCCTTCTGCTGAGTCCTTCCAATAAGATATACCTTGTAGTTTGGGATTAATCAATGTTAATCCTGTTTCTTCATAATATTCTCTAATAATGCAATCTAGTGGTGATTCTCCTTCTTCGAATTTTCCACCAGGAGGAGCATAGACTTGTCCCCATTTTTTAGTAAATTTAATCATTAAAACTTTATTATCTTTTTTTAAATAACAAGCTGTTGTATCTAGATGAGCAATACGGTGTTTTTTTATTTCAAAGACTATTATTCCATTTTTTGTGATTTCTTCTTCATTACAATATCCATTTTGATAAAATGAGTTGACTGTACTCTCGATGTCATTATGTCTATCACTAAAATCTTCTTCAAAATTGGAGGATATAGCATCTTTTAAAGATTTAAAACAATTTATACTTTTAACATCCATTAATATTTTTTCTTCTAGATGAGAAACTTTATGAAATTCTATTATATCTCCAACTCTAACTTGTTGTCTTTTACTATCATTAACTCTATATTCTCTCTTTTTTAACCCATTTCTCATTCTTTCAAAAGCATTATCATTTACCTTCATTATATGTTTCATTAATTACACCTCTATTTTACTTCCTATCTCTTTTATTTTTCGAAAACTATTACGTTCATTTGTTCTGATTTTAGTATTGCTTACTTCAGAATATATTTTGTCCCTTTAATTAATTTTTTATTTAAAATTATATTCTTTCTTTAGCTCTTCTAATATCTCATAGACAACAGGACATATGCTAGCATTATCAATAATACTATACAAACTATATAATCTATCTTCTTTATCAGTAAATGGATAATCTTTACAAGACTTTGGTAAGCACTTTTTCACTTTACAATTATTATTGTTTAAAAACTGACAAGATTTAGTCTTAAATTTATATCTACTATCATCATCTTCTTCTAAATATTTCTTTTTAAATTTCTCTTTATCAATATGTAAAGTCTTAGTAATAGCATCTAATTCATCTTCTGTAATAACTGTTCCTAATTCTCTACAACAATTTCTACATTTTGAACAATCATATATTTTAAAATATTTATTATGCAATTCTTTAAACTGTCTATCTAATTTATCAGGATCAGCATTCATCTTTAGAAATTGTCTAAATTTTAAATTTTTTCTTCTTTTAGATTTCCTAATCTTTTAATATCTTTTACTTCAATCATAACTACTCCTTCTTTACAATCTTGTAATCAAATTATTAAAATCACTCCAGCCGACTATACCATCTTTTTGTAATCTACCAATTACTATACCAGTATTAACATTATTTGCTTTGGCAAAATCTTTTATTTGTTTTTCTGTGTACCTATTATTTTTTATAAAATTATTATATTCAGTATCTTTTATTAAAATATTCTTTGCATAATTATCTGCTTCTAGTTCTATTTCTGTTTTATCTATATTATCATCATCTATAAATATTTCTTTTTTACTGTGTTTTATAAGATGAGCTATTTCGTGAAATAAGGTAAACCATAATATATCATCTCTTTTCCCTCTATCACTAATCATTATAATAGCTTTATCACAACTGATTTTATAAGAAACGCCATTAATATAAGTATGTGGTAGGTGAGGCTCATAAACTAGAGAAACACCACAACTTTTAAGAATTTCTTTTATATTATTTAAGCTTTCTAAAAATGATGTGTTAGCTAGTAATCTTATTTCTTTTACTTTTTCTTTTAATAGTTCAGTATTAAATTTAGGATATTTATCTTTATTAGATTCTATTTCTCCATATCTTAAAAAACAGTATAGCGACTCTAAAGAAAAGTTTTCATTATCTTTTTTTCTAAAAGCTAATTTCTTTTTTAGTTCTGTATCAAATGACAATGAGGCTACCCCGAAGAATTTTCTTAGATTTATTACTTTTTCAATAGGATCTTTTGTTTTTTCTATATAATCCCAATTTCTTTTAGACATTTCTAAGTATGGAATATTAATTAAATATTTTTCATCTTCTATTATAGAGTCCATATCTTTTTTTCTTTCTAATGATTCTCTATAATCACTTTCTAGGTTATTCCAAAAACTTGCTCTTATATTAAAGACATATTCTAATTTTAATGCTGTAGCTGGTGTTATAGGGGCTTTACCTTTAATTATTTCATTAATTGTTTTTTTTGTTATACCTGTTTTATTAGCAAGATCTAATTGAGTCATACAATTTGTTTCTAATAATTCTAAAAGTGTTTCTCCTGGTGCTATTACATATTCTTCAAACTTTTTTAGATTACTCATAATGCTTATTCACCTCCAATATCTCTATATCTTTTATATTTCTTAAATCTTCTATTATTATATTATTATCTTTATTTTTAAATATTAGTCTGTATTGATTTGTTATATTAATTGCAAAATTATCTTTTAAATCTCCTTTTAGTTTATGCCTTCTATATGGTAAGCAAGTAGGGACATCGTTTAAATTGTCAAAAGCTTTAAGTTCTTTTATTCTTAATGGCAATTTTTTTGCAACTTCTACACCATATTTTTTGACTAATTCTTTATTAGAGTTGTTCGGAAATTAAATTAAGCAATATAAAAGTTATACAACGCACAA
>CAMMBO010000079.1 GCA_946494435.1 uncultured Mycoplasmatota bacterium
TCATGATTAAAGATATTACCTTCTTTATAATGGTCTATAAACATATTAACAAGATAAACTTCGCCACCTCTTATAATTGCATAACTATCTTTAATAGAAGCTTTACCAAGCCTTATAGACTTAATCTCTGTTCCTTTTAAAACAATCCCTGCTTCATATGTATCTTCTATAAAATAATCAAATTTAGCACGCCTATTAATAATCTCCATTATAATCACTCCAAACTAGGCATCTCTATATTGCTATCAAGAGATAACACTATATTTTTATATGTCTCATAATAATCTCTATAACCAGGAAGTAATTCATCATTTAAACTAGTATAAGGATAAACAACAAAGTTTCTTTTCTTTCCATAAGTAGAATGTGTATATAAAAGTTCTGCTTTAGGATTTCTTAACTCTATCGTACTAACACCGTTTTCCACAGACTTGTGGATATCTATACTAGCCATTAATCCTGTAAGTCGTTCTACTCCCTCCTGGTCAGATATAAAGTTACCTAATGAATATATTACCATAGTCTTTCCAATAAAGGCAATGGGCTCTACTACATGAGGATGACTTCCAATAATAATATCAACACCAAGACCAGATAGGTAGTTAGCAATTTCCTGTTGTGATGCACTAACAGTAGTAGAGTATTCTGTTCCCCAGTGCATCGCTACTATTACAACATCTACCTTGTCACGAACCTTATCAATATCCTCTTTCGCTTTCTCGGGACTATAGACATTATTTAGATATTCTTTACCACTAGGAGTCTCTAAGCCATTAGTCCAAGTAGTATAAGAAAAGAAAGAATAAGTAATACCATTAATCTCTTTAATAACTGGTTTATCTCTATCTTCAAAAGATAAATAACTACCAGCCGTATAAACATCATCTTTACTATTCCAATAGTTTAAAGAGTTAATTACACCTGCCTCTCCTTTATCCATTGTATGATTAGTAGCAAGACTAACTAAGTTAAAACCTGCATCAATAAAAGCATCACCTACTTCATAAGGAGAATTAAACCTAGGATAATTAGATAAGCCTAACTCTGTTCCACCTAAAATAGTTTCTTGATTATAATATTTCAAATCATATTTTTTTATTAAGGGCTTAATCTCTTTTAACATTGGTTTAAAGTCATAACCATCACCTGTATAAGCATCATTATAAACAGTACTATGAATTAAAGCATCTCCTACCATTACAAGTGAGGCATCCATCTCTTCTTTCTTACTAACTACTTCTTCTTCCTGTTTTTGTTCTTTTACATCATCTTTTTTAACATTATCATTAGTTAAACGATAATAAAATCCTAAACTCGCTCCAAATAAAACACCAATAAAAAGAATAATAACAAAACGACCTAATACTGTTAACTTTCTTCTCTTCTTAACTTTACTCATAACTACAACTTCTTAACAATTTCAAAGTCAATAGTTTTCGCTTCTTTTGAAGCAGCCACTACTTTAACTAAGACCCTTTCTCCAATAGTGTATTTAATTTTACTCTTCTCACCTACTAAAGTCATTCTCTCTTCATCAAAAGTAAAGTAATCATCCATAAGTCTAACAGGAACTAACCCTTCTACCAAGTTATCAAGTTCTACAAACATACCAAAGCTCATAACTGATGATATCATTCCTTCGAATTCTTCCCCAATATGACTTTCCATATATTCAGCCATCTTCATATCTTCAACTTCTCTTTCACAGTCAACAGAAGCCCTCTCCATCGCTGAGGAATGGTCTGCCACAAAGATAAGTTTTTCTTCATAATGATGAATAGTATGACTACTTAAATCATGATTAAATAAATATGTTCTTAAAAGTCTATGTACCGTAGTATCAGGATAACGTCTTATAGGAGAAGTAAAATGAGTATAACAACTACTACCTAAACCAAAGTGTCCCACATTAGTAGGAGAATATATCGCTTTCTGCATACATCTAAGTAATAATGAGGTAAGAATAGGTCCTTCTTTCTTATCATGAACAAACTTAAGTAGTTTTTGAACAGCAATGCTCTTATTACCTTTTAAATCTCCTGTTACTTTATATCCTAAATTACTAACAAAACTTAAGAAGTCTCTAAGTTTATCCTCTTTAGGGCTCTCATGAATACGATAAATAAAAGGTAAATCCATATTATATATATGAGTTGCTACACACTCATTAGCAGCAATCATAAAGTCCTCTATTAAATTCTCCCCAGTACCTCTTTCTCTTTTAGTAATTTTATAAGGAACGCAGGTCTCATCTACAAGTATCTTCGCTTCATCAACATCAAAATCTAAGTATCCCCTCTTTACTTTAGCTTTTCTAAGAATAGTTGCAAACTCACTCATAGTCTTTAAATCATCAACAAACTCTTCATATCCTTCTGGCACAATATTTTTCTCTAATATACTATTAACGTTTTTATAAGTCATCTGTTTTCTAGACCTAATTACACTAGGAAAGATATCATAATCCAAAAGCTTACCTTCACTATCATATTTCATTACACAACTAATAGCAAGTCTATCAACATTAGGATTCAAAGAACATATTCCATTAGATAACTCATGAGGTAACATTGGTATAACTCTATCGACAAGATAAACTGATGTACCTCTATCCATTGCCTCTTTATCTAAAGGACTACCTTCTTTAACATAATAGGAAACATCAGCGATATGAACACCTAAAGTATAAATATCACCATCTTTTTTTATAGATATGGCATCATCTATATCTTTAGTATCATCACCATCGATTGTAAAGATTACTTCATCACGTAAGTCCCTTCTACCCTTTAAGTCCTCTTCTCTCACTTCCATAGGTAAAGATTTAACTTCTTCTTCAACCTCTTCTGGAAAACTCGTATTAATATCATATTTATATACTATTGATAGAATATCTACTCCAGGGTCATTCTTATGTCCTATTATTTTAATTACTTTGCCTTCTGCTTTCTTATTACTAATTCTCTTAATTATCTCAACTACTACTTTATGTCCATCAACAGCATTAAGACTATTTTCTTTAGCAACTACGATTTCTAGATTAACCTTATCTTCATCTAAAGTAACATAACCAACATTATTCTTAAAGTTAATCTCCCCTACATAAGTATTACTCTCGTGCTTTAAGACTTTAACAATTCTACCTTCTACTCTATCAAGGCCCTTTTTATTGACAAGTTCAACAACTACTAAATCCCCATGCAAAGCCCCATTAATATTTTCTTTAGGAATATAAATATCTACATCACTATTATCTACATCTACAAAGCCAAATCCTTTTTTATTAGAATGTAAAACTCCTTTAAGTAGATGACTATCTTTAAACAACATATATTTATCTTTATTAGTATGATAAACCAAAGTCTCTACTTCAAGTTCTTTAAGTACTTTTAACAATTCCTCTAAATTATCACTACCAAGTTTCTCTTCTATTTCAAAAACAGTAAGACTTTTCCCTGCTTCTTCTAATATTTTTAATATATCTTCTCTCATTTTATCGACCTCAATTCTTAATACCATTGTACTCTATATTTATCGTAATGTAAAAGAAAAAAGACATTATTTCATGCCTTTTACATAAATGAATATACTAAACAAATTATAAAGAATGCAGCACCAAGTACCATAGTAATTCTTGTAATAACTAACTCACTACCTCTTTCTTTTCTATTTTTAAATAAATCAGTAGAGTTACCTGAAAGAATTTGAGCTGCACTTTCAGCTTTACCACTTTGTAATAGTACAATTATTATTAATAGTATTGATATAATTAATAGAGCTATTTGCATAGTTTACACCTCCGATAGATTTCTTTTAAACTGTTAATATAATAGCATAAACGCCTAATAAATGCAACTAAGATTTGGCTTTGTTCTTTGTTTTGTTAAATAAAATTCAAAGTTCCCGAAAAAATTATAATGGGAACTTATTCTT
>CAMMBO010000080.1 GCA_946494435.1 uncultured Mycoplasmatota bacterium
TATTATCATCTATATATTGATAATTAAGATTATTATCTTTACTAATAACATTCTCCCCAAGTTTTTCTTCAATATCTTTTCTAGTATTACTAGCAACTTCACCTCCTGCTTTAGCAATCTTTCTATTTTCATTTAATCCATAAGGTTTATGTTTCTTAGCAAGCTCACGAGTAGTAATCTCCCCAATATCAGCAAGTAACACCTCAATATCACTCATATTATCTCTTAAAGATTCTTTTCTAAGCCCTTTAAACTCTTTATATTCTTTAGCAGTCATACCAGACCATTCTTTATAGATGTCATTAGTAAGAATAGCATATTCATAACCCTCATTAATACCACTTTCTTTCCATATATCTGTTAATTTATTTCTATCTAATATTCCATTTAATCTAGCTTTAATCCATTTATCATCATAACCACGATTACGATAATAATTAATCGCTCTTTTAATAGCAATCTCAGGATCAAAAACTTCATCAATTTTTTCTTTACCTAATTCTGCTAACCATAATTTAAAAGGTTCAGCTTTAGGACTAGGAACAGACTCTATTAATCTTAAAATACCTTTGGTGTCTAAAGTATCTGTATTTCTCATTTTGCCATCTTTAGCTTTTAGTTTCAAACTCCGACAAATTGTCGGAAGTTGACTTCCTTCATCATTAGTTAATCTTCTTTTAAGAGTGGTCCAATAATCACTAGAATCTTT
Source organism: uncultured Mycoplasmatota bacterium (assembly GCA_946494435.1). The sequence continues at coordinate 710 of CAMMBO010000080.1, forward strand.
ACTATCGGTTAAAATACTAATAACATCAACTACACTAAAATAATATTCTTCTTTTTCAGAATCCCATACACTTCTGATTTCCTTTCCTTCAAATAATTTGGTAATTGTTTCTAATTTATTTTGTTTCATAATTTTCCTTCCTTTCTTGATAATCATACTAGTAACTTAAAAACAAAATTAATTTAATAACTTTAAACATATCTTCAATATCATATACATCAGTACTATAACATTTACCATTAGCTAATTTTAATTTCATTTAGTCATCTAGTAATACTAGACAACTAAAAATATCCAGTTTTGTCATTTAAAGCATTATTGATATAATTTCTCTATCTTTTTAAGTCGTATTTTAGTTGTACACATTTTGTGTACAACTGAACATATGGTTCTAGAGAATTTTTCATCTTTAGTATACTTTATTGTTAACTGCACTAAAATATCGTGCAGTTAATTTAACTCTCGGATTAATTTGTTTAACACTTAGATATCCATTCCTTTCTTCCAAAATATTCCTTGTTTTAGATAATCTTCCCAAGTTAACTGGTATATTCAATACAAAAGCACTACTACAATTAAAAAACGTGATATCTATCACGCTTCATCTTTACCATCTCTACTAATATAATATGCAGTTAAATCAATTTTTTCTTCAAAAATTCCATTTTATTTTTATATTTCTAATATTATCTCTAATTTCACCAACATAAATCTTATCTATAAACTCATTAACAATAACTCTATTAAGCTTATCTAACTTTTTATATTTAGAGATTATTTCCTCATCAAAATTTTTAATGTTCTCTTTATAAATGCTAATCTTTTTATTAACAGCATCTAACTGTTTAGAATGTCTAGCTTTATTATCTTCATAATTACTAACTAAACTATTAAACATCTCTAGAGAAACAACACCATTTACTTTATCTTCATAAAGATTCTTTAAATACTTTTCAGATTCATCTATTTTTTTATTAATGTTAACTAACTCACTTTCTAAAGATATTAATTTTTCTTTATATATTTCCTTATATTTTTTATTTACATTTTCTTTTAATAACACATCATCATAAAATTTATCTAATAGTTTATTAATATAAATAAGAACAATACTCTCTAATTTATCATATCTAATAGATGACTTATTAGAGCAGATAATATTATTAGAACATACTAAATATTGATGCTTTGAAGAGTTTTTCTTTCTTAAATAATGCTCACACTCTAAACAAAAAACTTTACCAGAAAACAAATGAACGGTACTATTACCCCTAGGCTTAGTTCTATTCTTCATCTCAAGTTGTACTTTATTAAAAGTATCTTCATCAATAATCGCTTCATGAGTATTAGGATAACTTATCCATAAACACTTATCTTTATTAATAATTTTATGATTCTTATAACTAATAGTAGTTCTTTTACCTTGTACAAGCTTACCTAAATAAACTTCATTTTTAAGTATTGTCTTAATAGCATTACTATTCCATTTAATCTCTTCACGTGCTTTATTACTAACAATATTTAACTTTATCCCTTGTCTATATTTATGAAGTGATGGACTAGGTATGTTTTTATCATTTAAGCATTTAGCAATAGCAGAGTAACCATAGCCTTTTAAATAAAGATTAAAAATATCTTTAACTACTAAACTTGCCACTTTATCAACAACTAATTTATTATTATCACTACTATCTACTAAATAACCAAAAGGTGCGAAAGGGGAGATAAACTCACCTTGTTTCATCTTAGAATTAAAAGCACTTCTAATATTATTAGAAACATCCTCTAAATACCATTCATTAACAAGACCATTAATCTGTCTAGACTTCTTATTACCAGGATTTTCTGTATCAGCATTATCAGATAAACTAATAAATCTAACATTCCACTCTTTAAATTTATTATTAATATATCTTTCAACAATTTCCATATCTCTTGAAAACCTAGACTGACTCTTACACAAAACAATATCAAGCTTACCATTTTCACAGTCTTTAATTAATCTTTCAAACTCTGGTCTAAAAGTACCTGCTCCAGATAAATCTTCATCACAGTATTCACCCACTAAATTATAACTAGTATTGCTATTAACAATCTCCATTAACATATGTCTTTGATTTTTAATAGATTCACTATCGTCTGTTCTATTTAATTTATCTTTATCTTCAATAGAAAGTCTTAAATAAATTGCAACCCTAAAAGTATCTTTCATTCTAAACTCATCTCAAGAGTAGTAATAATTCTAAATAATTTATCATTAATTATTTTTTTTAACTCATCATCACTAATAGATTTATCATATTCACATAAAACATTATAAGAACACATAAAAAATCACTCCTCATTAATCTATATTAATAAAAGAAGTGATTTAATACTTAAGAAATTAATAAATATTATCTTTTAAGAGCTTTCATAATTTCTTCTTCTTTAATAGGTCCTTGTCTTTGAATCTTTATATCATTACCAGTAAGGTCAACAATCGTACTAGCTTCTCCAAAAGATAGATCACCCATAACCATACCATCAAGAGTAGGGCATTCTTTCTCTATTTCATCCAAACTTCTACATACATCCTTACCAGATTTATTAGCACTCGTTAAAAATAAAGGACTACCAACTTCTTTAATTAACTCTTTTAAAAATGGAGTAGGAGCCATTCTAACAGCAACCTCATCTGTTTCTCTTGTACCAGCATTATTAATATATGAAAAGGCATCAGGTCTTTTCTTTAAGACTAAAGTAAGAGGACCAGGCATAAAAGCTTTAATTAATTTAAGAGCATTATCATTAAGGGTAGCAATACTTTTAATTTGTTCTAAATCTTTACAAAGAACAGGAAAAGACTTATTAGAAGGACGATTTTTAACACTAACTAACTTTTCGTAAGCCTTACTAGAATTAATTCTAGCTCCGATTCCATAAACAGTATCAGTAGGTACACTAATAACCCCATCATTTTTAAGAATAGTTGCAACTTCTTCTATTTCACTTTGTTTATATCGCTTCATAAATTCACCTCTGTTTAAAAAATTGTAACACTTTCTAATAAAACTTTCAAGAAAACAGATTAAAGGGTCTTGACAATTGAACATCTATTCAACTATAATAAAGATAGTTGAGTAAGAATTCAACTATAACATATAATATTAATAGGATGTGATGA
>CAMMBO010000081.1 GCA_946494435.1 uncultured Mycoplasmatota bacterium
ATACCTTCTTTAGTAAGATTATCTTTTACAATATTTAAAGCTGTTCTAAAACTAGTAAATAATAGTATTTTATGTCCATTAGACACTGCTTCTTTAACTACATCTGTTAAATGTTCTATTTTAGATGATGTTTTATTAAAGTTATCAAAGATAATCTTAGGATCTATACATACTTGTCTAAGTCTAGTTAAAAGTGTAAGTATCTGCATCTTATTCTTAGTAAAGCCTGCACTTACTAACTCTTCCATTTCTTCTTTAGTTTCTTTAACTAAAGCAGCATATATCTTCTTTTCTTCATCACTTAAATCTATATAAATATTATTCTCTAACTTATCAGGTAAATCTTTAAGTACTTCATTTTTCTTACGTCTTAAAATAAATGGCTTAACCTGGCTCCTAAGCTTACTTAATGTTAGGTTAGTATCATCATCAAAGTCTTCTCCTATTTTATATTTCTCACTAAATTTAGATTTATTAGCAAGAAAACCAGGCATTATATAGTCAAAGATACTCCATAACTCTAGAATAGAATTCTCAATAGGTGTTCCTGTTAGAGCAAGTTTAACTTCACTATTAATACTCTTAACTGCTTTAGTTAACATAGCAGTTGGATTCTTAATATTTTGAGCTTCATCTATAATCATAACTTTAAAGTTCATCTCTTTATAGATATCTAAATCTTCTCTAAGTAATCCATAACTAGTAATATAAACATTACCTTCATACCAACCTAACTTCTTATGTCTTTCTTTCTTTAATCCTACAAAAATACTTCTTTTAATATCATCACTAAACTTTTTAAACTCATTATCCCAGTTATAGACTAAAGCGGTAGGACAAACTATTAATATTTTAGCATTACTATCTTCCTCTAATACTCTTTGAATAAAGATGATAGTTTGTAAACTCTTACCAAGTCCCATCTCATCAGCAAGTATACCACCAAGTCCACACTTATATAGGTTATAAAGCCATTTAACACCATCTTTTTGATAAGGTCTAAGTAGTTTATCTTCCTCTTTAGTAAACTTAATATCTGCATTCTTATATTCTTTAAAATTATTAACAAACTTATCAAACAAGTTATTAGTCTTAATAAATCTATTTTTACTTCTTAAACTATCTAGATACAATGCTCTAAACTTAGGTATTTCACCCTTCTCATCATCTAAATCAAAATCTTCTTTTAATTCTTCTAACTCTTTAATAGATGGATCTAACAAGTCTAAGATATCACCACTTTTTAATCTATAGTACTTCTTTTTATTCTTTAGATTTAAAAAGATATCATCCAACTCACTAGGACTTACATTATCAAGTTTAAATTCATAATTTAAGATATTATCTTGTCCTATACTAAAAGATGTAGAACCTTTTACTTTCTTAATTAGACTTGTATTCTTTAACTTTTCACTAGTAAATACTTCATAAGTATCAGTTAACTCATCTATACCATTTTCTAAAAAGTAACCTACTTCATCTATATCATAAAGTCTTAAATCACTATCAAAACCATACTTAGTAAGTTCTAAGAAGACACTTCGCTCAAACTCTTTATCTCTAACAACATTACTATTATCTTTATCTAAATAATTTACCTCTATATCACCATAAGTAAAGATGATTTTACATTCTATATATAGTTCTAATATATCAAAATATAACTTTACAGAAGGAGTCTTAACTATAACCAAATCATCTACTGATTCATCAAGTTCTACTTTATCTTTTATACTAGGAATCACATAATCTTTAAAGCCTTTAAAATTCTTATCAGAGAAAGTTAAACTATCTACCCCTTCTTCCATAATATTACTAGCAAGTATAGTTTCTTTTTCATTTAGCCTATAAATACCATTTTTATCTATTAAGTAACTATAATCATTAGTTAACTTCTTTAACTTTGTTAAATCATAGTCTATTTTTAAGATATGATTATCATCTTCTTTAATAATTTTAAAAGTAAATGGCAAATGATTAACAACAGGTAATTCTCTATTAATATTAAATCCTTCTACATAAATACTATCAACTATAGAAAATAAGTCATCTAAACTCGTTTTAGTAGGTACTAAGTATGAATCATATCTATAAAGCCTTGAGTATGCAAGTTCTATAAAGTTTATTAGTCTTTTACTTTCACTATTAAAATAGTATTCTTTATTACTAAATACAAACTCTTTACCAAACTTTACTTCTCCACCATTACGATATCTATCTATAAATGTATTTACTTTATTACCCAACATATAGAGCTTATTTGCTCCAACTTTAAATCTTAATTCAAAAGATTCACTATCATAGTAACTATAATAATTATAATAGCTTTCAAATTTTAAATAAGGAACAACTCTTGCTTCTTTTTTAATAATATTTTTATCAAGAGATGACCTTTTTAATTCATTTAGTAAAGCTGATGCCAGAATACTATTATGTTCTTTTTCATCGAATAGAAAATATTCTCCTTGAAATTTAGTAAGTACTGCAGCGACATGTTTACATGAGTCTGTTAAAGTAAATTGAGGACAAGTACAGGTTATATCTGATATTTCTTTATCATCACTATCAACTTCTACTGTTACTATATATGATTTTAATGTATGTTCAGAAGACACAATAAAACGATTAGTAGTATAACCTAAATCCTGATAACTACCAACATATCTAACCTTTCTATTATCATAATTTATTCCTTTATCTAAATCACTTTGTTTAACATATCTTAATAACTCATCAGTCATAGAAACACCGCCTTTTCACATCATGTATTACTATAACACAAGAAAAGAAAAAAAGCTATTTTTAAAGCTTAGTTTCCATCATTATTTTATATATACTCTTAAGTTTTTCTTTTTTATCATGATTCATTTCAATAAAGTTAATATGTAACTGATATCCACTATCAAAACTAAACAAGAGTTCAACTTTACCTGGTTTAAAGTTAATTGCACTACTTGATATAGAAGAATATGGAAAGATATGTATTTTTTTATAGTAGACAGCAAGGGTATCTCTATCAAATAAAATCATTTTCTTATCTGTAAAAACAGCATAATCTTTACTATTTTTATAACTACCTAAAATTGTCTCTTTACTACTAACATACTCCATAGCATAATCTGGTAGTTTATCAGTTGCAATCTCTTCTTTAAAATCAAAATATTTAGATAACTCTTTAAATTTAATATAAGCCATATTAACACCTCTGTTTTATTTTCATTACTTAAAATTTACCATTATAAACAATATTCGTCAAGAGTATAGGCATTATTTGACAATAGAAAAATAGCATCTAATAACTTAATTAGATACTATTTAAAAAGTATTAATACAAATATTATTGCTATTGAAATAAGAATAGTAATGGAAAAAATAAATTCTGTTACTTTTTCTATCTTACTTTTATTAACTTCTTCATTCATAGTATGCTCCCCTTTCTCAAATATAAGAAATTAAGTCGTCCTATTATTAGTTATTAAATGCTATATAAATATAGTATCACGTAATAATCAGATATTCAAGGATGAAAATATATTTTTCAGAAAAAGAAAAGAGTCTCAACGACTCCCTCTATTTAATCTCAAACTAATTACTAATAGCTTTATTCAGAACGATTAAGTTCAAAAGTAATAGTTTTAGAATTTCCTAAACTATC
>CAMMBO010000082.1 GCA_946494435.1 uncultured Mycoplasmatota bacterium
GCTAGAAGTAGATTTTGAGTCTACCGCGTCTACCAATTCCGCCATACAGGCATAACTAGATTATAGCATAGTTTTCTATAATCTGTATATATTAAATTTCTTCTTTATATTTAGATTGATATAAGTCTACATCTTCTTCTCTTTCTTTTTCTTCTTCCTCTAAGAAATCTCTCATATCAGGAAGTTCATCAATAGAAGATAGACCAAAGTAATCTAAAAACTCACTAGTAGTCTCATATAGAATAGGTCTACCTGGCATATTACTTCTACCACTTTCTTTAATAAGCCCCTTTGCAACTAACTTTCTTATAATATGATTATTAGATATACCTCTTAACTCATCAACTTTAACTCTTGTAATAGGTTGATTATAAGCGATAATAGCAAGAGTCTCTAATGCTGCTTGACTCAAAGTATTATTATCTTCTGTTGTTAATAGTTTTTGGTAATACATATTATGTTCTTTCTTAGTAGTTAGTTTTAATTTATCTCCTAGAAAGTCTATTCTAATACCTCTACTATCACTTTGATAATCAGTTTGTAATTCTTTAATTAATTCTTTAACATCATCTTTAGATATTTCTAATACTCTACTTATCTCATCAAGGTCAAGGCCATCATCACCTACTACAAATAGTAATCCTTCTAACACTGCTTTTAAATTCATTATGATACCCCCTCTACGATAATATCACTAAATAGTTCTTCTTGTTTTATTAATAATTCTTTATTTCTAGCCATATCAAGTATTGCAAGAAATGTTGCCACTATATATTCTTTGGTTGAAACAGGGAAAAGCTTAAAGAAACTTACCTTTTTTTCTTTCTTTAAAATACTTTTTATCTCTAATTTTCTACTTGATATAGTTATTTCTTTCATCGTTACTTTAGTAGATAAAGGTTTTTCTTCGCTTTTTCTTACTAAAAACTTTTTAAAGGCATCTACTAATAAATCAAGAGATCCTTCTCCTGTAATTAAAGTGTTCTCTTCAATATAATTATTAATATTTTCTGGTAGTTTGGTATGAATCTCTTGTCTTTTACTCTCATTTTCTTTTAAAGTCTTAGTTATTTCTTTATAAACTTGATATTCTAGCAGTCTTGCTACTAACTCTTCTCTTGGGTCTTCTTCCTCAATTTCTTCTTCATCTACTTTAGGTCTTGGAAGTAACATCCTTGCCTTTATCAATGTAAGTTCACTTGCCATTACTAGATAAGCGGATGCGATATCTAAATTTTGTTCTTTCATTTTATGAATATAATCTAAGTACTGTTTTGTAATACTTTCTATTTCAATATCGAAAATATCCATCTTATTTTCTTTTATCAAGTGAAGGAGCAAATCAAGCGGTCCTTCAAATACTTCTAATTTTAAATCCATAATAAGCTCCTTACCTTTCTAATTGTATTATAGCAAGGATATAGACTTTTTTCAAATTATTTACATCAATTCAGTTGTCGATATTTTGTCGACAACTGAATACAAAGAAATATTTTCCTATATTTTTTTTAGCTTTTACGAGAAAACTGATAATCAGTTGTACGAAAAAATCGTATGACTGAAACTAAAAGTTGACAATATAATAAATAGTACTAAAAATGCGATAGAAAAACTAGAAAGGCCTATTGTTACTAGTGAAAACTATATAGAATTAACAGAAGATAATAACTTAAAATTACCTAATTGATAAAGATAGAAAATAATTATATAATAGTTTTAATGTTAGAGGTGCTGTATGAAAAGATTTACGATGAAAGATGAAGAATTTTTTTGTGAAAATTGTGGTAAGAAAGTGTTACCTTTAAAGTATAGTGCAAGAGATCACTGTCCTTATTGCCTTTACTCAAAACACGTTGATATTATGCCTGGTGATAGATTAAATGAGTGTAAAGGGTTATTAAAACCTATTGGTATTGAAAAGTTTAAGGATACTTATAAAATTGTTTATAAGTGTGAAAAATGTAAAGAAATACATAAAAATATTATGGCTAATGATGATGATATGGATATGATAATTGAAATAAGTAAGATGCAATAGTTTTGACAAAAACTAATATTTATGATACTATGAATATGTAAAGAAATTTTACATATAAATAAAAAAGGAAATACCTAGCTTGCTCTGTTAGGTACCATCCCCAAAAAAGTTTTGGTTTATGTACCTACTAAGGAGTAGGTACTATTTTTATTAACATAAATAATAAAACTATTATTACGAAAATAAGTGAAAATATGATATAACATAGAAATTTTTCTGTTTTTCTCATATTATCAACTCCCCTTTCACATTATTTATTAAATAAGTTTAAGGGATAGTACCTAACTAGCTATGTATTCCTACAACAATAGTATCATAAATAATTCGGCAAAGCAATCGAACAAGATACATTTTTTTATTAAAAAATACGTTCGTTAAGTTCTCTTAAAAATTGATAAAACATACCTTTTAGCATCCTCTTTTACACGTCTATCTTCTATCTCTTTTAAATAATCATATTCTTTTTCTTCTAAATGATGTCTTGCTTCACTAAATGTCATACCTACTCTCATAAGTTTTAATTTTTTACCTTTTGGCACATTAATAAACATTGCATGCTCTCCACTACCTATCATCACTTTAATATTTTTTATTTTAGATTTTCTCATAATGTCATTCTCCTTTTGTTAATATATTAACACATTTTTTTAAACAATTAAACTTTTCTTACATAGATTATATTGGTGATATAATGAATAAAATTGATTATGAGTTTTATAGTTTAATTAAGAAGTTAGAATTAATGAGTAAAGAAGAAGTCTATTTAAATATAAAGAATAGATATTTAAGTCTTAATGAAGAGTTAAGAGGTAATATCGAGACTTTTCTTAATAGTTTTAATTATTGGGGTAAGTTAGATTATATTAATAATGACTTTGATGAGATAAATAACATAGTTAATCTTCTAAAGGATAATTTAACTGATTTAGTAGTATTTTATCAAAACTTAAAAGATTATAAGTCTAAAAAGATATTACTAGCTATACTTAGAAATTATTATTACTATGACTTTACGATGTTACATGAAGTTATAGATACTTGTTATAAGCATTACTTTGACCCTGATTTAGTTAAGACTACTAAAGATACTGTTTATGTAGATGTAGGCAGTTATATAGGAGATAGTGTTGATGACTTTTTGGATACATATTTAGAAGAATATAAAAAGATTTACTGTTATGAAGTTACTGATTCTTCAATCTCTACCCTTAAAGATAAATTTATCTTTAATGAAGATATTATTATAAGAGATAAGGCTTTGTATGATAAGAGGACTACTTTAAGCCTTAATACTAGTAGTGTTGATAATTCTGCTAATACCATAACCGATGCTAAAGGTGATATTGAAGCGGTAACTTTAGATGAAGATATAAAAGAGAAAATAGATATTATTAAGATGGATATTGAAGGAGCTGAGTTTAAGGCTTTGGAGGGAGCTAAAAAGCATATTAAAAATGATAGTCCTACTCTATTAATATCTATTTATCATGGCTTTAATGATTTAATTAGAATACCTAAA
>CAMMBO010000083.1 GCA_946494435.1 uncultured Mycoplasmatota bacterium
CAATCTTTTGCACATAAATCTTTTCTTTTTTAATTAAATTTGCTCTTTTTTACTGGAGCTTTTATTATTTTCAAGTTCTTATGAGCTTAAAAATCTATGCTATCAAGATATTCTCTTGCCACATCTCTTGGATTTTCTCCTAATTCATCTACTCTATAGTTTAGTTCACTCATAATATCATTATTTAACTTACTACCAAGACTACTTAGTACTTCTTCTATTTCTGGATACTCTTCTAAAGTATCACTTCTAACAAGTGGTATTGCATAATATGGTGGAAAAGCATTTTTATCATCTTCTAAAACTACAAGGTTAAACTTCTTTAAAAGTCCATCTGTAGCAAAGGCATCTACAACATCGCTTTCATTATTTATTAAAGCAGTATATCTTGGACTACCATCTATGCCAATAATATCTTTAAAGTTATAACCATAAACACTACTTACTCTATCAAGTCCATCTTCTCTATTTATAAATTCAAGACTTGGACTGATAACAAGATTACTTGAAACACGTGATAAATCACTCATTGTCTTTAGGTTATAGAGATTGGCAGTTTCTTGTTTAACGGCAAGAGTATAGGTATTATTAAAGCCCATTTGGTCTAATACTTCAATATTATATTTACTATCTAAATCACTCTTAACGGTATTATAAACTTTATCTATATCAGTAATTGGCTCATATTTTAGAGTATCTCCATAGACAGTACCAGTATAATCTATATATAAATCTATATCTCCTCTTTTTAAGGCTTCAAAACATACTTGGGTACCACCTAAATTACAGTTTTCAACAGTATCATAATCAGTTTTATCTTTAATTGCATCACTAACCATATAACAAAGAATATTTTGTTCTGTAAAATCTTTGCTACCAACAACAATAGCGTTATCATTTCTATTTGATGATATGAATGTATAAGCGAATATTATAACTACTATGATAGCAGTTACTAGCAAGATAATCTTTTGATGTAATCTTTTCTTCTTTAGTAACTTTTTATCTAAATCATTATTTTTTTGAAGGCTTATAGGGGTTACTAGTTTTTCTACTATACCGATAATATAGTCAACTGCCAATGCTAAAAGGCATGCTGGTATCGCTCCTGCTAGTATTTGATAATTATTAACAGTTCTAATACCTGAAAAGACAAGATAACCTAAGCCTCCTCCACCGATAAAAGCTGCCATTGTCATTAGTCCTACCGCTGTAACAGCACTTATTCTAATTCCTGCCATAATTACTGGTAAGGCTAGAGGAATTTGAATTTTATAAAGTATTTGCCATTTAGTTAGACCAATACCAGTTGCAGACTCTATCATATTACTATCAATGTTACTAATACCTGTATAAGTGTTCTTAATAATTGGTAGTAAGGAATATAAAACTACCATGACAATAGCAGGTGTTGTACCAATGCCAAGAAAAGGAATAGCAAAACCTAAAAGAGCCATACTAGGTATCGCTTGAATAACACTTGCAACACCTAAAATAGGTTTATTTATCTTTTTAACATAACTTATCAAAATACCAATAGGTACTCCTATTACAATAGCAAGTAAGACTGATAGGAAAGTTAGTTCAATATGTTCTATTAATAAAGAGATAATCTCATTAATATTGCTTTCAATATATTCTAAAAACTCCATTACTCATCACTCCCTTCTAAGAATTGACTACTTAAGGAAGTAAGAAGACTACCTCTTGTAATTAAGCCTTGTAAAATACCTTTAGAATTAACTACAGGAATAGTTGTAGTCTTAGCATTTGTTACTACATTTAATACATCTAAAAGAGAGTCTGTTTCTTTAACACTAATAGAGTTTTTAGATATATAGTTACTAGCACTTTTCTTTAGATTAGAACTAGGTGATAATTCATCTATAATAATTGAGCCTAAATATTTTTTCTTACTATCTACAACCATTAATGTATCTACTTTTAAGTTTCTCATTTTTGTAAGGCATCTAAACAAAGATAAGTTTTCACGGCAAGTGACAGGATTTTTTAACATAATATCTTTTACTTTAATAAATTCAGGGGAAGTCCATATTCTCTTAGGCCCTACAAAGTTACTAACAAACTTATTCTTAGGATGTTTTAAAATATTTTCGGGAGTATCATACTGAATAATATGTCCTCCATCCATAATACAGATTTTATCTGCTATTTTGATGGCTTCATCCATATCATGAGTAACAAAGACTATCGTCTTTTTAAACTTCTCTTCAATTCTTAAAAGTTCATCTTGTAAAGAGTTTCTAGTCATAGGGTCCAATGCTGAAAATGGTTCATCCATAAGTATTATAGAAGGGTCTGTTAAAAAAGCTCTTGCCACACCAACGCGCTGTTGCTGTCCTCCTGATAATTCGGTAGGATATCTATCTAAATAAGATAAATCAAGTCCTACCATATCCATCATTTCTTTAGTTTTTTTATTGATATCTTCTTCTGGCATTTTCTTTAATTTAGCGATTAACTCTATATTTTCTCTAATTGTAAGATGAGGAAAAAGCCCTGTCTGTTGGATAACATAACCGATATTTCTTCTTAGTTCAATAACATTTTTCGCAAGTATATCTTCTCCATCTATTAAAATATGTCCTTTAGTAGGATTAATTAATCTATTAATCATCTTTAAAGTTGTAGTTTTTCCACAACCACTCTCTCCTATTAAACAAACGATATTTCCTGTTTCTATTTTAAACGAAATATTAGAAAGAACAGTATTATTTTTATATTTTTTAAAGACATTTTTAAACTCTATCATGATTTACCCCTTTTAATAAAATATTTTACTTTCTATTTCTTTATCTATATTATTAACAAAGTATTTTGCATCTAACTCATCTCCTACAGCAAGGCCATAATGAATAGGAATAGCATATTTAGGTTTTATGGTATTAGCAAGTTCTACTGCTTCTTCCCTAGTCATTGTATAAGTCCCACCTACTGGTAAGAAAATAACATCTGCTTTTATCACCTTTAACTCATCTAAGACATCAGTATCTCCTGCAATATAATATGTAACATTGTTTAAAGTTACAATATAACCAACATATCCTGCATCTTTAGGATGGAAATCTTTATCTATGTTATAAGCAGGTACTGTCATAAATGATATGTTATTTAAGTTATATATATTTTCTGGTTTTACTTCTAAAGTCTTGTAATTACTATCTAACTTTTCTATAACACTAGATGGTCCAATTATAATAGTTTTTTCATTTACTAAATTATTTATAGAATCTAAGTCAAAATGGTCCCAATGTGAATGAGTTATAAAAATATAATCGGCATTATTTATTTTTTCTTTAATATCATATGGGTCAAAATAAATAGTTAAGCCATCACTAATCTTAATACTACTCTGGCAATTTATAGAAATATTATTTAAATCTTTTAACATTTTTTTCACTTCCTCTACCTTCTTAATTATATCAAGTTCTATAAATATTTGGAATAAAAGTTTAAAAAAAGTTCATATTAAAGATGAAAGGAATGATTTA
>CAMMBO010000084.1 GCA_946494435.1 uncultured Mycoplasmatota bacterium
TCTCCATGTAGAGTTGTTCTTAAATAGGCAAAGGCTATACCTATAAGAAGTAATACAATTATAAAAACACCTATAATAATAATTTTCTTATTATTTTTTATCGCTTCCTTCATAATATTTAAACTCCTTCACCTTATTTTTAACTAACTTATCTATTAACAATATTAACACATAGCACTCTTTTTTTCAAATGAATACTTTAAGATATCTTCCATATCTATAACAAATAAGCTATAATAAAGTGTAGAAAGATGAGTGTTTAATTATGAAAAGTATTATAAATAAAGAAGTTTACGAAGTAACTATAAAAAAATCTAAGTTTATAGGAGTTCTTATACCTATAGAATCTATCTTAGAAGTTAAAGATAATTTAAATAAATTAAAAGAAGAATATAATAATGCTACTCACTACTGTTATGCTTTTAAACTAATTAATGATAAAGGTTTTAGTGATGATGGTGAACCTAATAAAACAGCAGGTATTCCTATTCTAAATGTAATAGAAGGTAATGATTTAGTTAATGTCTTAGTAGTAGTAATAAGATACTTTGGAGGTATTAAATTAGGTCCAGGTGGCTTAATTAGAGCCTATTCTAGTACTTGTAAAGAAGTTATTAATAAATCTACTTTAGTAGAGTTAATTATGGGCTTAGAAGTTTCTATTACATTTCCATATTCTAAAGAAAAAGAGATTAATTATTTACTTAAAGATAGTATTATAAAAAGTAAATTATATGAAGAAAACTGTACTTATATAATAGAGACTACTAAAGAGGTATTAGATAGTATTTCTAACCTTGTTACAATTAACTATGTAAATGAAAAAATAATTCCTAAACTTAACTAGGAATTATTTTCATTAAAGAATTCTTTATTATTATTTTTTATTATATTAATATTATTACTACTAGTCTTAATAGTAACTTTATATTCATTTAACTTATCATAATTATAGATCTTACCATCCTTGATATCCTTACTTACTTTATCTAAGGCCTCTTTAAAACTAAATTCTTTAGGGCTATCCATATAAACTAATAAATTATTGTTATGTACTTCTATTTCTATATTATTATCTATTAAATAATCATAATAGGTAACATCTACTTCTATTTCATCTGTTAAGCTATCATCTACTACATACTCTATATCATTATAGTAATAGCCTATAGTCTTAAAATTATTTGTCATAGGAAGTGTTTCACTTATCTCTTTAGTCTTTACATCTTTAGGTAATTCGTTTACATAAGTAATAGAGAAAAAATGGGAAGCAAAGATAATAGAACCTATTATAACTATAACTAGTGATATAAGTAAGGTAATCATTACTCTTTTATAATTATTCTTATGATTAATAACAAAGTTAAGCGGTACTTCAAAACATAATGCAGTAATAATAAGTCCTGCAATTGTCCATAAAAGTATTCCTACTATAGGTAATCCCTTTATAACAAATAATACTTCAAAACCTAACATAACAGCAAGGACTACTATACATATAAGTGGTGCGAAAAGAAATAATACTACAAAGAACTTAATAATATAAATAATTATCTTAGCAAGTAATCTTGTTAAAGAATTACTATTACTGCTATTATCTTTAATAATAACCTTCTCTACTTCTTCTACTCTTTTCTCTTTAACTTTTGCAACTATCTCTTTATCAGTATCTTCTTTAATCTTAATTCTATCTAAATATTTAATCTTTAAGACATATGCAAAAATAACGATAGCGAAGACACTATATAAGATATCTACTATTAACCTAAATAATGTATTTAATGTAGGTCCTACATAAGTAATACCTTCTAAAAGATTAGTACCTATTAAGTTTTCTATAATGTCTTTAGGAATAGTACCTACTATAATAATTATTACTAAAAGAAATACTGTTACTAAAAACTCTATTATCTCTTTAAAGCTCATACTTTCAAATAGGCATACAATCTTTTTCATTAAAGTATTAAACTTATCTAAGATATCTTTAGTATTAATAGTTGCTTCTTTATCAGGACTATCTATATCTACATCTCCATTTACTAACGTATCCATATCGACATTAAATATCTTACAAATAGATATTAGTTTATCCATTTCAGGATAACTTGCCCCACTTTCCCATTTAGATACAGATTGTCTTGTAACATCAAGCTTTTCAGCTAGAGCTTCTTGACTCATATTTTCTCTTTTTCTTAACTTTTGCAAATTACTAGCAAAAAACATATTTCTCACCTCGTGTTAAATTTATCAAAAAACTTGGTTGCGTCCCACCAATTTTCAGTTAATTTATGTAAATTTTTAGTTGCATCAAAGAAAAAAGACTAGTTTTTACTAGTCCCTTGGTAACCAAGATACTATTTCATCTAGATTATGGTAACCTACTTCTTTTTTAACTAAAGTACCATTTCTATATACTTCTATAGTAGGTACACTCATAATACCATGAGCTCTTGTTAAGTCATCAAACTTGTCTATATCTACTTTAACAACTTTAATTCTTGGAAACTTCTCAGCTATTTCTTCTAATACTGGGCTTAACATTTTACATGGTCCACACCAAGTAGCAAAGAAATCTACTAAGACATCTCCTTCTTTGATTAATTTTTCAAAATCATCTACATTTTCTAAATAATTCATTTTCTTCCTCCTATCTATATTTATCTATTACACCATCAAGGCCACTAATATCATCAAGTTTACCTGTTTCTTTAACATTATCCATAAACTCTACTGATACTGTCTTATATTTTAGCATAATATCTATAACTTTTAAATCATTAGTATTTCTATCATCACTGCTAGATAAACTAAGAACATCATCTATTGCATAGTTAAGTCCACCTAAACAGTCTTTAAGTACTGGAGTATCATTAACAATAAACTGTCTTACACCAGAAGACATAAATAGTTCACTTCCACTCATAGGTATAGCAATGACATTAAGGATTATAAACATTAAGATATAACCTTCTAATAGTCCTACTACAAATCCTAATAATTTATTAGGTAGAGCAAGTATAATTGTGGCATTAATAATCTTACTAAATACACCTGTTACATCTATTAGTATCTGTAATATTAATCTTAATACTATAACTACTAATAGAAATGCTATTAACTGATAGAAGATAATATTTAAACTAATTAAATTACCTAAAGGTATTCTAAAGTTAAAGAATGGTAAATAAGTACAAAAGAAACTTGCAATAGGGTCTTTTAAGAAGAAAGCAATTGCAAAGACAACTATTGTTCCTACAATTATAACAAGTTCTTTAAGGATTCCTCTTTTACTACCTAAGACTCCACAAAGTAAAATAAGCAATACTATAACTATGCTAAATATATTTGGGTTCATAAAACCACACTCCTTCTATATTTATTATAAACTATATTTTAAAACTATGCTATAATATTTTGTAAGAGGTGTAAAGTATGAACGTTGTTATAAAGGTAAATGATGAAGTTAAACAAAAAATGATAGAGTATTATAAGGATAAAATGCGTGATAAAAA
>CAMMBO010000085.1 GCA_946494435.1 uncultured Mycoplasmatota bacterium
TAAAAACTCTTTATCTAAATAAGTTTTACCATTAACATCATATTCATTTATCATTATATCTTTAAAGAAGATTATATTTTTATTAACTAAATTTTGATAATAGTTATCTATATCACTTACAGTCATACTTATATTGATACCTCTACCAAAAGGATACTCTAACTCTCCTGTATTCCAGTTATCATTAATTTCTTCTATCATTAATTGATTACCTTCTAGTTCTAGAAAGGCAAACTTATCTTCTTTTCTTTCATACATTATTTTAAATCCTAGATTAAGGTAAAACTCTTTACTTTTATCTATATTAGTTACACTTAATTCTGGTATTAATTTGTTAAATTTCATAATAATTTCCTTTCTTTGTTACAATTATATCATTTCCTAGACTATAATAATAACTTATTTTCTTATTAAGAATAAACTATATTGGAAAGGAGAATTGCTATGTTTGGAGAATCTTGTAATAATAATGCTCATCCACGTTGTCGTTTTTGTTATGTTCAAGGGCCTACTGGTCCAACTGGCCCTACTGGTCCTGCTGGAGGTCCTACAGGTTCGACTGGTCCTACTGGGCCTACAGGACCTACTGGTGCGACTGGAATGACAGGACCTACTGGTCCAACAGGGCCTACTGGCTCTACGGGAGCGACTGGTTCTACAGGTGCTACACCAAATCTTACTATAGGTACTGTTACAACAGGGGCACCAGGAAGTACTGCTACTGCTAGTATAACAGGAACTGCTCCTAACTTTGTTTTAAGTTTAAGTATCCCACAAGGACCAACAGGTCCTACAGGGGTTAGTGGTCCTACTGGTGCAAGCGGTGTCACTGGACCAACTGGAGCAACAGGAGCTACGGGACCAACTGGTCCAACGGGTGCGACAGGTGCTACCGGTCCTACAGGTTCTAGTGATTCAGAGTGATTAAAAACTCACATCATCGTGAGTTTTTTAGTTTAATAGAAATATACCAATATTAAGGTAAGTTGCAAATAATAACCATATCAGATAAGGTATTTGTAAGTAACCACTAATTTTATTAATCTTCAATAATTCTTTAATCATAATTATAACTAATATTAGTAATAAAATTATCCAAAAGAAAGCGGTAAAGTACATTTTTAAAACAAAGAAAATTATTGGCCAGAAGAAATTTACTAAAAGTTGTAATATGTATATTTGATTTAATTCCTTATCATTTTCATTATCTTTGGTAGCAATAAAGTAAGAGATTCCCATTAAAATATAAAGTATTGTCCAAACTATAGGAAATATATATGATGGAGGGCTAAGTGGAGGCTTTACCATATCCCCGTAATTCATATAACCTGATATAATTAAACCTACTAATGCTCCTCCTACTATTGGTAATAAACTATAAATTATTCTTTTAATCATAAAGTCCTCCTTAATATATTTATATGCAACTATTACTTTTTTATAAGTCTTTCATAGAATATATAGAGGTGTATTTATGAGTAAATATAAAGTATGTGTTTATACTATATGTTTAAATGAAGAGAAATTTGTTGATAGATGGTATGAATCTATGAAAGAAGCTGATGAGATTTATGTTCTTGATACAGGTTCTACTGATAATACGGTAGAAAAACTAAAAGAAAAAGGGGTTCATGTAGAGGTTAAAAAAATAGAGCCTTGGAGATTTGATGTTGCAAGAAATGAGTCTTTAAAATTAGTGCCAGTTGATACTGATATTTGTGTATGTACTGATTTAGATGAAGTATTTTTACCCGGTTGGAGAGATGAGTTAGAGAAAGCTTGGCATGATAATACTACAAGACTTAGATATATTTATAACTGGTATTTAGATGAAAACAATAATCCTATAATAAGTTTTTATTATGAGAAGATTCATAAAAGATTAGGTTATTCTTGGTATCATCCAGTTCATGAAATATTAAAGTATGACGAAGTTGAAACATATAATGTTACCGATAATATTATTTTAAATCATTATCCTGATAGAACTAAGTCTAGAAGTAGTTATCTTCCTTTACTTGAAATGACCGTTAAAGAAGATCCTAATGATGATAGAAATATGCATTACTTAGGTCGTGAATATATGTATTATGGTAAATATAACGAAGCGATTGATACTTTGATTAAGCATTTAAATTTAGAAAATGCTACTTGGAAAGATGAACGATGTGCTTCTATGAGATTTATTGGTAGATGTTATAAGTACTTAAAAAGATATGATGAAGCGAAAATGTGGCTTCTAAAAGCGATTGGAGAAGCTCCTTATTTAAGAGATCCTTATATGGAAATGGCTCTACTCTATTATTCTTTAGAAGATTATGATAATACTATTCATTATGTAAATCTTGCTTTAAATATTAAGAGTCATACTAAGAGCTATATAAATGAGACGTTTAGTTTTGGTTATACTCCATATGACTTATTAAGTATTTCATACTATAATAAAGGAGAAATAAAGATTAGTAAGGTATTCTTAGAGAAAGCTTTAAAAATAGAGCCAAACGATGAGAGGCTTAATAATAACTTAAAGATAATTAATGAGAAGTTAAAAGAAACTACTGAGTAAATTTTCAGTAGTTTTAATCTGTTTGGCACTAATTTGTTTGCTATTTTCTCTTTTTTTCATTATAATAACTAGCATGGAGGGAGTACTATGAAAGAAAAAGAAGCTTTAGGTATTAATGATTATGACTTTATTTATTATGAACTTAGTCCAGAACAACAGCCTATTGAAGAAGTAATTAAAACAAGTGAATTTATTGAAAATGACTTTGCTAATTATCTAAAGGAAAATTATCCTAATTATTATAGTAAAAACATAAGAATTAAGTTTATAAACTGGGGACATATGGAAGTTGTTTATGTCTTAGATAATGGGCATAAAAAATATACTTTATTAATGGGACAACCTAATTTAGAATATGGTAAAGTAAAGAGTGAATATGACAACTTAAAAATCCTTAGTAAAAATAATGATGATGTAGTTAGTCCCCTACTTTATTATGGTAGTCCTAAGTATAATAGAGAAATTTATATGACTCCTTACTATTATCAAGCTAGATGTATAAGTTATTTAGATGAAAAGTTAGGTATTTATGTACCTGAACCTGATTATCACTTTGAAGAGTTTAAGGAAGATGATAAAGATGTTATTGAAGAAGTTATTACTGCTAAGATAATATCTTTATATAATCAAAATACTCATATTGGTCTTGATGAGTTTAATGTTAATAGTGGTGACTTTATTTTAGAAAAAGGATTTGAAGATACTATAAATAATGTTAACAATGTATTTAATGATATGAAAGTAATTGCAGCAAGAAAACTAGTTAATATGTCTTTAGATGATTATATAGATTTAATTTATGAAAGACTTGAGAAGTTTAATAGTAAAAATATTGATAAAGGTATAGGTTTAGGATTTAGTAAAGTTAAAAAA
>CAMMBO010000086.1 GCA_946494435.1 uncultured Mycoplasmatota bacterium
AAATATATGATGAAGTGGAGAGTTTTTTTAATATACATGAGCTTAAAGAAGAGGATGAGACTCTTGCTTTAGATATTATAGATATCCTAAGAGATAAAAATATCTTAGTAGTAGAAAAAGATGATAATAATTATGGCTATTTAATACCATTATTATATGCAAGTAAAGATAAAGAATCTTTTAAAGGTTTTCTCATTTCAACTGCTACCATTTCACTACAAAACAAATTAAAAGAAGAAATAGATAAACTATCTAAATTAATAAACGTAGATATCCCTGTTACCATTGCTAAAGGACATGTTAATTATGTATGTATGAAAAGATTAGAGAAATATCTTAGAAGTCACCAAGAAAATAAGACTTTAAATGAGATAAGTAGAAAAATAGAAGAGAAAATGATTGATAAAGAAGATTATCCTAATATTTCTAATGAGATTTGGACTAATATTAATATAAATGGAGAAAGTTGTAAGAAGTGTCTATATAAAGATGAATGTAAATACTATTTAAATAGAAAAAGTTGGCCTAGTGCTAAATATGTACTATGTACACATGATTTATTAGTAGCATCTTTAAAAAGAAAAGATAATTCAATGTTTAAAGATCCTTCTCTTTTAATAGTAGATGAAGCATCTATTCTAAAAGAAAAAGTTAGTAACTCTTATGAAGGTTATATAACTAAAAATATGTTAAAGTCTATAATTAATGAAATAAGTTATATTATTGGAGATAAAGAGCTAGGAGAAGAAATTGTTAATATAATTGAAACCTTTTATGATAAACTTGGTACTCTTATTAAAAGTAAATATATGAGTGGGGATAATAATTATAAAATATATAGTAAAGAAGTGATTAATACTTTAAAAGAAGATATTTTATTACTGTTTAATAGTTTAAGTAATATTAGGAAAGAGTTAGATTTTTATCAAACGAGTGATGATTTAACATATTTAAAAAAGCTATTAAAAAAATATACTAATATTTTATATGATATGATTGGTAAGGGAAGTAAACATATATATTATTTTCATTTTCAGCCTAATAGTAAAAATTCTATATCTATAAAATATGGTAGGAAAGATATTTACTCTTTATCAGCATCTTTATTTGCTAATAATAAATATGGTAAAGTATTTACTGATTCTAATATAGTAGGTAATGATGATTATAAAACATTTATAGAAAGTCTAGGATTAGATAAAATAGATGATATGGAAATAGTTAAAGAATATTCTTTGAAGAAATTTAGGTATTAGAGAACGGTTTTTTCTTTACTTTTTACTTGTATTATGGTATAATAATGCTACTTTAAAGGGGGAGTGGTTATGAGTAGTATATGGAAGAAAAAGACTGATTATGATTCTAAATTATATGAAGAAGTAGATAGTTTTTTTGAAAATTTACATGATAATGAAACATTAGAATATCGTTCTGTACAACATACTATGGCTTTAGATATAGTAGATGCTATTAAAAATAAAGAAATATTATTGATGGAAGCTGAAGTAGGTAGTGGTAAGTCTTGGGGCTATTTAGTTCCTTTGTTATATGCAAGTAAGAATAATGAGAATTTTAAAGGATTTTTAATTTCTACATCTTCTATTGCATTACAAGAACAGTTAAAAACAGAAATAGAAAATATTTCTAAAATGATTGGTATAGATATTCCAGTTACTATTGCTAAGGGACGTAATAATTTTATTTGTAAGAAAAGACTTGATGATTATATTAGGCATCATGAAGAAGATGAAAAATTAAAAGAACTAGAAAAGAAAGTTAATAGTGGACATATTGATAAAGAAGAATATCAAGATATACCTAGTCACATTTGGAAAAGAATAAATATTAATTATGTTAATTGTTATAATTGTGTATATAAAGATAGCTGTGAGTATATGTTGAATCGTAAAAAATGGCCTGGATCTAAGTATGTTATTTGTAATCATGATTTACTTGTAGAATCATTAAAAAGAGATAATAATGATTTGATATTACAAGATCCATCTATATTAGTCGTAGATGAAGCACATAATTTAGAAGATAAAGTTAGGAATTCTTATAAAAATAGTATTTCTAAAAGTTATTTAGAAGCTTTAATATTAAAAATTGATTTTATGATAAGTGAAGATGAAAGTCTTGATACTTATGAAGATAACCTTATTATTGAATCTTTAAATAAAGTATTTAGAATGATAAGTACAAAGGCAAAGTATAAGTATCGTAAAAATGCTAAAGAAAATATTGAAGTTTTTGATGAAGAAACAAGTGGTTTCGATTTATCTTTACCTTTAAAAGAAGAAATAAATAAACTAAATAAAATGCTTGCAAGATTTATTGATAATGCTACTAATTATAAATATTTAGATAAAAGACTTATTGCTTCTATTAACACATTGAAAAGTTATGCTAATGTTTTTAAAGATTTAGTTAGTGATAATAGTAATAATATTTATTGGGTATCTTTTCTTCCTAATACTAAAGATCATATAACATTAGAATATGTTAGGAAAGATATTTATAAAGAAGCTTCTAGACTTTTAGGTAATAATACTTATGGGAAAGTATTTACTTCTGCTACTATGACTACTGGAAGCGGTGATTATAGCTATTTTGCTAATAATTTAGGTCTTGATAGAATAAATGGTATTCCTATAATTAAAGAATTTCCTGGTAAATCTCCTTTCGATTATGATAATAATGCTCTTTTATATTTAAGTGATGATTGTCTATCTCCAAAAAGTTTGGATCGTGATTTATATCTAGATACTCTTGCTAGCAAAATAGATGAGTTAATTAATATTACTGAAGGAAGAAGTTTAGTGTTATTTACTTCTAAAGAAGACATGAGAAGAGTTTATCAAAAAGTAACTATGAATAATTATGATTTTAATATTATGTTACAAACCGATGATGTTAGTGCTGATACATTAAAAGAAAGATTTAAAGAGGATAAACAATCTGTTTTATTTGCAACTGGTTCATTCTTTGAAGGAATTGACGTAAAGGGAGAAGCCTTAGAAAATGTTATTATTACTAAGTTACCTTTCCCAGTAGTTAATCCTATTATAGAGGAAAAAGCAAGCCATTTTAGGGATGGTTTTAGAGAAGTGTATTTACCTGAGATGATTATTAAACTAAAACAAGGAGTAGGTAGATTAATTAGAAGTTCTACTGATAAAGGTATTGTTTCAATACTTGATCCTAGATATAAGGAGTATGAAGATGTAATATTAGAATCTTTACCATTTAATAATGTTACTACTGATATTGAAGAGGTAAAAGATTTTGCTACTAATAAAATAGGTATAACTAAAGTAAAAAAATAGGCAAAAACAGAATAAAATGTTTGACAAGTGTGTGATTAATAAAACAAAATGTCCGCTTTTTTCATAAGTATTTACAAAACAAA
>CAMMBO010000087.1 GCA_946494435.1 uncultured Mycoplasmatota bacterium
TTATATCACAGTAAAAAAACGCTTGTCAATATTTATTTGTAAAAAAATATATGTTATTATTGTAGCAAGGAGTGAAGCAGATGAAAGTTTTATTATATGCAGAAGGATTAAAAGTAATAGGAGTAAGTGGCCTAGGTAAAGCAATACAGCATCAAATGAAAGCTTTAGAGTTAGAGCATATTCCTTATACTACTGATATAAATGATAATTATGATATCGCTCATATTAATACATATTTTTTCAAGTCATATTTTCTTGCCAGAAAACTAAAAAAGAAAGGCATAAAAATAGTTTATCATGCCCATTCAACAGAAGAAGATTATAAAGACGGATTTATATTTGGACATTTAACTAGTAAAATTTTTAAGCAGTGGTTAATTAAATGCTATCGCTATGGAGATATTATCGTAACCCCTACAGAATATTCTAAAAATATCTTAGAGCATTATAAAGGACTAGAAAATAAGAAAATAGTCGCTATTTCTAATGGTTTAGAATTAGACTTCTTTAAGCCTGATAAATCTTATAAAGACTCTTTTCGTAAAAGATATGGTTATAAAAAAGATGATAAGGTAATAGTAGGTATAGGAATATACAGTAGAAGAAAAGGAATAGTTGACTTTGTAGAACTCGCCAAACGTCTACCTGAATATAAGTTTATTTGGTTTGGTTCAAGTCCTATCGCTGCTGCGACTAGTGATGTTAAAAAAGCTTTAAAAGATGCCAAAGACTTACCTAATATTAAGTTTCCAGGTCATGTACCAGGGGAGTTGATAAGAGAAGCCCTAGGAGGATGTGATTTATATTTATTCCCAACTTTTGAAGAGACTGAAGGTATTCCTATTATTGAAGCCTGTGCCATGGAAACTAATACTATAATAAGAGATATCCCAATCTTTAATTATCTAACAGATGGCGTTAATGTTTATAAAGCGAAAGATATCGATGAATTTGAAAAGAAAATAAAAAAGTTTTTTAATGGCGAGTTAAAAAGTGTAAGTAAAGGTGCTAGAAAGATAGCAGAAGCTTGTGATATAAAGACAGTAGGTAAACAGTTAAAAGAAGTATATGAAGAAGTATTAAAAAAAGAAGATTAGTCTATAGTTCTTCTTTTTTAAATATTATATTCTCTTTCTTTTTCATTACCTATATTTAAAATAATACCAACTAATATTAAATAAGATAATAAACTACTACCACCATAACTAATAAATGGTAATGTGATTCCTGTAATAGGTAAGAGTCCAACTGTCATTCCTATATTTTGTACTTGTTGAAATACAAGCATTCCAATAATACCCGCTAGGACAAATTTATCCCTTGAAGCTATCTTTTTAGTTGCCATATTAATTAATCTTGTATCAAAGAAAATGATAATTGCAATTAAAACTATCGCTCCTAAAAGTCCAAAGTTAGAAGCATAAACAGCAAAGATAAAGTCAGTACCAGACTCTGGGAAATATATTGGAGTCTGATTAAATCCATGTCCAAACACTCCTGCAGAACCAATCGCCGCTAGGGCATTTTCAAGTTGTAATCCACTACCATTTTGCCAATCCAAAATTCTATCAAATCTATAATATAAATCAGTACCAAAGATACTTACAAATAAATCTTCATTTAAGAAATAACATCCTAACACTAAACTTAGCATAATAGCAATTATAACTCCTAAAATAACAAACCATCTAAGCCTAATTCCTGATGTAAACATCATACAGAAATAAATTATAAAATAAATCATAACAGAGCCAGTATCAGGCTCTAAGAATGTTAAAACACTAGGAATTAACACAACTATTAAAGTCTTTATAATAAAGATAAACTCTTCTTTAATACTAGGATGGTCTGTTGTCTCTCTAAAATTAGATATCATCACAGCAAGGACTAACATAATAAAAATCTTCATAAATTCACTTGGCTGGAAACTACCAATATAAGGAATAACAAACCAACACTTACTATTATTTATAGACGGTGCAAAGAGTAATAGAGATACTAGTAAAATATTTCCTATAATATAGAAAAACCAAGCATTCCTATAAAGATAATCATTTTTAAGCTTAAAAAGTATTACAATTATAACAACTCCTACTAAATACCATATCGCTTGTTTTAAAGCCAAGTTCCCATTATCAGGAGAAAGATAAGTCATCGCACTATATATAGTAGTAATACTTATAATAAAAAACAAGACAATAGGTATAACAATAGTTAAATCAATTTTCTGCCTTTTTCGCAAATTATCACGTCCTTTCGCATCAAGTCATTACTATTATATCAAAAAATAGTACATTTTATTATATAAAATACATAAAATGTAACAGGAGGGAAAACTATGAAACAATTACCACCAATTTTTAAAGTGAGTAATAATATAAAAGATACTAATCAAAAATATTACTATGAGAAAGTAACTAATAAAATAAAACCTAAAGAAATTAAAAAAACTATTGATAATAACTTATCAATAGAAGAGAAAATAAATAAAATATTTAAGACTAAAGGCTATGCTTTTAATATTCCTGTCGAAATTACTTTCTCTAATAAAACCGTTAATACCTATCTAGCCTTAAAAAGAAATGATTCTATCATAACATTAGATAATGAAGTAATTCCTATATCGACAATTACTTCACTAGAAATAAAAAGCCCATCAGAATAAAGATGGACTTATTTTTTTATTAAACACCACTTATAAAGACATCAGGTAAACATCTAATAGCAGAGACACAATCTAGATTAATCGTAAAGAATGTACTAGTTAAAACATAAGGTTCACTACTACTAGTATCAGGGTTCTGTGCTAAAACTCTACAAGTACAACAATTTCCTTCTAAGTTTTCAAGTCTAAAGATAGATGAAGTTCCATTAACTGTTCCAAGAGTATAAGGAAAAGCCCAAACATCTCCAGTTGTACAATTATATAAGTTTATTGGTCTTGTGTTATAGCACACTAAACTAGGAGTAGGACCTAAATAAGGCTTATCACATCCTAGGACTTCACAGCCGTCATCTTTAGCATTTTGTAAACAAAGAATAGTCTCTAATATGGATGTTAAGCAACTTTTATCATCACACATAAATTATCCTCCTTTTATAAATTATCAATAATAATATCATCTAAACAACTAACAACACAGATACAATCTAAATTAATAGTTATAAACTCATTAGTAGATAGGTATGTTCTATTTATATCAGTAGTATCAGGATTAGGTCTTAAAATACGACATTTAACACAGCAATCATCTACTGACTCCACTCTAAAAACAGATGAAGTATTAGTAGTTCCATTTAATGTATAAGTAGTACTAAAGATATTACCATTCCTAGTATAGAAAGCAACTGGTCTTGTATTAAAACAAATAATATTAGGACTACTTCCTAAATAAGGTCTA
>CAMMBO010000088.1 GCA_946494435.1 uncultured Mycoplasmatota bacterium
GCTTGTATTCCTTCTTGAACAATATTATCTAAACTTCTACCAAATATTTCACTTTTCCATATCTCACTAGGATTATTTTCATAATCTCTCATTAAGTAATCAATTAGCTCTTTACTTTGTACTTCACTACCTATAATCGGTTCAAAAGTAGAATTAACATCGACTCTTATCATATGTATCGAACTTGCCACGGCCTTTAGCTTTATTCCATATCTAGGACCTTGTTTAATAATCTCAGGAGTATCAAGTTTCATATCAGCTAACGTTGGAGTAGCAACACCATAACCAGTCTGTTTAACCATTTTTAAAGCATATTTAATCTGGTCATACTCACTCTTCGCTTCTTCATAGTCTTGGAATAACGATAATAATCCCGCTTTACTAGTAACATCTATCTTAATAATATCTCTTAAGACATCACTATATAGTGAACTAGGTGCCTCTAAATTAATAGTAACAATACCAGTAGCAGGTGAAACATCAGATAAATAAGCTTTCTCTATTACATCATTACTTCTAAAGTGGTCAGTAATCTTTTCAATATCTCTTAACTTATCAACTTCCATAACACTTTCTCTGATAACATCAATATATTTACGTTTAATAGGATTATTAGCATTTAATATGGCAATCCACTCAGGCATATTAACTTTAACTTCTAAGACAGGAAATTCATATAAAGCTTCTCTTAAAATACTAATCATTTCTCTTTCGTTCATAGCCTCTACATTAATAGGTAAAACAGGAACATTGTGTGCTTCTTTAATAGATTCCGCAAGTCTTTCCGTTTCAGGTAGAGTAGGGTGA
This sequence comes from uncultured Mycoplasmatota bacterium, assembly GCA_946494435.1. Next base: position 808 of record CAMMBO010000088.1, read on the forward strand.
GTCGTGTTAAGTATAACAATAAAAGGTTTACCAATTGCCTTTAACTCTTCAATAACTCGCTCTTCTGCCTCCAAATAGTCACTTCTATTAAACTCTCCAATAGAACCATCAGTCGTAACCACAATACCAATCGTAGAATGGTCTTTAATAACTTTTTCAGTACCAACTTCTGCAGCCTCTACAAAAGGAATCTCTTCATCATACCAAGGAGTCTTAACCATCCTTGGACCATTATCATCACTTGCCCCTTTAGCATTAGGAATAACATACCCAACACAATCAACCAATCTAATATTACAACTAAAATCATCAATATTAACTTTAGCAGCTTGATTAGGAATAAACTTAGGCTCTGTTGTCATAATAGTCTTACCCTGAGCACTTTGAGGAATCTCATCTAGTGTTCTTTTCTTTTCATACTCATCTTCAATATAAGGAACTACTAAAGTTTCCACCATTCTCTTAATAAAAGTACTTTTCCCAGTTCTAACTGCCCCAACAACTCCTAAATAAATATCACCACCACTTCTTAAAGCAATATTCTTAATGATTTCCGTTTTTTCCATAAACATCACAGCCTTCTTTCTTCTTTTATTCTAATAAATATTATTCATAAAATTTGTTTTTATGAAAGAAAGGAGTAATTTTGAAAAACTTTTTAGATTATTTACAAGATAATAATAAAACTTTTAAAGAATCTTCTTTTAATGATATAGATAGCCTAATACTAGCATATCTATCTTATTTTCATTTTCCTAATACTTTAAAAAGGTTAAAAGATTTAGATATATCTAAGACCACAAAAGTAGAAAAGAATAGGGAGTTTATTAAAAGAGTAGTAACAAGTAATCGTTATAAAGATATTGAGTCATGCTTTTATGTAGAAGATACTAATGATTTAATAGAAAAACAATTCTCTGCTGTTACTTTCTTACTTCCGAATAACACTATGTATATCTCTTTTAGAGGAACAGATTCTACCCTTACAGGCTGGAAAGAAGACTTTAATATGGCCTTTATGTTACCAGTCCCTGCCCAAAAAGAAGCCTTAAACTATGTAGAGAAAGTAACTAAACTAATACCAAGAAAGTTCTATATAGGAGGGCACTCTAAAGGAGGTAACCTTGCTGTCTATGCAGGATGTAATCTATCTAATAATTTATCTACTAGAATAATAAAGATATACTCTCATGATGGCCCAGGATTTATTAAAGAGTTTTTAACTACATCAAACTATCAAAATATTAAAGACAAAATAGAGAAAATAGTTCCCTCTTCATCTATTATTGGTATGCTTTTATATACTAATGAAAACTATAAAATAATTAAAAGTAGTGCAAGAGGTATCTTAGAACATGACCCTTTCTCTTGGCTTATTAATGAAAATAATTTTATAATCTTAAAAAAACTATCAGATGGTACAGTTTTTACTAATAAAGTTATAAATGACTTTTTAAGCAGTCTATCAAAAAAAGAAAGAGAAATCTTTATAGACTCTCTTTTTACAGTGCTAAAATCAACTAACTTAACAACTCTAGATGAAATATCTAAGAACTTTATAGTTAAACTTCCTAATATCTTAATCGCTATTTATAAACTAGATGATGTTAATAAAAAGTATATTATAAAGACTATAAAAGCTTTAATTAAAAGTTGTCTTACGAATTTAAGTCTTTTAATACCTGGGGACTAATACCTGTAATTTTAATTATCTCATTTTTTGCAAGCTTAGTCTTAAGAAGTGACTTAGCAATATCTATTCTAGCATCATAGTCTCCATCACTTATTCCATCATCATAGCCTTTCTCATAATATTGCGATTTTATTTCTTCAATACTTAAATATTCAGATTTATTAAGTTTTCTTTTGAAAATTTTCATTAGAAGCCTCTATTAAAGTGAAACTAAATCATCTATTTCTTCTAAAGTTAAACCCGTATATTTAACAACTTTGTTAAGTGATAAATCATCTTCAATCATAGCCTTGGCAATAGATACTCTTTTTTCTTTAGCGCCTAAATCAAGACCAATATCAATACCTCTATCAAGTCCTTCCGTATAAGAAGCTTTATCTAATTTTGGCTCATTACAATTATTTGTAGTAGTTTTTCTACAATATAGATAAAGATCTTCTATACCATCTGCTTTTAAGCTATCTAATGCTTCCTTAACTTTATCATCACTGGGTTCAGTATAGTCACTTCTATTGGTGTCTTTGCTAGCTTTTCCTGCCTTTTCTAAAGGGTCACCCTCTGCAATCATTATTAAAGTTTTCCCCTTTTTAAACTTTATTATTTCATCATTCATATATAATTCCTCCAATCAAATATTAATATTTCTACGTAGATGTCTACAACTCTAACATATAAAGAAAATGAATGCAAAAAGTGAATTTTGTAAATTCGAGAAAAATTTGCCCTGAATTTAGTAAATTCCCTAGGGGAAAATCAAAAATTGACCTCCAAAAATAGGGTCAATTTACAAAATTCATACTTTTTTTAAAAATTTAAAACATCTTATCTACATTATCAGGAACTTCATCTTGCATAATCGTTTTTATTAT
>CAMMBO010000089.1 GCA_946494435.1 uncultured Mycoplasmatota bacterium
TCAATATCATTTTCATCTAGTATGTCTAGTTTTCCATAAAACTTTTCACACTATCGATACATCAATGTAGTTTTATACTACCATAATAAATTATATAATTCAATGAAAAATTACCCTTCCATTACCTTTACTATTTTTGTAACATTTTCCCTGATAAATCACAGAAAAATTACCCTTCCATTACCTTTACTTTCGCTTTACCATTATCTATACTTCTATCTATATCATCTTTAGTTTTATCTATGTCTTTGAGACTATATTTAACAGTATCTTTAATATCATTTATTATTTTAAAGATTCTTTTAAATTCACTTTCTCTTAGATAAGCTTTATATTTAGTCTTTAAATCACTTTCTACTTTTTCAATATTATCTAGGTTACTTAATAAGTTTTTCTCTATTTCTAGAGCATTATCTTTATAAGTCTCTAAACTATCTATATATTCATTACATAAATCTATATAATTATTTTTATTAGAAGATGATAACTCACTTAAGACTTTATAAGAAAGATATGTTGCAAGTAATGTTCCTACAATATTATGATTATTTTTAAAAGCAAGAAAACTACCTAAGGCAAGTAATGCTTTAGTACCAAAACCTAATTTTTTAGCATCTTCTTTTTCTAAATCGTTAAATGTTCTATCTAAGTTAATACTAGTAGTAGAACTTAAATCATCAAGAATCTTACCAGTAGATTTAAGGTCTTTAGCAACTTTATCAAAGTCTTTTAAATCATCTTCTTTATCACTTAAATCTTCTTTAATGTTACTGAACTCTATATCCTTAGCCCTAACCTCATTATCTAGTACTTCTTCTCTTAACTTTGCTTCTTTATACTCTTTATATAGAAGAAATAATTCATTTAAATCATCAGTAGTTTTTAATAAAGAGATAATATAGTCATATAAATCTTTATTTTCAGTTTTTAACTCCTTAAGTATTTCTTTTAATTTCTCTAAATCTTTAGGATTAGTAATATAAGGTATTTCACTAATCATCTTATCATATTTAAGACTATTATCATCATTCTTATCTCTTATATTATTTAAATATGTCTTAGTATCCATATACATCCCTCTTTTACATACACTCTATTATACTATAAAAGTTTTAATTAAGACATATAGTTTTGTAAATATTTTTTGGCTAAATGGTCTACTTATAATAAATTTAGGTTTATCTTTCTCTATCTCTCTAACTACTTCTTTAACTAAGTCACTATAATCAATCTCTTCTAATAGACTAAATATTATCTTTTGGTATTTAGTCATTACAAGAGCCTTATCTTTAACGATATATTCATCTTTAGATTTATTATCTATCATCAAATCATTAAAGCCTGTATAATAGGCTCCTGGAAGTATTAAAGAGATACTTACATCAAGACCTTGATATAAGAGTTCTAACTTTAACGTATTTGCAAGACTAACTAAGTATAATTTACTTGATGTATAAGTAGATAAATATGGTAAAGGATAAAACACCGCAAGGGATGAGGTTATAAAGACTTTACCATGTCTTTTATGATAATAACAGTATCTTAAATACTTCTGTAATAGTCTAAAATTACCTTTAATATTAACATCAATTACTTCATTAAATCTTTCATTAGATAGTTCTAAGATACTACCTCCATTACCAATAGAAGCATGCAATATTAAACAGTCTATATTAAGTTTATCTATATCAAAATCACTATCTAATAAATTTAATACTACAGGAAACATAATAATCTTCTCATGATTAATTTTCTCTTCTAAAGCATTCTTTTCTAATAAAGTCTTACATCCTGCATAAACAATATGACCGCGTAATGCAAGAGCCTTACCAAGACTATATCCAATATTACTTCTAGAACCAGTTATTAATATATTCATTTTTAGTCACTGCCTTTCTATTATTAATATAACCAAAAAGACCTCTATTATTTAGAAGTCCAAACACAATTCTATTCCAAAAGGACTGTCCATTTCCAGTTTTTTTGGAATATCTATTGATAAATACCATATTTTAGTATATACTATTAATAACTTATAAAGGAGAATTGCTATGGAAATTGAAAGAAATTATTATTTAAACAAGCTAATAACTAAAAAAGAAAATCATCTTATAAAAATAGTTACAGGTATAAGAAGATGTGGTAAATCATATTTACTTGATCCTATTTTTAAGAATTATTTATTAGAAAATGGTGTCGATGAAAAACATATTATAAAATTAGAATTAGATTCTATTGAAAATGAAGAATACACTAATCCGAAAAAACTTTACGAATATGTTATAAATAAAGTTATTGATGATAAAACTTATTATATTATTTTAGATGAAATCCAAAAAGTAGATAATTTTGAAAGTGTTTTAAATGGTTTCTTGAGAAAACCAAATCTCGATGTATATGTAACAGGAAGTAATTCTAAGTTTCTATCAAGTGATATAATTACTGAATTTAGAGGCCGCGGAGATGAAGTAAAAGTTTACCCTTTAAGTTTTTCTGAGTTTATGTCAGTTTATGATGATAATGAAGTAAAAGGCTTAGATGAGTATATAAACTATGGAGGGCTTCCTTTAATTACTACTTTTAAGACAAGAGAAGAAAAAATTGATTATTTAAATTATCAGAAAGATAATGTATATATCAATGATGTAGTTGAAAGAAATGATATACGAAATGATGATGAGTTAAAAACTTTAATTGAAATAATATCTTCAAGTATAGGTTCTCTTACTAATCCAACTAAACTATATAATACATTTGTAAGTAAAGGAAATAAAAGTATTACAAATAAAACAATATCTTTATACTTAAAATATTTAGAAGAAGCTTTCTTAATTGAGAAATCTAAAAGATTTGATGTAAAGGGGAAAAAATATATTGAAACTCCATCTAAATATTATTTTGTAGATATAGGTATTAGAAACAGTTTAATTAATTTTAGACAATTAGAAAGAACACATATAATGGAAAATATAATATATATTGAACTTAGAAGAAGAGGTTTTAATGTTGATGTTGGACTTGTAGAAAAAAGAAGTATCAAAAATGGGAAAAAGGATTATAAACAACTTGAAGTTGATTTTGTCGCTAACAAAGGTAGCGATAAGTATTACATTCAATCTGCATATAGTATTGAAGATAACAATAAAAAAGAACAAGAAGTACAATCACTTTTAAATGTAGGTGATAATTTCAAAAAAATAGTTATTGTTTATGATCATTTTATTAAATGGCAAGATGAGGATGGAATAATTTATATGAGTTTATATGACTTTTTATTGAATGAAAACAGTCTAAAAGAAGCATAACAATCAAAAAGACCTCTATTATTTAGAAGTCTTCTTAAATATAACAAAGGATACACCTT
>CAMMBO010000090.1 GCA_946494435.1 uncultured Mycoplasmatota bacterium
GACTCTTTAACACTAGGTAATCCTAATACTAACATAGTAAGTCTATCTACTCCTAGACCAAAGCCACCATGAGGAGGACATCCATATTTAAAGAACTCTAAATAGAACTCTACATCTTTATCAAGACCTTTTTCTTTGGCTTGTTTAACTAAAACATCATATCTATGCTCACGTTCTGCTCCTGTAGTTATTTCAACACCACGATAAATTAAATCATAACCTTCAGGAATACCATCTTTACGCATATGATAGAAAGCACGTTTTTCTTTAGGATAATCTGTAACAAAGATAAACTCTGAGTTAAACTCATCCATTGCATAACGATAACTTAGTCTCTCTGCTTCAGTAGTTAAATCATTTTTTTCACTTTCATCTACTTTATAGTCATATCTTTTTTCAAGTTCATCATATAAATCTGCTAATTTTACTCTTGGAAACTTCTCTTTAGGAACAACTATTTCTTTTCCATAAAGATTTTTAACTAATTCGCCATACTTTTCATTTAACTTTTCTAAAGTATAAGTTAATAATTCTTCTTCAAAATCCATAACATCGCGATAAGAGTCAATATAGGCAAACTCTACGTCGAAACCAGTAAACTCTGTTGTGTGTCTTGAAGTATTAGAGTTTTCAGCACGGAAAACAGGGGCAACTTCAAAGACTCTATCATAACCACTAGCGATAGCCATTTGTTTATAAAATTGAGGTGACTGAGCAAGATATGCTTTTCTATCAAAGTATTTTACTTCAAAGACATCTGCCCCACTCTCACTGGCCGCTCCTATTAGTTTAGGGGTATGGATTTCTGTAAAGTCATGAGAACACATAAACTCACGCATATATTTAACCATATCACTTTGAATCTTAAAGATATTAAAATTGTACTCATTCCTTAAGTCCAACCAACGATAATCTAGTCTTTGGTCAAGTAATTGAGCATCTTTATCATGAATATTAATAGGTAGTTCAGCATCACTTTTACTTGTAACTTCTATTTTCGTAGGAATAAACTCCATTCCTCTCAATCTAACATTTTCATTTTTCTTTAGAGTACCTGTTACTTTAATAGTAGATTCTACAGTTAAGTTATTAACTAACTCTACCATCTCAGCATTCTTTTCATCGCTCTTTTCAATAGTTACTTGAATCTTCCCAGTAGAGTCTCTAAGTACTAAGAACTGTACCCATTTAATATTTCTAATATTTTCAACAAAACCACTAAGTTCTATTTCTTTATCAAAATAATTTTCTAAGTCTTTAAAAAATATCTTATTCATCACAGTCACATCCTTCTTCATGATTATGAAAATCTGCTTCTATAGGCAAGTTATCATCACTTATATGTTCATCAAAGTAATAGATAATATATTCCATCATAATCTTTTCTTCTTCTTTAGTCTTATTATTCTTAATAGTAATTAAGCCTTCGTTTAAGTCATCACTGTTAAGTAGTATTAAATATTTACTATTAAAGTAATCTGCTCTTTTAAACTGACTCTTTAAGCTTCTTCCTGTATACTCTGTTTCTACTACAAAGCCTGACATTCTAAGTTCATTAGCAAGGTAGATAGCGTTTTTCTTTTCATCTTCATTAACATACATAATGAAAGCATCTATATCATCTCTAACGTTTTCTATATCTCTTTCTATTATCTCTTCAACCAATCTATCAAGTCCAACAGCATAACCTACACATGGTGTTTCTGGTCCACCTAGCATACTAACTAAGTTATCATATCTTCCTCCACCACCTAAAGCAAGATTATTGTTTTCTGTCACTAGTTCAAAAACAGTATGATTATAATAGTCAAGTCCTCTAACTATCTTAGGGTCTATTTCATATTTAACTTCTAATAAGTCAAGATACTCGCACACCTTATCAAAGTGTTCCTTACTTTCAACACTAAGATAATCTAATATATTAGGAGCATCTTTAAAGTAGTCTTTATTACTATCTACTTTACAGTCTATAATCCTTAAAGGGTTCTTATCAAACCTTTCCTTACAATCATCACATAAGTCGTCTAAATGAGGTTTAAAATAGTTTTTTAAAGCTTCTCTATATTTATCACGAGACTCTTTATCTCCTATACTATTAATATGTACTATAGTATCTGTTAGTCCTAACATTTTATTGATATTGTAAGCAAGAGAAATAACTTCAGCATCCATCATAGGGTCACTACTTCCTAGAACCTCTACTCCATATTGACTAAGCTCTCTATATCTTCCCTTTTGTGGTCTTTCATAACGATACATTGTTCCATTATAATATACTTTAACAGGTAAGTTATGAGTACCATACATTTTATTTTCTATATAACTTCTAACTACTCCTGCCGTTCCTTCTGGTCTTAAGGTAATAGATCTATCTCCTCTATCTTTAAAGTCATATGTTTCTTTAGTAACTATATCAGTAGAATCTCCTATTCCTCTATGAAATAATTCAGTAGATTCAAATATAGGAGTTCTAATATAATTATAGTTATATTTTTCCATTACAGAATCAATTACTTCTTCTACATATTTCCAAGTTCTTGCTCTCTTATCAGTTAAATCAACTGTTCCTTTTGGTTTACTAATCATATTAATCCCTTTCTTTCTAAGCTTTATTATACAGTAAAATTCTCCTTAAGGAAAGCATAACCTTGATTTTTCTTTAATTTTGTGGTATTTTATATATTACTTTTAGAAAGGGGCTATACTATGAATATAAGTTTTAGAGAAGCTTGTTTTATTAAGAAGCTCCCTAATATGGAAGGTTCATTTGGTTATCTTGCCACTCATAAGACTCTTTCCTAATGGGACAGTTATTAAAGTTATAAATAATTTAACAAAAGAAAAAGAATCTACTATAAGAGAATTAATTGGTAATAAGAAAATTCAAGGTAGTGGTTATCCTATTGATGAATATAGCGTTGATAATAAATTACAAGGTTTTATCATGCCTTACTATTCTCATTCTCATACTTTTGATTATATTGTTAATAGAGATATGTTTACACATAAGGAAAGATTAAAAGCTTCAATTGATTGTACTAGACAGTTAAAAGAATTACATAATAAAGGTTTCTTTTTAAATGATATCGCTTTATCTAATAGTTTGATTGATAAAGATGGAGGTCACTTAATAAACTTTGATTCTGCTACTAAAAGAAGTCCTAAGAAAACAGAAAGTCATTATGAATT
>CAMMBO010000091.1 GCA_946494435.1 uncultured Mycoplasmatota bacterium
AGAAAGGAAAGTGATAATATATGTTACCAACAAGATTTTATTTTGATAATGCATTTGATCAATTATTTGGAAATGAAGGAAGTAAGATGATGAATTGTGATATCTATGAAAAAGATAACACATATCATGTAGAGATGGATTTACCTGGGTTTAAGAAAGATGAAATTAAAGTAGAATGTAACAAAGGAAACTTAGTTATAACTGCTGAAAAATCATCTAATGAAGAAGATAAAGATGAAGATAAAAAATATCTACGTCGTGAAAGAAGTTATGGTAAATATTCTAGAAGTTTCTATCTAGGAGATATTAAAGAAGATGCTATTGAAGCTAAATTCGATAATGGTACATTAAGTATTTCTATTCCAAAAATTGATGAAAATGAAAATAAAAAACTTATTGATATAAAATAAAAGAAGGCAGCTAGTCTTCTTTTTTTATGTCCACAAAATAGATAAATAAAGTATTTAAAATAATTCCCAATATGACTAAATCTATAATAATAAAATTAGTCTTAAAATAATCATAATTTATCATATACATCATACTATGTGCTCTATAATCAGTGTATAATTTAACTACTATTATTCCTAAATAAAAAGTAAGTGCAAATGATATAAGGTTATAACTAACTAATTCTTTATAAATATCTTTTCTACTTATCAATGTAAATATATTTATCAAGACAAATAAACTACACATAGCAAGAAAAGATATACCAAAAGCTCCACAATTAAATATAACCTCTAAAAGTAAACATACAAATATAACAAAGAAAACTACAGAGAGTAATCTAAGATAATATGCTATAGATTTAAGCATGGGAAAGTCCTCTATCTAGTCCATCCGCTATTTCTTGTTTAAACTCTTCTTTAAATCTAGGTAATTCTTTCTTAATAACATCAGGATAAACATTCTTAGTATTTTCTATCGCTTTTTCAATATCAAAGATATTTACTTCATGTCTATTATTATAAATAGCATAAGAAAAAGCTTGTTGTAATATTGTTAAGGTTACATCAGGGTATCTTGAACCTATCTCATATATTCTTCTATATTCACTAGTAAGGTCAGTAAGAAAAGCCATAATCTTTTGCTTAACATAAGGGTCATACATTAATTTAGCTCCTGTTTTCTTCTCTATTTTAGGAAGTGTTCCCATACAAATAGCAATAGTCTGTTCTCTTGTAGGCTCTAATACTTCTACCTTTTGAAAACGTCTAACAAAGGCTTTATCTCTTAAAATATATCTTTCATACTCTTCACTAGTAGTCGCCCCAATAACTTTAATATCTCCTCTATCAAGACCTGGTTTAAACATATTAGCAAAGTCAAGAGACTCACCCTTACTTCCCATTAAAGTATGAATCTCATCTATAAATAATATTAAGTTAGTATATTCTTTTAACTCATCTAAAAGTATCTGTATTTTACTTTCTCCTGTATCTGGGTCAGTTCCAAGTAATGCTGATGTATTAACTTTAATAATTTGATAACCTTTTAAAGCATCAGGAACATTACCTAACTGAATCCGATAAGCAAGTCCTTCAACAATAGCCGTTTTACCAACACCAGGTTTACCTGTTAATATAGCAGATTTCTCAGGTGTAAGTAATATTAAGACTAACTGTTTAATCTCTTCTTCTCTTCCAATAGCAGGATTAGTAATATATTCTTTTTCCGTAAAATTTTCTCCATAACTTTTTAATATACTAACTTTACTTTTTCTAATAATTCCATCATTCATTCTTATCAATCCTTTACTACTTTAGTATAACATAAATATTAAATTATTTATACCCTATATCATAGTTACTAGGTCCCATAATACATTTACCATCTAAATCAAATCTAGAACCATGACAAGGACAGTCCCAAGTCTTTTCAACTTCGTTAAAGACCAAACTACATTTTAAATGAGGACATTTATTATAGACAATATGGTCCTTACCTTTATCATCTTTATAAATAGCAACGGCATTTCCATTTATTCTTGTAAATCTAGGATTACCATTATAGAAAGTTTTATTTTTATTGACTTTACTATCTATAAAACTATAAATATTACTAAAGATATTTAGAGGATAATTAATTAGTTTCTGTTTATTAAAAGCTCTTCTAGGGTCAAACAACTCTTTATAGATATTATATTTATTATTAATTAAGTCTTTTATAATAGTACTAGCAAGTATACCATTAGAGTTACCCCAAGTGTTATAACCAGTAGATAGTATTAAATTATCATCAATAAACCCTATTAAAGGAAGATGGTCTAATGTCATTAAATCATAATTACTCCAAACATAATCATAATTAGTAATACCAGTACTATCCTCTAAATCATCTAACATCATTCTACTATTAGAGGCAAAGGCTAAATTAGTAGAAGATGACACCGTTAATAAGTAATTATTATAATATCTCATAGATTTTAAAGGTTTCTCTATATTAATAGCATTAAAGTCATAACTATTTTTAACACTTGAACAAACTAAGAAAGACTTCTCCAAATAACACTTCAAAGGCATTAAATAAGGTAATAAAAAGTAAGGGTAATGAAGAGCAAGAACTATTCTTTTAGCCTTAATAATATTCTTTTCAGTATAGCATTTAAAATAATTATCCTCTTTTTCTATTTTAATTATCTTTGTATTTTCATAAACTCTATGATTAAGACTAATAGATTTCTTAACTATTTCTTTTATAAATTTTAAAGGATGAAAGATATATGTATCATTAACATAAAAACCAGCTTCTACCCTCATTCCATTAGGTAATTTCTTAATAGGAGTAGTCTTTTCCCCAAAAGATGAAACAATATTTCTTTCTTTATCAATCTTCTTAACATTTAAAGAATCTAATGTATATAAATAAGATTTACTTCTCTTAAAATCACAGTCAATATTCTCATTTTTTACAATATCGCTAACTATCTTTAAAGCCTCTTTTTGACTACGATAATATAAATAGCTTTTATCTCTTCCAAAAATATTATTAAGTCTAGTATAAATATCTTCTTGTAAAAAAGTTATTTTCGCACTACTTCTACTAGAGGCTCCACTACCTATTCTATTTTTTTCTACCAAAGCTATTTTTCTATTATCATCCCTAAACTGATAAAAGGTACTACATCCTGTAATACCTCCACCAATTATTAAAATATC
>CAMMBO010000092.1 GCA_946494435.1 uncultured Mycoplasmatota bacterium
TACTCTATTAATATCTATTTATCATGGCTTTAATGATTTAATTAGAATACCTAAATTAATTAAGAGTATCAATAAAAATTATAACTTTTATTTAAGGTATTATGGTGGTAATATCTTCCCTACAGAAATTGTTTTAATTGCAAAGAAAAAAGCTAGTTAGTTAGCTTTTTTACTAAAATAAATCGTCTACTGTTGTCTTACTAGTTGCATTTAAAATTTTACTTATATTAGTATAAACTCTACCTTGAGGAGTTCTATTTGGATTTTTAGGATTAAGTGGTATAGCTCTAGGGGTTTTTTTAGCTTTTTTCTTAAAATATATAATATATTTACCAGTATCTTTATATGGCTCTATTCTATCAACTTCAGCATAATAAGTAACAGCTTTAATAGGTCTTTTTTGATAAACAGCTATATATTTTATTTTATTTATCATCATCGTACTAATGGCTACAGCATACCAACAATTTTCTTTCAAAAACACTTCAGTAAAGCCCTTTTCCTCTGCTGCAACTAGAATTGTATCTATATCATTATCATTTAAACTTTTATTAGCTGATTCAATTATCTTTTTTACTATTTTCATTCTCTCTTTAACTCTTTCAAATGGATGAGCACCTTTACTTATTAATGCTAAACTTCTATAATCCTCAATTAATTCTTCTTCTCCATTAAATGTCTCTTTAACTATATCTTTTTTAGCAGAATTAAATGATGAAAGTTTTATATTTATTATATTTAACTCATATAAAACATTTTCTATCTTATTTATGTCAATATAATCAAAAGCAAGTAGTAGTAAAAGAAATTTTAAATATCTTTTATTAGTATTTATAGGTTGGTCTGGTAATTCACTAATCTTATTTAAACCATTAATCATTCTGTTTACATATATTAGCGTTTCTTTAGATAAATCGTCTTTTTTTTCTGATACATAATTTTTAATAATATTATCAGTAACCCCAAAATTTATTTTTTTATCTAATAATCCTATTATACTATAAAAAATTTTATCAAATTCCATTCTTGAGTCTGGAAAGTTTAATACTTTTAATAATTTATCCTTATTATTAATCTTCATTAAATATTTTTCAAGTATTGACTCTGGTAGTGAATTTAATATTTCACCAGCTCTTAATCTTTCTTGATTTTGAACAAATCGAAAATATTCTGCTACTTGGTTATCAGTTGCATCTGAAATAGATGTAACTGATAAAGGGAAAGCATCTATCATTCTTTTAAGTGAATTTGGAATATTAGAATAATTTAAATTGAACTTTTTATTATTTTTATATTTTTTAAATACCTTTTGGACCTCTTTTGAAGGATCACTACTAAATAAGTCATATGTTTCATCCAAGATTTCTTTTGAGGTTTGATATCCTATTTCATATTCATTTGATATAAAGTTGTAAATTGTTGTTAAACGTTGTTGACCATCTACTACTTCTTGTCTAGCTCCTTTTGAATTCGGATTATCCATCTTTCTAATTGTTATATTACCAATTGGGTACCGTTTAGCTAAACTTAATAATAATTTATCCTTAAATTCATCATTCCATACAAAATTACGTTGATAATCAGGTTGTAAATCTAAGCCTCCTCTCCTTACTTCTGAAATATCATTCATAAGTGTAAGTATTGGTAAAGAACCTGGTTGAAAATTAATCTTTTTCATATTTTTCACTTCCTTTGTATAGATTCTATTATAAAATATGCGTTTTTGTCAATGTTTTTTTAAAATTTTCGCAAGATTCTTTTTAATATGATAAAAGATAAGCTATTGCTTATCTTTTATCCTTTATACTCTCCGCCATTAACATGAATTACTTGTCCTGTTGTATAGCTAGAATCATTACTTGCTAAATAAACATAGATAGCTGCTATCTCATAGGGTTGCCCTGCTCGTTTCATAGGACCAGTAGAACCAAATGTTGGAATATCTTTTGCCTTTCTACTAGCAGGCTGTAGGGCTGTCCAAAATGGTCCTGGGGCAACGGCATTTACTCTTATGTTTTTAGGAGCAAGATTAGTAGCAAGTGCTCTTGTAAAACCAACTATCGCTCCTTTACTTGTTACATAATCAATTAAGTCCCCTTCTCCATTATAAGTCGTAATAGAAGTGGTATTAATAATACTAGAGCCACTATCTAAATAAGGAAGTACCACTTTAGTTAAATAAAACATAGAATAGATATTAGACTTCATTGTATAGTCAAACTGTTCATTTGAAATATCTGTTAGGTTATCGGCAAAATACTGAACGCCTGCATTATTAACTAAAATATCTATCTTACCATAACAGTCTAGTGTCTCATTTACAATAAAGTTAGAAAAGTCCTTATTCTTTAAATCACCATGAATTAATAATACTTCTCCGCCTAACCTTTCAATATAATCTTTTGTATCATTAGCATCCCTTTCTTCATTATAATAAACTAAAACAAGCTTTGCTCCTTCTTTAGCAAAGAAGACAGCAACCGCCCTACCAATACCAGAATCTCCTCCTGTAATAATGGCAACTTTATCTTTTAATTTACCACTACCTCTATAATTAGAATCATCAAAAACAGGAAGTGGTTTCATTAAGTATTCCATACCTGGTTGTATATCTTGATGTTGTGGTGGATAATATACCGGAAAACTCCTACAAGTTTCAGCTTTTGTATAAGGCCTAATCGTATCAAATTTATTAAACATATATAACACCCATTAAAATTATATTTGTAAAGAAAGTGTCTTATTACTTATTATTTCTTGTTAAAAAAAATTACTGTGTTAAAATTAAGGTAGGGAGATGATTAAATGAATAATACAAAAATGTTAGAAGAAATAAGAGAAGTTACAGCACTAGAAGCCTGTATAGAAAAGAATAAAGATGTAATACCTGCTATCGCTAAAGAGATTAAAGAATTTAATCCTAAAAACTTTATGATAGTTGCAAGAGGTACATCTACTCATGGAGGTATCTTTGGTAAGTTTTTCTTAGAATTACATACAAAAATTCCTGTAGAAATGGCAGATGCTTCTATATTTACTGTTTATGATAGTAATATGGATTTATCTAATACTTGTGTAATTGCTATTTCTCAGTCTGGTAAAGGATATGATGTTAGTACTGTTTTAAAGAAAGCTAAGGA
>CAMMBO010000093.1 GCA_946494435.1 uncultured Mycoplasmatota bacterium
TTAGCATTTATATTAGTAATGGGATTAATTTAGGAGGCAACATGGTTACATTAATATTATTCATAATATTACTAGGTTCAATTATTTTTATACATGAAGGAGGCCACTTCTTATTCGCTAAATTAACAGGAATATATGTTTATGAATTCGCTCTTGGTATGGGGCCTAAACTATTTAGTTTTAAAAAAGGTGAAACAGAATATTCCTTAAGAGCCATTCCTATAGGAGGCTTTTGTCAGTTAGCAGGAGAAGAAGGAGAAGAGGAAGACTTACCAAGAGAAAGGACATTACCTGGTAAGAAACCTTGGCAAAAGTTTTTAGTAATGTTCTTTGGAGCGGGATTTAACTTTATTTCTGCTATCTTAGTATTATTTTTTATTTCTCTAGTTTGGGGAGCAACTTCAACTGAACCAGTATTATCTAGTGTAGAAAAAGATACTCCTGCTTATGAAGCTGGACTTAGAAAAGGTGATGAAATATTAGAAATTAATGGTCATGATATTTGGACTATAGATGATATTTCTCTTTATATAACAATCGCTGATACTGATAAAGCTAATGAGTTTAAAGTAAAAAAAGAAAATGGAAGCATTGAAACATATAAAATAAAACCAGAAAAAACTAAAGTAGATGGCGATGAAAGATACGTTTATGGTATAGGTATGCAAGGAGAAGAACTTCATGGTTTATTAGCATCTTTAAAGTATACAGTAGTTAAAACAGGTTCTTTATTTAAACAAATGGGAGTAACACTACTTAATTTATTTACTGGAGGAATTCATTTAAATCAATTAAGTGGACCAGTAGGAATATATGAAGTAGTAGGTTCGCAAGCTAGTGGAGGACTTGCTAGTTTACTTTATTTATTTTCATTCTTATCAATAAATGTAGGCTTTATTAATCTTTTACCACTACCAGCTTTTGATGGAGGTCATATTTTATTTATAATAATTGAAAAGATTAAAGGAAGTCCTGTTAAACCTGAGACAGAAGCAAAGTTCCATGCTGTAGGATTATTCTTATTAATGTTATTAATGATATATGTAACATTCTATGACATATTGAGATTATTTTAAAACAGTGTTGATTTGATCTAACACTGTTTTTTTTCCTTATTGATTAACTTTTACTATGATATAACTCTTCTCTAATATTATCTAAGTTCTGATTCATAAGAGTTAAATAATCAGTTTCTGTTTCTCTTTGGTCATCATTCAAAACTATTATTCTATTAGAATTAATAACCTCTAAACTATTAGGATAAGTATTAATTAAGTTCTGAACATTATTAGTAGTTTTTATATCTTTATAACTAAATATTTTTGTAATATCACCATTTTCTACTAAATCATTTATTTCTACTAAATCTTTTTCACTAGTATCATCATTTAATATATAAACTTTAACTCCATATTTTTCTAAGAATCTATAATTATTATCAGTTGCAACTATAGTCTTATAAGGAGCACTTTCAACAGCAAGTCTAATATCAGCATCAAGTTCTGAAATATCAACCTTTAACTCTTCATAATTTTTATCAATTTCTTCTTTTAAATAATTATTTTCTATATATTCTTTTAATCCAAGTCTTACATTCTGACTCATCATAAGCATAAATGATGGGTCTAACCATACTTCTTCCATATCATAGTCATTATCAAGAACATAAGAACTATCTATTATTTTTAAATTCTCATTATAATCTAACAAGTCAACTGCTAACTTTCTTTCTCTATCAACTAATCCTGTATAGATAAATAAATCTTTACTAGCAAAATCTCTTTTTTGCTTATTAGTAAATTTATAATCACTAGTATCAACTCCATCAGGATAGATATTACTAACTTTAGCATGCTCTCCATAAAGCCTTTCTATAATATATTCATTAGGATAATTAGTAGTAACTATCTCAATATCCTCCATATCATCACTTTTACAACCTGTAGTAGTTAATAAAATTGCTATACCTAGGAAAGCAATCTTACCTAAATTTTTAACACTTCTTTTCATTCTTTTTCTCCTCTCTAATAACTGGGTCATATCCAAACCTTGCTCCAGGGTGACATCTAAGTATTCTTTTAAAGCCAAGAAATAATCCCTTTATAGAACCATATTCTTCTATCGCCTCAATAGTATAATTAGAACAAGTAGGATAAAAATGACAAGCCCCATGACTTGCTAACGGCATCTTTTGATAAAGACGAATTAAACTAATTAAGATTCTCTTCATATTTAACACCTAAAAATATTGTACTATAAAAAGCTTTCTTAATCAAACCTCCAGTTGCATTTTTTTTAATAAGTTGTATAATATGTAGCCAAGAGGGTGATGTAGATGAATTTCTTTAGTAAAGATGAATATACGAATGATAAGTTAAGTAGACCAATTTTTAAAAGATTTAAAGAGAGAAGACTTAAAAACGCATTAAAACATTTTGGCAACTTTGATGATGATGTAGAAGTTTTTAATATTGATGATGAAAAAGCTTATGTAAAAGATAGTGAAGGAACTATATATGAATTTCTTCTTGATTTTTTTAGCTATGGTAATGAGAAAAGACAAAGAGACTTATTTTTATTAAAAATATTAAAACAAAATACGTTTGCTCTTTATGATTATGATTCTTTTAATTTAAAGGGAAAAGGTTATTATTTAGATGATGGTGCTGTCATAACTGAATATTGTTCTATCGGAGATCATCCTAAAAGATATACTTTAGAAAAAAATGATGAAAAATATTTTGTTTCGATTAACTATCCAACTGATTTTCTAAAAAATCTCCAAGTATATTGTTTTAATCATCAAGACGATGAGAGTTTTGCAAGTTTTTTAGAGTTTTGTAAAGGAGTTAGCATAGAATATTGTAATAATATTATAATGGGTTATTCTAGTAATAATACCAATATTAAGATAAAATTAAATTTTGGAGAAGTAGAAGAATGCAGTTTGAATATTAATGGTAATAATGATACTAATGAAGTGATTAGTTTAACTTATCAAGATGGGAAATTAACTGAGGATTACAAAGTAATTAGAAAAATCACTGAAGACGAATTATCAGATGAAAGCAAAAATACTGTTAATAGTGTAAAAAGACTTATTAAGAGTTAACCTAATAGAAAATGAGATATTAACAT
>CAMMBO010000094.1 GCA_946494435.1 uncultured Mycoplasmatota bacterium
ACAGAAAGTTTACAAATTTATAACATTAACCTTTTAAAATTTTATGAAAAATATTATAATAACATTGAGCTAAGTGAG
Organism: uncultured Mycoplasmatota bacterium; assembly: GCA_946494435.1. The sequence goes on from CAMMBO010000094.1 coordinate 79, forward strand.
TTCGAAAGGGCGGTAACTTTACTAACTTTAAGAAAACGTGAAGATTTAGAAAAGATTAGTGAAGGAGTTGAAGGGTTAATGGAAGCGAAAGGCTAAAGAGTCTGTTAAAGATGATTTGGTAAAAATTGAAGAAGGTAAGAAATTTATAGAAGAAAATACTAAGATTCTTGAAGAGAGGAAGAAATCTCTTGAAGAAGGACAGAAATCTCTTGAAACGAAGAGTAAAGCTTTTGAGGAACAACTTGTTTCAACTGCAAAAAAATTATTAGATATAGACTTTTCTATTAAAGAGATTATGAATATTACTGGTTTATCTAAAGAAAAAATTGAAAGTTTAAGATAAATGATTGAGAATATTATATAAAGTATAGTTAATAGAATAGATATAAATATGGTTAGAATTGATTTTTAATTGAGTTAAGGATTTCTTGGGTGAGAAGTCTTTTTCTTTTCATTGTTTTGGTAATGGTATATAATATAGGTAACAAGATTATTAGATATTTATATTTTATATTAGAAGGTGGTTTATTTGAAAAAGTTAAGTGAGTTATATAATATTAATGATGATAGATTAATTAAAGGAATTAAAATTAATTCAAAAGAAGTGAAGCCCGGAGATATATTCGTTTGTACAATGGGTGTTACTGCTGATAGACATGATTTTATAGATGAAGCGATTAAAAATGGTGCGAGTGCTATTGTGGTTAGTCGTGATGTTGGTAATAAGGCTGTTCCTGTTATTAAAGTAGATAATACTAATTTAGAACTTAGAAAACTTAGTGCTAAGTTCTATGATTATCCATGTGAAAAAGCTTGTATGATAGGTGTTACGGGTACTAATGGTAAAACTACTGTAGCAGAAATAATTTTTCAATTATTGGGAGAGTCATGTGCTTATATAGGTACTAATGGAAGAAAATATAAGAATAAACATTTTAGTATGAGGAATACTACGCCTGATGTAGATAGACTTTATATGTATTTTAAAGAGTTTGTTGATGTAGGATGTGATACTATTTGCATGGAAGCAAGCAGTGAAGCTTTTTATAGACATAGACTTGATGATATTAGATATGATATAGGGATAGTTACTAATATTACAGAAGACCATTTAAATATTCATAAAACGATAGAAAACTATGTTGATTGTAAGTGTCAGTTGATTAGACAAGTTAAAGATGAAGGATACTCTATATTAAATAGTAGTGATAAATACTTTGATAAATTTAAAAAAGAGGCTCATGGTAAGATAGTTAGTTATGGCTATAAAGATAGTGATACTTTAAAGATAGAGAATTATACTTTGAAAAGAGATAAGACTATTATTACCTTTAAATATAACAATAAAACTTATGAAGTCATTTCTCCATTACTTGGTAGTTTTAATGTTGATAATTTAAGCTCAGCTATACTTTGCCTTCTTTGTAAAGGTATTAGTTTTGATGAGATAATTAAAAGAGTTAGTAAGATTAAACAAATAGAAGGTAGAATGGAGATAATGCCTTTTGTCTCTAAATACACAGTAATTCTTGATTATGCTCATACTACTGATGCCTTAGATAATATATTAACATTTTTAGATATGGTAAAAGAGGCTAGGATAATTACAGTTACAGGTAGTGCAGGTGGAAGAGAAAGAGCTAAAAGACCAGGTATGGGTAAAGTGGTTTTAGAAAAATCTGATTATGTTATATTTACAATGGATGATCCGAGGTATGAAGATCCTGATAAGATTATAGATGACTTAATTAGTGGGTCAGATAAAACTAATTATCTTAGAATTATAGATAGAAAGAAAGCGATTTATAAAGCTTTAAATATAGCTAAAGATAAAGATATTGTCTTAATTGCAGGTAAGGGTAGAGATGATTACATGGCTATTGATGATAAGTATTTACCATATTGCGATTATGATGTTATTAAGAGTTATTATGAACAGTAGTTTACACTTCTGTTTTGTCAAGTGGTTGTATTAAAAGTGTCAATGTGTTATGATATAAATGAGTATAAATGGAGTGATATTTGTGAAAAGGACTATTTATATTATTAATGCATTTTTGTTTATGGGGTGTTGTTTGCTTGTTAGTACAACTACTCCTGATGTAAAAGATATAGATGTAAATAATAAAATCACTTATGTAAATAGTGATGCAATTACAAAAGAAGAGGTTATAGAGGTTGCTCCAGTGGAAGTTGTAGAAGAGGTAGTAGAGGAAGAACCTATTGAAGAGGAACCTGTTCAAGAAGAAATAATAGAAGAAGAGCCTAAAGAAGAAGTAGTTGTAGGTAAAGATGAAGTAATAGAAGATAATACTCCTATTGATAGTAAACCTGATGAAGAAGTATATATTCCTTCTATTACAGTAGGATCTGTTTTTACAGGGACAATGAGTGGTTATGGTTCTGATATAGGAAGCCTAACTGCTTCTGGTCATTATATAGGAGATAGTATTTATTATCCTGATTCTACTTATGGTAATATTAGAATATTAGCAGGAGATAGAAGCATTCCTTTTGGTACAGTTATTAGAGTAAGTAATAGTAATGCTGGTAGTTTTATAGGTATTGTCTTAGATACAGGCCGTAATATTGGTTTTGATAGATTATATGATTTTGATTTATTGTTTGAAACAAGTAAAGAAGCGATAAATTATGGTGTTAGTAAGGATGTTACTTTTGAAATTTTAAGGGTGGGTTACTAAAATTATTGTTATTTAAAGTGATTTATGATAAAATCTTAACAAGATAAGAAAGGAAGGAATGTATATGGCTGATTTAAATTTTCAGGGTAAAATAGTTCGTCAATTCTGGGGTAAATTAATTCGTCAATCCGAAACTAGTACCCGTTTACAATATGTTATCTGGGGGGGGGGCTTAAATTACCAAAATGGTAGTTTAGGTAATAAAGTTACTTTCTTTCATAGTGTAAAAAGAATAGAGTAGATAGTTTCTACTCTTTTTATCGTGTTGAAAATATTGATATTTTCGACACGATATGATAATTTAGAAGAGTATAAAAGATAAAATTTGGGCAAGACTTATAAAA
>CAMMBO010000095.1 GCA_946494435.1 uncultured Mycoplasmatota bacterium
TAAATGATTGTGAATATAATAAAGTAATCATCATGAGCGATGCTGATGAAGATGGTGGACATATTCAGTGTTTACTTCTAACATTCTTCTATCGTTATATGAGACCATTAATAGAAGATGGAAGACTTTATGTAGCCTTACCACCACTATTTAAAATTCAAAGTGGTAAAAATATAGAATATGCTTATACTGTAGAAGAGATGAAAGAAAAGTCTAAAGGTAAGAAATGTGAAATCCAAAGATATAAAGGTCTTGGTGAAATGAATGCTGACCAGTTATGTGAGACTACAATGAAGCCTGGAACAAGAACTTTAATCAGAGTTAAAATAGAAGATGCTCAACTTGCTGAAAAACGTGTCTCTGTTCTTATGGGAGATGAGGTAGCCCCTCGTAAAGAGTGGATAGATGAAAATGTTGAGTTTACTCTAGAAGATGATTATAAGATATAGGAGGTTTAGGTTATGAGGGAAAATACTTTTGATATACCATCAGTAAAATTTTGTATTGTTAATGATTTTTTTTCTAACTATATTCCTTTCGAGTATGTTGATGGTTTAACAATTGATGATATACCACATATATATAGGAGGGGATTTTATTTTTATGCTATTACTCTACCAAAAGATTTTGCTGGCGAAATCTGTGATAAATGGATTTTTGTTATCGAAAATTTTTATTGGAGTGCTTTGCAAACTCAAAAGTTGGAACGTATTGATAAGGTTATAGAAAAAAGATTTGAAGAAAAATATAACCAAGTTGATGAAAAAACACAAAGAATATATAATTGTTTTTTTGAAAGATATCAAGATGGTAGTTATGAGAAAACTAAAGAAAGAGTTAAGAGATTAAAAGATGGAAAGTAGTTGATAAGTTATGGCTAAGAAAACAGAAACTAAAGAAGTATTAGAACGTATTTGGGATTATACTCTTGAAGATATAATGGGAGAGCGTTTTGGAAGTTACTCTAAATACATCATTCAAGAACGTGCTATTCCTGATGCAAGAGATGGATTAAAACCTGTACAAAGAAGAATCCTTTATTCTATGTATAAAGAGAAAAATACTTATGATAAAGGATATCGTAAAAGTGCTAAGACGGTTGGAGATGTTATAGGTAATTACCATCCACATGGTGATTCATCTATTTATGATGCCATGGTTCGTATGAGTCAATCTTGAATGTTGAGTTTACTTTGGAAGATGATTATAAGATTTAGGAGAAGTTGCTTATGAAATATAAAAATGGAGAAGAGTTTTTAAATAGTTTATATAATAATATGCATATGGAAGATGCCGTTATGCATACAGCAGAGAAAAGTGATAGTCCTACTGAAAAGATAAGTAAATATTTAGAAAGACTAGAAAGAACTCATGATATAGCAAAAGATAATCCTCATAAAATGGAGGTATTAAAGAAGTTTTATTATGATAAATATGTAATAAAAGAATTACCAGAAAGTTATATTAATTTACAGAAAAAAAATGCAAGAGAAAGAGGTTATGGGGATGTTACTGTAACAGACGAAATGAAAGAAGAAATGCTTTCAAATGTACAGAAAGAACAAGAAAAGTCTCTTGATATGTGGATAGACTATTTAACAAGTGATGATGCAATGTATCCAATGTGGTTTAAACATTATGCTTTTAGAGGAATGTTTAAATTAAATAAATTTGATAAAGAAAAAGGAGAGTTTGGAAGAAGAAGTAAAACTACAACTGAGCCTTATATAGAATTAAATAGAGAAGTGTTAGCAAGAGTATATGATACTTTAGTTAAAGAAATAGGAACAGATGAAGAGATAAGTGAAGAAGCAAGTAAAGCTTTAGAAAATGGGGAAAGTTTTAAGAAACTATATGAATATTACTTAACAAATACTGGCTATGTAAATAGAGGTAATGATACAGATGGTATATGGGTAAAATATGACCAAGGAAGTGATTATAAGCCATTATGGGAATCTTTACAAGGTAAAAATACAGGATGGTGTACTGCTGGAGAAGAGACAGCTAAAAATCAACTTTCTAATGGAGATTTTTATGTATATTATACAAAAGATAATGGGGGAGAATATAAGGAACCTAGAATTGCCATTAGAATGGATGGTAAATATAATATAGGAGAAGTAAGAGGCGTAGGAGAACATCAGAACTTGGAAGGATGTATGACTCCTATTGCTGAAAAGAAGTTAAATGAATTTCCTAATAAAGATAAATACCTAAAGAAAGTTAATAATATGAAACTATTAACAGAAATAGAAAAAAAAGTTAATGAAGCAAAAGAATTAACTAAAGAAGAGTTGAGTTTCTTATATGAGATAGACTCAAAAATAGAGGGATTTGGTTACAGTAAAGACCCTAGAATTAAAGAAATAAGAGATAAAAGGAATAATAAGAAAGATTTAGCATTTGTATTTAATTGTAAAGAAGAAAACATTGGAACAAAACTTTCTGATTTTGAAAGTAATAATATTATATGTTTTTATGGTGATTTATTAAAATATGAAGGAGAAACATTAACAGATAGATTTATAAATCTAAAAGTAATTGTAGGAACAGCTGCTTTTAATAAATTAACTAGTGCTGTAGGCTTTGAAAACTTGAAAAATATAAATGGAGATGCTATATTTCCTAGATTAATAAGTGCTAAAGGTTTTGAGAATTTACAAAGTATAGATGGACTTGCTAACTTTTCTAGTTTAGTTAGTGCTGAAGGCTTTAGTAGTTTACAGAACATAAGTGGAGGAGCTGCCTTTCCAAGTTTAAAAAGTGCTGAAGGTTTTGAAAATTTACAAAATATTGGTAAAGGAGCTGTTTTTCCTAAATTAATTAGTGCTACAGGTTTTGATAATCTAAAAAATATTGGTATGAATGCTTATTTTAATATGCTAGAAAGTGCCCAAGGATTAGAGAGTTTACAAAGTATAGGCGGATTTGCTAACTTTCCCAAATTAGTTAGTACTAAAGGTCTAGAGAACTTAGAAACTATAAATGGCGAAGATGCAACAAAGTTTAAAGAAGAAATTAATAGTAGAGGAAGTAAGACAATATAAGGAAGTGATAATATGGCTAAGAAAACAGAAACTAAAGAAGTATTAGAACGTATTTGGGATTATACTC
>CAMMBO010000096.1 GCA_946494435.1 uncultured Mycoplasmatota bacterium
AATATGAGCGGCATTATCTATTCCTGGAACCATAAATCCAAGTATTAAGTTAATGACTATTAAAGGTATTATTTGACTCTTAATAACAGTACCTAAATAGATACGATAATGATATCCAAAGTAAAGTAAGGCTCCAAGTAAACCAAATATCGCTCCACTTGCTCCTACACTTAAAGCATCTGGTGTTACTACTACTGATAATAAAGAACCACAGATAGCACTAAATAGATAAACTACTAAGAATCTCCATTTACCAATAAAGCTTTCTAACTGCATTCCTATAATCCATAAAGCATACATATTGAATAAGAGATGGGCAATATTAGCATGTACAAAAGCTGCTGTTATTAATCTATAATACTCTCCCATCTTAACAAATGGTCCATAACTACCTAAATATGCCGTTGCTATATCAGAATTACCTAAAAGCATAGGAATAAAGAACACTAATATATTAATTATAATTAAAGCATAAGTTACTACAGGTTTCTTAGGTGCAAAAACATCAGCAACCCTTTCTTGGTCCTTTTGATTATGTTTATTAATATCATTAGTTACTTTAATAAATAAATCTATTCCCTCTTCACTAAATTTAAGCTTACGAGATAAATCAGGAAAAATAGACTTTAATAATTTATTCTTCTTAACATCCGCATCTTCATGTACTTCCACTGCTGTTATATTATCAGTCTTAAAATCATCTAAATTAACCGCACCACCTAAATCTAAGAAAATACTAAGAGTATTTAATTTAAATGATAAAGTCTTTTTCTTTATTTTTCTTAAGATTCTATTAGTCTTAAATATATCAAATTTATATTGTTCATCATTATGAATATATCTCATTACTAATCTAACGACTTTATAATCTTCATCTAGGTTTTCAAGCCAAATCTCATCTTCAGCTCCTTGTAATATTATAGGAGTATAACCTTTTTCTGTAATAAAGTAATGAAGAAGCTTCATCGCTAGAGTATTTTTCTCATTCATATCTATAACATGTTCTTCCATAGACATCGCCCCTCGCTATATATTTTAACATATTTTATATAAGAAATAAACACATTCTAAATCAATTAGATATCCTACTAATTAAATCACTAACATTATCAATAACTCTATCAGTAACAGAAACTAATTCTTTACAAGAATTCCTAACTCTATAGCCATTATAATCTCTAATCATATCTATATCATTAATCCCATCACCAATAGTATAGACATTTTTCTTTACTATTTTTTCTTTATCTAATATTTTTTCTATCATAAAAGACTTGCTAGCTTTACAAGAAACAACTTCCACTAAATAATGTTCTTCATCTCTTGCAAGATAACTTCCTATATTAGGATAACTTTTATCTATATAGTTTTTAACTTCTAAAGCTTTATCATAATTATATAGTTTTAACATTATTTTAACTATATTTAAAGTATCTGTTACATTTTTATCAAATGCACTAATCAATATCACATCATAGATATCTTTATTATTAGCATACTCTAAAATACTATCAACTAACTCTTTATCCAAAGTAAATACTTTAATAATCTCTAAGTCTTTAGATAATAGTAATGCTCCATGATTTAAAATTAAATAATCATAAGGTATCTCATATTTATCTATCTTTTGTTTTAAATCAACATAACTTCTCCCTGTAGCAAGTACAAAAAGATTATCTAAAGTTCTAAATTCATTTACTTTATCTATATTTTTCTTAATATCTATATCATTTTGATAAAATGTCCAATCATAATCACTTATTAATATCTTCTTCATAATTCCAAATACCTAACTTTCCTTTAGCAAACATAGGGTTATCTAATACTTCAATATCTTCTAATATCCAAGCATATCTTCCAAGTCTATAATCACCACAGATAAACTCTAGCTTATCTTTTTTAATTTTATCTAAAAACTCTTCATCCATATAGACACAGTCTACTAATTTACATTTACAAACGATTAATCCAAAATTCAACTCATTAACATTCACAAGACTCATCAACTCTTTATTATTCTTCCACTCTTTAGGTATCTTAGTAGAACTAGCATGAATATATAACTCTCCCCTATAATTAGTTTTAAAGCTTCTTGTCTCTATTTTCTTTTTACCTAATTTTATTAAAGTTGCATATGGTTCAGTTAAACTTAATACTTTCACTTTATAATTCCTCCATGACATTTTAATTCATATATTAGCTTTTTATCTTTATATATTTGTTCAGTACCTACAAAGTTTTCTATATCTCCATCTACATTAAAAATATAAAGATAATCTTCATTTATAAATTCTTTAGGTCCTCTAACAGGAATGACTTCCTTATCTTCTCCTACTTTCATAAGAGCAACTCTTAATACTTTATCCATCACTTCTTCAGTTAAACTATCATCTATTGTAACTCCATAATAATTCATACCCCATAGGATATCATTATTATAATAAACTACTTCTTCGCCCATAAACTTAACTCCACCAAAATAAGTATCATGATAAGTAAAATTGCCATCTGTAAACTCATAATCTTTTGACTTTAATCTACTAGGTAAAACTTTAGGGGCATCACTATTAGCATAAGTACTCTTCTTAGCTTTCACTAAAAACTCTAAAAATTCTTTGTTATTTACATTCATATTTTATTCCTCACATTTTTCTTACTTTTTGTCTAACCAATAATAAGGTTGTAATTCTTCTAAAGTTTTAAATACAACATTGTTATCTTTTGTAGAAATAGCACACTTTACACCTTTGCCAAAGTAAAATAATCTTTCTTGGCATATTCCACATGGAGATAATATTTCATAAGGTGTATCATCTTTTTGCCTACAAACACATAAAGAATGTGTAACTTTCTTATTCAATTTATGAGCTTCACATATTGCTCCAGTTTCAGCACATAGATAAGCACTATCATTTTTCTCTTCATCCCAAACAGAAATTAAATAATCTCCTGTTTCTATCCTTAATACTGCTACACCACCTGCTTTATTTTCACCATATCTATAATTCAAAAAATCTAAAGCTTTATTAAACATTTCCTTACCAATATTAATATCTATATTTTTATCTTTCATTTTTTTCACACTCCAAATATTTTAATAATTTACAATATTTTA
>CAMMBO010000097.1 GCA_946494435.1 uncultured Mycoplasmatota bacterium
GATAATACAATAATTATTTTTTCTATAGGAATTAATGATACTCAAAATATAAAAGATAAATATAGAGTTTCACTTGAAACGTTTAAAAACAATATTATGGCTTTAATTAATAGTGCTAAAAAATATACTGATAATATATTATTTATTGGATTAACAAAAGTAGATGAGTCTAAAGTAACACCTTTACCCTGGGATAAAGATAAATGTTATTTAAATAATAAAATAATTGATTTTGATAAAGAGTTAAAAAGCATTTGTTTAGAAAATAATGTTGATTATTTATATATTTATGATTTGTTAGAAGTTAATGAGCTTTTTGATGGTTTGCATCCTAATAATGTAGGACATCAAAAAATTTGTGATAAAGTAAAAACTAAAATAAGTAAATATTTTTAATATGTTTTTGAGGAAGTGATGTAATGAAAGTATGTGTTTATACATTAGGATGTAAAGTAAATACTTATGAAAGTGAATACATTATGTTAAAACTAATAGAAGCAGGATATGATGTAGTAAATAATTTAGATGAAGTTAGTGATGTTTATATAATTAATACTTGTACTGTAACAAATACTGCTGATATTAAAAGTAGAAAGATAATTAATCGTATTAAAAGAAATAATCCTAATGCTTGTATAGTTGCCTTAGGTTGTTATGTAGAAGATCATCCAAGTGATGATTTAGGAATAGATATTTATATTGGTAATAAAGATAAAAGTAAAATAGTAGAATTACTTGATTTATATTTTACTAATAAAGAGCCAATTAGAAGAGTAGGACTTAATAAAGAAAAATTTGAAGATATGTATATAACAGACTTTAAAAATAGATGTAGAGCCTTTGTTAAAGTACAAGATGGATGTGAGAATTTCTGTAGTTACTGTATTATTCCTTATGTTAGGGGAAAGTGTAGGAGTAAAGATTTAAATACTGTAGTTAGTGAAGTAACTGCTTTAGTTAATAAAGGCTTTAAAGAAATAGTTTTAACTGGTATTCATACAGGGCACTATGGGGTTGATCTTGATACTAGTTTTGCAGATTTACTTAATGCTTTAGTTAAAATAAATGGTTTAAAAAGACTTAGAATATCTAGTATTGAAATAACTGAATTAACTGATGAAGTATTAGATATTATAAAAAATAATAAAGTAATAGTAGATCATTTACACATTCCTTTACAAGCAGGTAGTGATAAAATCTTAAAATTAATGAATCGTAAATATGATTTAGAATACTTTGAAAATAAATTAAAGGAAATTAGAAAGATTAGACCTAATATATCTATAACTACAGATATTATTGTTGGTTTTCCTAATGAAAATGAAGAAGATTTTAATGAGACTATAGAAAATTCTAAGAAATTTGGCTTTTCTAAGATTCACGTTTTTCCATATTCGGATAGAGTTGGAACTGTAGCAAGTAAAATGGATGGACATATAGATGGTAATATTAAGAAAGATAGGGCAAGAAGGCTTCTTAATGTTTCTCATGAGTTAGAGAAAGAGTATGCTAATAAGTTTATTGGTAAAACATTAGAAGTGCTTTTTGAAGAAGTTAAAGATGGTGTTAGTATAGGACATACTAGTAATTATTTAAAAGTTAAAGTAAAAGGGAGTATTCCTTCTAATACTTTTAAAAATGTTAAGATCAAAAGCTATTTATTAGATAGTTTAATAGGAGAAGTAGATAATTAATTTTTAAAGGAGGACATCTTGAAAGAAAATAATTTTTTCATATACGAAACAGATAATAATGTTGAAGTAACTGCTATATTAGAAGATGAAAATATTTGGCTAACTCAAGAACAAATAGGTAAATTATATAATAAAGCAAAGTCAACAATCAATGAACATATAAAAAATATTTATTCAGAACATGAATTGGATGAAAATAATACAATGAGAAAATTCGGAAATTCCGAATTTTCTACAAAACCTACTAATTATTATAATCTTGATATGATAATTGCTATTGGATTTAGAGTAAAATCTAGTGAAGGAACTAAATTTAGAATATGGGCTAATAATAAGTTAAAAGATTATCTAGTAAAAGGCTATAATTTAAATGTTGAAAGATTTAAAAATAATGGTAATGATCCATATTTTGATGAGTTATTAGATAAAATTAGAGATATAAGAAGTAGTGAAAAAGTTTTTTGGAGAAAAATACTTGATATTTATGCAACATCTATTGATTATGATCCTAAGAAAGATATAACTATTAACTTTTTTAAGACAGTGCAAAATAAAATGCATTATGCTGTTTCTAAAAATACAGCAGCAGAAATAGTTTATAATAGAGTTGATAGTAATAAAGAAAATATTGGTCTTACAAATTTTAAGGGAGATACGCCAACAAGAAAAGAGACAGAAATTGCTAAGAATTACTTAAGTATGGAAGAATTACAAATCTTAAATAGATTAGTATCTGCTTATTTAGATGTTGCAGAAATTAATGCTTTAAAAAGAAAAACAATGACAATGGAAGATTGGATAGGAGAACTTGATAGTCTTCTTACTATGACTCATAATGATATATTACATACTAAAGGAACTATTTCTCATGAAGAGGCTTTAAAAAAAGCTCATGAAGAGTATGATAAATATATGAAAAATCATTTAACAAAAGCTGAAAAAGATTATTTAGAAATAATGAATATTGATATTAAAGAAATTGAAACTAATAATTAATATAGGAGAGCTTATGAGTAAAGTAACAGGAAATTTTAAAAAGACAATTTTTAGAAGTAATACTAATAATTACTTAATAGGTTTATTTAAAGTAAAAGAGACTAGTCCTGATTTAGATAAATTTATTAATAAGACTATTACTATTACAGGTTATTTACCTGATTTAAATGAGATAGATACTTATGTATTAGAAGGTAATATTAGAAATCACTCTAAGTATGGAGAACAGTTTGTTGTTAATAATTTTGAAAGAATTATGCCAAAAGAGACTGATTCTATGGTTAGTGTTCTATCCAGTGATATGTTTAAAGGAATAGGTAAGAAGACTGCCGAAGCAATAGTTGAAATGTTTCACGAAGAAACCTTTAATGTAATATTAGAAAATCCTAATAATTTATTATTAGTTAAAGGAGTTAGTG
>CAMMBO010000098.1 GCA_946494435.1 uncultured Mycoplasmatota bacterium
TTATGAAAGAAAGTAATTAAACTACCATTCTGGTAATTTAAGCACCCCCCCCCAGGTAACATATTGTAAACGGGTGCTAGTATTAGATTGACGAATTAATTTACCCCAGAATTGACGAATTATTTTACCCTGAAAAAATAAATTAGTCATATCTATTACTTCCTTTCTTTTATCTTGATACCTTTTAGTTAATTATATCTTATAAATAACTAATCAATCAATAGTAAATATATATTTATCCCATTATCTGAAAATGATTACCTGAATCTAAATATAATATCCCCTTTTTACCATCAAGTTGTGGTAAAACATCATTATAATAATTTAATCTTTCAAATTTAGTAATTGTTACATAAACACTATTTCCATCATCCATATATAATAAAAATCTATCTTCATCATAATCATTAGGATCATATTTTATCTCACTTATTTTTTCTCTAATACTTAAATCTATTCTTTTATAATATTTAATAAATCTATTCAATAGCTTACTTGGAATCTCATTAATTAATCTAGGTATAACATAAGGAGTCTCTTTATCAAGAGTTATCTCTTTTTTATTATCTAAAACATATTTTCCATTATCTTCTCTTTTGTATAGTATTTCATATTCTTTTACCTTTATTTCTATAACATGATAAAAGCTTCTATTAACATCAACATCCTTTATTAAAGGATTCTTTTTTATCCCGTCTTTGATATTTGAATTTAAAGTTTTATAAAAACTGGGATAATTAGAAAGTCCTGCATATTCTATTATTTCATCATCACTTAATATCTCATTTCCTGTAATTATTATATTCTTGACTTTAGTATCAAGAATAAAAAGGCAAACAAAAACTATTATAGATATTACTATAATAAATATTAAGAATGGTAATAATCTCAATTTTTTCTTCTTGATTACTTTTTTAGCCATATATAAACACTACTCCCAATTTACAAATTCTTGTTCTACTCTTAAATCTATTCCATAATGTTCTTTGACTGCATCTTTTACAAATAAAATTAAATCATGAATATCTTTAGCACTTGCATGTTCTTTATTAATTATAAAATTAGCATGAATACTACTAACTTCTGCTCCTCCTTTAGTAAGTCCTTTAAGTCCTAAATCTTCTATTAATTTACCTGCAGGATCAGCGTTATTTGGATTTCTAAAAACACTACCTGCACTTGGATAACTTAAAGGTTGGGATTTAACACGCCTTTCTCTCCTATCTTTAACAACCTCCTCTAGGGCATTTTTATCGCCCTTAGTTAGACTTAACGTTGCCTCTAAACAGATATAATTAGGATGAGTTTGTAAGAAACTACTACGATAGTGGAAATCCATCTCTTCATTGGTTAGAGTTATAATCTTTAAGTCATCAGTTAAAACTTTAACATTTCTTGTAACATAACCCATATCGCTTTTATAAGCACCTGCATTCATATAAACAGCTCCACCAATTGTCCCAGGTATACCACAGGCGAATTCTAAGCCAGCAAGTCCTTTTTTAATAGATTCTCTTGCTACTTTCATTAAACTTGCCCCTGCACCACAGATTGCTTTAGTACCAAAGAACTCTATTTTATTAAATTCATCTAATTTAATTAAAACTCCTTCATAAGTTTTATCACTAAATAATAAATTACTTCCATTACCCAATATTTTATATTTAATATTATATTTTTTTATTAACTTACACAATAAAACTAACTTATCAATGTTTTTAGGAATTATAATCGCTCTAACTAGTCCTCCTACTTTATAAGTTGTAAATTTGCTAGCAAAAACATCTCTTTGAATTTTCCCTATATCATTAGATTCTACTTCTTTCAAAAAATCTTCCATCCTACTCATCCCTAACTAACTTTATTATTTCATCATATATTCTAGTTGCACTATCATTCATTCCCCTTTTTAACATTGCTTTTTTCATACTCTCTAACTTTTCTTTATCATTAATAGTCTTATCTAATAAAGGAACAAGACTATCTTTATTAAAATCTTCTTCTTTAATAAGAATACATGCTCCAGCAGATTCTAAAGCTTTTGCATTTATATACTGATGGTTATTAGTAACATATGGACTTGGAACCATAATAGCAGGTAATCCTATACTAGTAATTTCTGCTATCGTGGTAGCACCACTTCTTGTAACAATTAAATCAGCATCTTTCATTAATCCTATTAAATTATCATAAAAAGGCAATATTTTTACATTTCTACTTAACTTTATATCTTTATAGGAATTGTAATAATTCTTACCTGTTATTAATAATATTTGATATTTTTTACCTTTAAATAAAGGTAATATTTCTTTTAACTTCTTAGTCATCGTTAAAGACCCCAAAGATCCCATAACAATTATTATAAAAGGAATATTCTCTTTAAACCCTAAAGAAGTTTTATTAATTTTTTCTATATCTTTTATTTGTTCACTACGAGGATTACCTGTATAAATTGTTTTATCACAAGGAAAGTCTTTAACACTTTCTTTAAATGATACCAATACTTTATCTACATATCTTGATAGGAATTTATTAGATACTCCGGGAATAGAATTCTGTTCATGAATAATTGTCTTTATTTTTAGTTTAGAAGCAGAGTATATAACAGGAGCAGAAATATAACCTCCAAATCCTATAACTATATCTGGTTTAAACTTAATTAATTCAGCTTTAGCGGTCTTACAAGCTCTAAAATAAGTCTTCATAACATCTATATTTTTAAAGATATTTTTTCTATTTAGGCCTTTCATCTCTATTCCTACATAAGGTATACCTTGTTTAGGAATAATATCCTTCTCCATTCTATCAGTTGTCCCAATATAAAGTATTTCTACATCTTTATCTTTTTCTTTTAATTTAGAAATTAATGCCAAGGCTGGGAATATATGTCCTCCTGTTCCACCTGCTGTTATAACAACTTTCATATTAAGTTTCATTCCTTTCACTACGTTCAAGGCACACATAGGAATTAAAAC
>CAMMBO010000099.1 GCA_946494435.1 uncultured Mycoplasmatota bacterium
CCCCAGTAGTCTAAGATTTTATTATCTTTTTTTACTACTATTATTTCACAGTGATTAGGGCATCCTTTACATTCTATTCCTGTTGTTTCAAAGTTAGCATCTTTTACTTTGAAGTTAAACTCTTTCTTTATTCCTGTTTTCCTTGCAAGTATTGCACTACCTATGGCACCCATTAAATGACCGTTTTCATCTACTATAATATCTTCATGTAGTAAGTCTTCAAAGGCTTTTTTTACTCCTATATTCTTTGATACTCCTCCTTGAAATATTATTGGTCCTTGTATCTTTTTACCTTTACCTACATTGTTAAGATAATTAGATGCCACGCTATAACATAGTCCGGCAATGATATCATTTCTTTTATAGCCCATCTGTATTTTATGAACTAAGTCACTTTCGGCAAAGACTGTACATCTTGCTGCGATGTTGGTAGGATTTTTACTAGTTAGAGCGATCTTACCAAAGTCTTCTACATTTAATCCTAAACGTTTTGCTTGACTAGATAGAAAACTTCCTGTTCCTGCAGCACATAAGGTATTCATAGCATAGTCTGTAACTATTCCATTATCAAGTAAAATTATCTTTGAGTCTTGCCCTCCTATTTCTAGAATTGTTTTAATATCAGGATACTTTGATAAAGTACCTATAGCATGGGCAGTTATCTCATTTTTTATACTTGTTGCTCCTAGCATTGTTCCTATAAGTTTTCTAGCAGAACCTGTTGTACCTACTGATGTAACTTTAATATCTTTTGGTAATTGTTCTTCAAAGTCCTTTAATACCTTCTTAACGGCTTTAATTGGATTACCTTCAGTCCATAAATAAGTAGAAGCTAGTATATTATTATCATTATCAAGTACTACTCCTTTGGTAGAAATAGAACCTATATCAATTCCTAGACTTGCTTCCATTTTCTTCCTCCTTCTTAATCTTTAATAAATCATAGAACGCTTCAATCCTTGTATTTAGTCCTTCAACTCCTGTTTGTTCATCAAAAGATAAAAATATAATTGGCATGTCATTATCTTTGGCAATATTCATTATGATGGGCATTGCACCTATTTCTGGTGTACATCCTGTAGGTTTTATATGGATAATACCATCATATTTATGTTTCTTTAACCAGTAGACACGATAGACATTATCAAGTCCATCGGCTCCTAGTGTATATTTGCAATACTTTTTAATCTTTAATTTCATATACCATTCCATTAACTTTTTTTGCCATAATAAATAACTTAGATTAGTAAATCTTTTTATTTCTATGTTAAAACTTGCTAGTAACTTTTCTAGTTCATAGTTAGAGAATGGTTCCATAGATGTATATAATTCTCCTATGATACCTACTTTTAGAGTATCTTTAGGTTTATCTATTTTAACTTTTCTTAGTTCTTTCTTGGCTTTGTAATAGAGCTTTGTTAACTTTATAATACTATTTTCAATGTTCGCTTTCTTAATAAAGTCATCTTTAATCTTTTTGAAACTATTCTTTTCTTTTTCAAAACCAACTCTTTTTCTTATGTAGATATCTATTTTATCTAAATAATAAATGTAAAGAAGAGTATTTATTATTTCTTTTATAAGTTTTCTTCTTGTTAGATAGGGATTTAACTTTAACATAGTATTATATAATTCACTAAATCTTAAATGGTCTTTTTCCATTATTTGATACATTGTAAAGTTATAGCCTAAATCTTTTAAAATAGTCTCTTGGACTTCAGCATAATATCTATATCTACAACCTCCTCCGGCTTGAAATAATACAGTTGCACCTTTATCTAGGGTTTCTATAAAGTTACCTAAATTATATTTAAAAGGGACACAGACAGTATCAGGAGAGTTTTTAGAACCTAGAGAAATTGTCTCTTTTGTTATTTTAGGCATTTCTATTACTTTTAGGTGAGTTGTATTAGTTATTAATTTTCTAAAGGGATAAAAATAATTACCTAGTTGTGGGAAGGCAACTAACTGTTTCATAAGTGAATTCCTCCTTTTAACATATCTAAGAAACTCTCTAGTCTTGTTATAACTGCGGTATTATTAGTTAAATCTTCAAAAGTTAAGAGAAGTGTAGGATGTTTTTTTCTTTTCCTTATAATCATTTCATTAGATAGAGAATCTGGTCCACAAGGAAATGCGGTTAAGATAATAGTACCATCTACTTTGTCTTTGAAGTAATTAAAGGCAGCGACTTGTTCTTTGTTCATAGTAAAATGTATTTTTTGAGATATTTTACTACAGTTAAACTCTATTAAGTCTTTAGGTATTTGATAACTATAAATAATAGAGATATTATTTTTCTTTAGATAGTTGGTTATACTTTTACCTATTAAATTATCATTTAAGATATAGGGATGACCTAATAGTAATATCTTTGTCTTATTACTTCTTAATTCTTCTTTAGCTTTCTTTTCCTCATTTTTATAATAAATTTTTTCAATCTCTTTAGCTTTGTTATAAGCATTGAGGGACTCTATAATACTAAAACCAAGTTCTTTTCCTATTTTGATAAAACCATTTTTTTCAGAGTGATGATGTTTTAGGTCAATATTATAATTTAATATCTTTATGTCAGGAAAAGTATTTCTTACAAGGTCATATAAAGCATTGAAATTAGTGCATACTTGTTCAGATTTGATAATAGAATATATTCTTGGTACTAAGATATAATCACATTTATCTTTTAACTCTTCAATATGTCCTAGATATATCTTTAAAGCAAGACATGATTCGTCTATACTTTTTTCCTTACCTAGTATTAGAGTCTTGGCTGTTGTATCATTACTTTCAATAATATCTATATTTAATTCATTAAAGAAAGCTTTCCAGAGGGGAGCATAGTAGTAGTAAAGTAGTGCTTTGGGAAGTCCTATTTTCATTTTGGTATCATTCCTTTCT
>CAMMBO010000100.1 GCA_946494435.1 uncultured Mycoplasmatota bacterium
CAATATCATTTTCATCTAGTATGTCTAGTTTTCCATAAAACTTTTCACACTATCTAAAATCTATTATAACATTAAATTTTTCTACATTATCAACTATTATTTGATTTTTTATGATAAAGTTGATAAATGTTACTTATGAAAGCTTATAAATGTAACATCTACAGTAGGTGATCCGTATAAAGACGAAGATGAGAACTCTTGGGGAAATTTAAATGATAAATATTTTGATAGTATTATACTTGATAAGATGAAGTCTGTTGTCTAATAGACTTCTTTTTATATGATACTTACTTTAAATTTGTTTTGAGTAGCAATAATGCTATCTAAACGCAACAAAGAGTTAGAAAAATTTCTTGCTTTTATGATAAAAAAGTGTATAATAAGTAGCAAACATGAGGGGAGAGTATATATGTTAAAAGATATTTTGATAGAATTAGGTGTACCAAATGATGAAAATATTTTAAAATTCGCTCAACTTGAAATTAGAAAGAATTTAAAAGATGACAATATTACTACTGCAGATAAAAATCATATTTGGTATAGAGAAGATGACAAAACATATTATGTAGGTGTAATAAAAGAAGAAGATAAAGTTATAGGACTATCTGTTAATACAAAGTCTTCTAATGGTTTTGAGAATTTTACTTATACAAAGAATATAATATTTGGAGGAACAAATTTTGGGTTTAATGAATTTAAAGGATTAGAATATGCAAAAAATATGACCCGGCTTTTGTCAATGATGCATGCATCAACTTTAGGAAAAGATCAAGAAGAATTTGAAAACTATATAAAATCATACAGAGATATATTTTCTATTTATGATGATTTTCACTATGGACAGAAAGCAAAGGATTTCACTAACAAAGATATTAAAATTATTGGCTCTGAATTAATAAAAGTTGAAAATCCTGATGTAGATATCTATCTTCCTACATCAAAAGGAATAACCATAGATGAAAAAAATAAATTTCGAGTTGTTGAACCACATAGTTGTCTAATTTTTGCCCTTGATGATAAAGCTAAACAATACTTATACGATGTGACTAAAAGTTGCCCTAGACTTTCATTATTACCGTATACCGATTTTTATAATTTGTGTTATAGTGCAGTAGAATTTAGAAAAGAAAATTCCTTCGAAAATGGTAAAACAATTAATCATGGTAGAATAAAATATTGTGACATTATCTATTCCGAGGAAGAAAATATATATGATTCTATAATAACTAGAAATTTAAGAGAATTACTAAATGATTATGAAGACAAATGCCATTTTAAAACTAAATTAGATTTTTGTGATGATGAAGACGGTATACTAGGTGTAGATAAACCATTATCATCATATCAAAAAGTAAAATCTATAAATTCACAATAAAAAGTTGTCTAATAGACTTCTTTTTTCTTTTAATAATTGTTATAAAAATAAATATCTTGTATAATACTAATAAAGAGAGTTGGTAAGAATGAATAAAAACGAATTATTAAGAGAATTAACAAGCGAAAAAGAAGAAATATTAAGTTTATGGAGGTCACTTTGACACTGATAAAAAACTTAAAGAACAAGAAGAACTAGAAAAAGAAACTACTAAAGAAGACTTTTGGAGTGACCCTAGTAAAGCGGAGACTACTATTAGTGAGTTAAAGAGTTTAAAGGAAAGAACATCTAAGTTAATAGACTTAAAGAAAAAGATATTTGACTCTATAGAATTACTAGAGATGTTAGATGAAGAAAGTGATAAAGAATTATTACAAACAATTGAGGAAGATAACAAAACTATAAAAAAAGATTTAAAGAGTTTAAGTATCTATCTACTATTTAATAAACCATATGATAAAAATAACTGTATCATTGAAATACATCCTGGTGCAGGAGGAACTGAATCTTGTGACTGGGCTAATATGCTTTATAGAATGTATACAAGATACTGTGAAAAAAAGAACTTTAAAATAGAACTACTTGACTATCAAGCAGGTGAAGAAGCAGGACTTAAGAGTGTCTCTTTTAAAGTAAAAGGTGAATATGCTTATGGTTATTTAAAAAATGAAAAAGGAGTTCATCGTCTAGTTAGACTATCTCCCTTTGACTCATCTAATCGTCGTCATACTTCTTTTGCAAGCATTGATGTAACTCCAGAAATATCTAAAGATATTAAAATAGATATAAATGAAAAAGATTTAAAAATAGATGTCTATCGTTCAACAGGCGCCGGTGGTCAAGGAGTAAACACTACTGATAGTGCCGTACGTATTACTCACTTACCTACTAAAATAGTTGTAACTTGTCAAAATGAAAGAAGTCAAATTCAAAATAAAGAAACAGCTTTACAAGTGTTAAAGAGTAAGTTATATGTATTAGAAGAACAAAAAAAGGAACAAGAACTTGCTAAAGAAAAAGGTATTCAATCTAATATAGATTTTGGTAGTCAAATAAGAAGTTATATTTTACATCCTTATTCTCTAGTTAAAGATCATAGAACTAATTATGAAACTAGTAATACTAAAGGAGTATTAGATGGAGAGATAGATAGTTTTATTGAAAGTAGTCTAAAAGGAGGACTAAATGAAGAAAGTGATAAAACAAAAGATTAGAATTAAAGAATTAATAGAATTTATTATAGGCTGTTTTCTAGTTGCACTTGCCTTTAATCTTTTCATGTCACCTAATAACTTAGTAGCAGGAGGAGTGAGTGGTTTTTCTTTAATATTAAAACACTTCTTTGGCCTTAATCCTTCAACTATTATCTCTGTCGCTAATATTTTATTAATAATAGTATCATTCTTAGTTTTAGGCAAAGAAAAAACTAAAGCGACAATACTTGGCTCTATTCTTTTTCCAATATTTGTAAG
>CAMMBO010000101.1 GCA_946494435.1 uncultured Mycoplasmatota bacterium
GTTTTCTTGAAAAAAAGTCCGGTTTTCAATTATAAATTATGTATTATAACTTGTGACAAACTTATAAATGTAATGAGAGAAAATATAAAGAAAGGAAAGTGATTATGTGATATTTCAAATAATAATAGTTGTAATATCTTTCTTTTTAGATGGTATTCTAAGTAATTTTCTTCCCTATATGATGGGAGATTTATCTTTGTTTACTCCATACTTTACTTTAATTAGTCTTGTTATAATTTATCCATTCTTTAAGAAAAAAGATAAAGATTATTATATTCTAGTAGGAATAACAGGATTCCTTTATGATTTATTCTATACAAATCTTTTATTTACCCATGCTATTTTCTTTTTATTAATAGGACTAATAGTAAGTTTTATCTATAAGAAAATGGAACTTAATCTTTTAACTAACTTATTTTTAACTATATTAGTAATAGTAATATATCAAACTATTTTCTCCCTTAGTCTATTTATCTTTAATGTAGTACCTGTTTCTATAGAAAGTACTCTTTATTTAATATACAATAGTCTAATACTAAACATTATCTATGGAGAAATACTATATTTAATTTGTAAATATATGCCACATAAAAGACATTTAAACTGATGTCTTTTTCTTATACTTAATACATATAATTAAGTGGTGATATAAATGGTAGAATCTAAATTTTATAAGAAGAAAGAACCACAACATAATAACAATTTAAAAAAGCATATAAGAGTCTTTATTACAAAAGTATTACTAACTATAATAGTAACTCTTATTCTTTTAATAGGATTTAAAACGAATCTAGAATTTAAAAGTAATTTTAATAAATACGTTTATAATACATCACTACCATTTACTGACTTTAAAACACTTTATGATAAATATTTCTTAGGTACAAAGGAAGAGTCTAACGAGACAAAAGAAGTTTTTAATGAAGACTTAGTTTATACTGATAAAAGTATGTATGAAGATGGTGTTAAATTAACAGTTGAATCTAACTATTTAGTGAAATCTTTAGATAGTGGTATCGTAGTTTTTATAGGAGATAAAGATAAATATGGTAAAACAGTTATTATACAGCAGATGAATGGAGTAGATGTTTTCTATGGTAATGTAACATCAAGTGTAAATATGTATGATTATGTAGAAAAAGGTTCTCTAATAGGAGAGACTATAGATACTAATCTTTATCTAGCATTCCAAAAAGAGGGTAGTTTTGTCGACTATAAAGAATATATTAAGTAAGATTTCTATTCATCCAAGTTGTTACTTCTTAATAGTTTTATCTCTTCTTTCAGGATATTTTAATCTAATAGCAATTACTACTATCCTTCTTTTAATCCATGAGTGTGCTCATTTCTTTACAGCTTATTTCTTTAACTGGGAAGTAGATAAAATAGTTTTCTATCCCTATGGAGGAGTATCTAAGTTTAACCATGAAGTAAACTGTCCTATAAAAGAAGAGTTAATAGTTCTTTTAATGGGACCAATTATGCAGTTAGGATGTTATCTAGTTTTAATGAATATACCATACTTCTATAACTATCAAGAAATAATAAGAACTATTAATTATAGTATATTGTTATTTAATCTTTTACCAATCTATCCCTTAGATGGAGGTAGAATCATGCAATTAATTATTTGTTATTTAACATCATATAATCTTAGTTTTAAAATAATATATTTTATCTCCTTCATCTTTCTTTGTCTTATTACAATCTTCTTTTTCTATAATCCTACTATAAATATTTTACTAATCATCATTCTCTTAGTAATAAAACTACTAACAGAAAAAAGAAATATAAATTATTATTTAGAAAAGTTTATTCTAGAAAGATATTTACATAAATATAAGTTTAAAAAGAGCAAGATAGTAAAGAGGACTAAAGACTTTAAAAGAGACTATCATCACCTAATTAAGATTAATGATAAATATTTTTTAGAAGAAGAATACTTATTAAGGAAATATAAAGATAAATTATAGTGACATATTACTACTATAGATGTTATAATTAAAAAGACAAAGAAAGTAGAAGGAGAAACATATGGAACAAATTATAATTAATATAATGGAACAAGTTGGTTACTTAGGAGTATTCCTTTTAATCGCTATAGAAAATATTTTTCCACCAATACCATCAGAAGTAATATTAGTATTTGGTGGTTTCATGACTACTTATACATCACTAAATATACCTATAATGATACTAGCAGCAACACTTGGTTCCCTACTTGGAGCGATAGTACTTTATTATATTGGTAAAATCTTTAATAAAGAAAGATTAAAAAGAATAGTAAATGGTAAAATAGGTAAAGTATTAAGACTTAAAGCCAGTGATATAGAAAAAGCCGATAAATGGTTTGATACTAAAGGTAATAAAACAGTTTTCTTCTGTAGATTTATACCAATAGTAAGAAGTTTAATCTCTATTCCTGCAGGTATGAGCGAGATGCCTATGCAAAAGTTTTTACTTTATACTATAACAGGTTCTCTAATCTGGAATACAGTTTTAATAATAGTAGGTAGTATAGTAGGGGATAAATGGGAAACAATAGTTGGTTACTTAGATAACTTCTCTAATATAATTTTAATAATACTAGTAATAATCTTTGTAGTTGCAATGTACTACTGGTTTGTAATAAGAAAAAAGAAACAAAATAAAAAGGCCTAGAAATCAAGTTCTAGGTCTTTTTGCATAAATTATAATTTCAGCAGAAGTAGCAGTATCTATACTAGACAAAAATATATTAAACATTTGATACTTTAAAAACTGAAACAAAAAAGTTTGCTCTAGAAACAGCAGTACTA
>CAMMBO010000102.1 GCA_946494435.1 uncultured Mycoplasmatota bacterium
AAGGTGGAGAGATTCTATGAGTAGTTTTGTTCTTGAAAATAAACTTAAAGAGATAGATATTGTTACTGATAGGATAATTCTAAATATTAATAATAAGTATAAGACTATTAAGAATAATATAATGGATTCTAATTATAGATTGCTTTATTACTTGTATTATACTAATACTTTGGAAAGACCTAAAAGAATTTATATTCAAAGAAAGATGTTAGTAGAGGTTAAACTATTAGATTATTACTATTATAAACTATATACTTATAAAGAAATATCTAAAGATAAGTATATATCTATAAGTAAAAAATATATTACAATTACTAAATTAATATATGGATGGCTTAAAAGTGAAAGTAGAGTTAAGTGATATAGAAGATGCTTATTTAAAGATAAGAAAATCTATTAGAAATAAGAAGAAATTATATCTCTTTGAAAAGAACTATTATAGTAATTGTAATATCTTAGTAGATAAAATTAATAGTGATAATTATACTTATAGTAATTATCATATCTTTACAATAACAGAGAAGAAAAAAAGACTTATTATGAGTAGTACTTTAGAAGATAAAATAGTTAATCATATAATCTGTAAGAAAGTTCTATTACCTTTAGATAAGTACTTAATAGATGGTAACTGTGCAACTAGAGTAGGTAGAGGTACTTCTTATGCCAGATATTTGTTAGATAAATATCTTGTTAAGATTAAAAATAAGTCTAATAACTTCTATATTCTTAAGTTTGATTTTAGTAAGTACTTTTATAATATTAATCATAAAATATTACTTAAAAAACTAAGCAAATACTTAAGTAATGAAGATATATTATTAATTAAAGATATCTTAAATACTACTAATTATGATTATATTAATGATATTATTAGAAATCTAGGTATGAATACTTTCTATAAAAAAGATACAGGATTACCTATAGGTAACTATACATCTCAGTTTCTTGCAGTATTTTATCTTAATGACTTAGATCACTTTATTAAAGAAGAGTTAGGTTGTAAATACTATATTAGATATATGGACGATGGTATTATTTTAGATAGTAATAAAGAAAGATTAAAAGATATTTTAAGAATATTAGAATCTATTATTAATAGTGATTATCTATTAGAGTTTAATAATAAGACTAAAATATATAAGAGTACTGAAGGATTTACCTTTTTAGGTATTAATTATAAAGTTAAAAATAATAAAATTTCTAGAAGAATTGTTAGTAAGACGAGAAGAAGTTTACTGAATAAGAATATAAAATATTGTTTCAAATATGAAAAATAATCATTGACTAATACTATCCATTATGATACATTATAGATATAAGAGGCGATGTAAAAAAAGATGGAGAAAGGAGGAAATTTAAAATTTCTTGGAAAAGTATTAATTTTGTAAATTGTAGGTACTTTTAGGGTGAAATTTTCATTTTCCCCTGGCGAAAATTGAAAATTTACCCCTATTTTAGGACTGAATTTTCAAAATTACCTTTTTGCAATCATTTATAAGCTATGCTATAACACTTGCAGAAAGGAGGAACTTTATGAATAAAGTACCTAGATTTATATCATTAATGGCTGATACAACTGCAAAAGCCCTAGTTAAAGATGACCATTACAAGTGGTTTTATGAAGACTTTATTAAATTCACAACAGGTATTGACCTTAAGCCTTATACGGCAATAGACAATGAACTTAATACAGGTAATAAGGTTAAAGATTATAGAGCAGATACAATATTTCTTAATAAGAATAATCTTGTTAATTTAGAATTTAATCAATTTGTTTATGATCATACTATGATAAAGAATATTAAATATGCTCTACGCCTTGCCGGTAACGGTTATTTACAAGGAGAACAGTATTATCATAGATATGTAACGCAAATAAATCTGAATAATAAGATAAAAAGTGATAAAGTAAAGAAATGGAATGAAAAAGATTATAAGTTAGAAGATTATAAATCTAAAGCTTATTTAAAAGATGTAAGAATAATTACAATAGATTTAGGGGAGTATAAAGGCATTATCTATGATGGTACCAATAAATATGAAACATATTTATCTATGTTAACAGCCGAATCTTATGAAGAAATGGAAAGAATAGTAGGAGATTTAAAGGAGGGAAAAATAATTATGGAAAAATTAAAACAATTAGGCTTAGATGATGAGTTTGGAGCATACTATGATGCAGAGATAGTACATAGAAAAGAGATAAATTCTGCTAGAAGTGATGGCAGAAAAGAAGGTAGAAAAGAAGGTGCTGATAATGAGAAAAAATCTATTGCAAAGAATCTTCTCAAAATGAATTTATCTGTTAAAGATATAATGAAAGCGACAGGACTATCTAAGAAACAAATAACTGCATTAATGTAGAAGTTTCAACTATATCTACTAAAATAAGATACCATCATCTTTTTGAATTTAGAAAAAGGGAAAAATAATTATGGAAAAATTAAAACAATTAGGATTAGATGATGATTTTGGAGCATACTATAATGCTGAGATAGTACATAGAAAAGAAGTAAATTCTGCAAGAAGTGATGGTATAAAAGAAGGAGAAAGTATTAATAAAGTAATGGACTACACTGGTTTAAAGAAAAAAGAAATTAAAATGTTAATGTAAGAAAATAAAAACGTCTTAGGACGTTTTTAATATGTAAATATAGATAAAAGTATTAAAGCACTATTATGTATAGCATGCATTATAATAGATGGATAAATACTTTTAGTA
>CAMMBO010000103.1 GCA_946494435.1 uncultured Mycoplasmatota bacterium
ACTCTACATTATAATCTGTCCTAAACTTATCATCTTCATTTAGTCTTTCTAACTTATCCACAATATATAACGCCTCCTCATTACCATTTGCAATCTCTCTCATCTCTTCATATGAGCTTGCTATCATCATCGCTGCAAATGTTTCTTCTTCGTTACTACCATTATATCTTACATTTTTTAGACTTTCAAGATAAATATTATGTATTTTAATATCATCTATTACGTCATTATACTTCTCATCTCTTAAAGTATAATCAATGTTAATTGCATCAGGTTTTACCTTATAAAGACTATTATTAAAGTTAATTAAGACTGTTTTCATCTTAACAAAGTCTTCTCCTTTTTCTAAGCCACCACCTGCAATAAGGTAAAGATACATTCTATTTTTGATTAAGACTCTTTCCGATACATCTTTATTCATTTCTACTATAATAAAATCTCTATCTTTTTTCAATAAGATATCAAGTCTATAATCTCTTGCAAAAGCACCGCTATTTATTTCATTATCATAAAGTTCGTACCCCTCTAAATCAATTTTAAAATAATATTTAATTATTTTTTCAAAAAAGAATCTACTATCTTCATCTTTAAACATTCTTTTAAATGTTGTATCAGATAAAAGTGTAAAGAATTCTTTTTCTTTCTTTTCTTTTTTCATTAATACCTCCAGTAATTTTTAATATTTCTACGTAGATGTCTACACTCTAACACAAGTTAAAATACATTGCAATTTACGAAAATTTGTAATTGGAGGCATTAACAACCTTGAATTTTGAAAATTCCTCTAGAGAAAATAAAAAATTGACTCCTCTTTTGAAGTCAATTTACAAAATTCATACTTTTTTAAGAATTTTTATTATTTAAGATATCTTCAAAGATAACATTAAGTCCTTCTTTTATATTTATTATAATATTATTTATCTTCTTTTCTTTAATTAGATATTCTTTATAAAGAGGAATAGATTCTAATCTATCTAGTTCAGTATCTATCTCTTGTTTTATTTTATTATCAAGATAAGCACTTTTAACATAAGACTTTTGTAAGGCTTTAACTTTATCTATCTTTTCCATTATCTCTTCATTAGATTTAATCTTCTTTTTTAGTTTAAGATATTCTGTATAATCATTACTATCTTTAATTAATTTTACTAACTCTAAAGCTTTTGATTCTATCTCTTCATTACTTACTAACTTTTCCATCTAAACTCCATGTCTTCGCTTCTGTTATCTCTACATTAACAATACTACCAATCTCTACATCATCACCTGCAAAATTAACTAATTTATTAGTATCACTATAACCAAAGTATTCATTCTTTTTATCACTAATACCTTCTACTAAAACAGGTACTGTTTTGCCTACTAACTTCTCATTATTTTCTTTAAAATAAGCATTAACTATATCATTAAGTTTATAAAGTCTCTGTTCTTTTTCTTCTTTAGTAGTATTATCAGGAAGTTTGGCAGCAGGAGTACCAACACGTGGAGAATAGATAAAAGTATAAGCATTATCATATTTACATTCTCGAACTAAGTTTAATGTTTCTTCAAAGTCTTCCTCTGTTTCGCCAGGAAAGCCTACAATTATATCAGTAGAGATTGTACAGTTAGGTATCATTTCTTTCATCTTATGGAATAGAGTTAGATATTTTTCTTTAGTATAACGTCTTCCCATTAGTTTTAAAATTCTATCACTACCTGATTGCACTGGTAAATGAATACTAGGCATAATATTAGGATGCTTTGCAATTACTTCTATCATTTCATCAGTAAAGTCCCAAGGATGACTAGTCATAAATCTAATTCTAGGTATATTAGTCTTAGCAACATCTTCTAGAAGTTCTGCTAGTGAATAATTATCATATAAGTCTTTACCATAGGCATTAACATTTTGACCTAGTAGAGTTACTTCTTTATAACCATCTTTAATAAGATTATCTATTTCTTTTAGGATATCTTCTTTTTCTCTACTTCTTTGTCTTCCTCTAGTATAAGGAACTATACAATAAGTACAGAACTTATCACAACCATAAATAATATTAACATAAGCCTTATATTTACTAGTTCTATCTACTGGTAAATCTTCTATTAAGTCTCCTTCTCTTGAATAAACTTCTATTTGTTGTTTCTCTTCACTATTCTCTAGTATTTCAGGTAACTGATAGAAGTTATGAGTACCTATTACAAAGTTTACAAATGGGTATTTTTTCATAATAGTATTAACAACTATCTCTTCTTGAGCCATACATCCACATAAACCTATCATTAAATCTCTTTTAGACTCTTTTATATGTTTAGCTTTCCCAAGTAATCCAAAAGCTTTATTATGGGCATTTTCTCTTATAGAACAGGTATTTAATAAGACAAAGTCAGCCTCCTCTATTTTATCAGTAAAATCAAATCCTAATAGTTCTAATATACCTTTAATATTCTCACTATCATGTTCATTCATTTGACACCCATAAGTCTTTAAGAAACATTTTTTACCTTTATATTTATTAAGATATTTAGAATCTAAGTTATATTCTTTCTTTTCATAATCTATTTTTGTACTACTACGAGCGACTTTAAAATCTGGTAAATGCATATTATCACTTCCTTACAAATTTGGTATTGTGAAAGGTTATATACTTTCCAATACCCCTTTCCTTTATTTTACAAGG
>CAMMBO010000104.1 GCA_946494435.1 uncultured Mycoplasmatota bacterium
GAACAACTAGTCTCATCACAACTACTTTCTATTCCAAGTATATATACATCTTTCATATTATCACTTCCAAACTTGCTCTTATTTTAACACAAAAGACTCTATTTTTAAAGAGTCTTTTCCATAAGTATTCCATTTATACCATCATAATATTTTTCTCTTGTAGATACTTTTTTAAAGCCATATTTTTTATAGAGATTAATGGCTGCAATATTATCTTCTTTAACTTCTAAAGTTATATTCTTAATATTATTATCTTGATACTTTTCGACTAGATAGTTTAATAGTTTATTACCAATACCTTTTCTTCTTTCTTTAGTAGTAACTTCAAACTGTTCTATTTCAATTCTATCATAGATAAGACTATATAGAAGAAAACCTATTATCTTATCTTTTTCCACATAAGTAAGGATTTTTAAGTAAGGATTTGTGGAAAACTCTTTTTCAGTTAACTTATAAGTAAAGTTATCCACAGAAAACAGTGGATAACTATCGTATTCTTTAATCATAACCCAGCTTTTTCCTCAGCTTCTGTCTTTTTTAAGTAAATAGGATTTACTAAATGAGGATTAATCCCTTCACTATTTTCATAATGTTTAACTATTTTTAGAATATCTGGGTCATACTTAACTTTTTCTAGATTTATATTTATATCATTATTAGTAATAACAGTTACATCACTTAAATCTTTACTTTTATCTAATAAGTCTTGTAAAGATATATGAGAATCCTCTACAACTTTATTGTTATCTTTGTCATAAATCGCTCCATAGACATAGCCACGTCTAGCATCTATTAAAGGCATTTTATAAGTATCATTATGACAAGATATAGCCATAGCGGTTAGACCTGATATGGGGGTAATATTTATATTTAAAGCCCATGCAATAGTCTTGGCAATAGTTATTCCTATTCTTATTCCTGTAAAAGAACCCGGCCCATTAACAACTATTATCTTATCTAGGTCTTTAGGGGTAATCTCTGCTTCATCAAACAATTCTATTATTTTAGGCAATGCTTCTTTAGATAAATCTTTTTCATATTTTTTCTTTACAGAAGATACTAGTTTATCATCAATAACAATACCACTATATAAATAATCACTAGATGTATCTATATATAGAACTCTCATAGAACATCCTCACATAGTTCTTCATACTTAGAACCATATGGTGTAATAGAAATTATTCTTGTATCTTCATCTTCACTAGATAATTTAAATTTAATCTCAAGACGTTCTTCTGGTAGGTAATCTCTTATCATATCAGCCCATTCAATAATACATATACCACCTTTAGTATAATAATCTTCTAGACCAATATCATCAACTTTACCATCTAGGCGATAAACATCCATATGATATAGTGGTAATTCTCCACTTGTATATTCTTTAATAATATTAAAAGTAGGCGATGTTATTTCTTCTTTAACTTCAAGGGAAGATGCAAAGCCTTTAGTAAACATTGTTTTACCACTTCCCAAATCACCTATTAGACAGATAACCATATTAGGAAATTTCTCTGATTCAATATTTTGTGCTAATTCAACTGTATCGCTTTCACTGTAACTAGTTATTTTATAGTTGTTCATAATTATCTCCTCTTTTCTATCTAATTCATTATAACAAAGTAATTTAGCACTTTTCAATATGTTTATGATATTTATTATAGAAAAATGTGTGATATAAAAAAAGAAATTAAATGATAATTAAACTTTATTATCATTTAATTTCCAGTATCAAAATATAATATTATTATTTTTGTTTAAATATATTAACTATTTTCTAAAACTATTATATATCTGAAATCTTGGATCATTTTCATTTTCTAGCATAAATCCTAAATCATCACCACTATCATCTGGTGGTCCATATCTATCATCAGTTTAACTTTCCTTTGATACTACAGGCTCTGAGTCATCTGGAGCATCCTTATTTAACATTATGTCTTTCATGGTTAATTCTTCTATTGGTACCACAGATGGTCCATATCTATCGTCAGTTTCATTTCCTTTTGGTACTACAGGCTCTGAGTCATCACCATTATCATCTGGTGCGTCATATCTTGGGTCATTTTCATGTCCTGATGGTTCTGAGTTATCAAAACCATTAACTACTTTATCTAACTCTTGTAGATATTTATTTACTGTCTCTTCAGTTGTAAATCCCATTGCTGTGTAGTTTCCATTTTCATCTAATTGTAAAATTAAATAGGTCCCATTTTCTTGCAATTCAAATTTTAAAGGTTTATCAGTCCAGTATGGTGTTAATATGCTATCTGTTGATAAAAAATTACCATTTGCTGCATCTTCTGCAGAAGTAGCAATTAAACTATTTCCGTCTTTGCCTAACATCACAGAAAAAGCTTCCTCTAATTGTTCTAAATTAGCACTATTACCTAATTCTTCTTGATCATACAAACTTAATGTTTCATTGGTGTCATTTAAATTATAGTCTTCTATAGTTGAAACATTTTCATAATACTCTTTTTTATGTGTATTATTTGCTATTTTTAATCCTTCTAAACTAGCACTGTTAACTGATGGTGATTTAATTTTTTCCATATTTTCCTCCTTATCAATTCATGTAATTTTTTGAAATTTATCATAGAATAAGTTTATCATAATATAA
>CAMMBO010000105.1 GCA_946494435.1 uncultured Mycoplasmatota bacterium
CAATGTATTTTGAGAAGTGAAAGTATTAGTTCGTAGTACCTTCACTTCTCTTTTTACTATACAATTATCTACATTACATTTCCTTTAAATATTCTAAAATAGCATAAGCTGCATCTCTTCCAGCCCGTGAGGCAAAAGCAACTGTAGAAGTAGTACCTGCTAAATCTCCACCTGCAAATACTTTTTCTTTTGAAGTATGTCCATCTTTATCTATTAGTATTATCCCTCTTTTATCAAGAACTAAACCTAAACTATTAACAATATCACTTTCAGGATGACTTCCTATCGCCATAATTACATAGTCACAAGATAGATAATAGTTAGAGCCTCCGATATTAACAAGAGATAATCTATCATCATCATCTTTTTTCACAAGTTCTGTCTTAATTACTTCTACTTTCTCTACACTTTTTTCTCCATA
Source organism: uncultured Mycoplasmatota bacterium (assembly GCA_946494435.1). The sequence continues at coordinate 422 of CAMMBO010000105.1, forward strand.
AATACCAATAATATTATTTTGAAATAAGAACTCTATACCATCTTCCTTCGCTTCTTTAATCTCTTTTTCTTCAGCAGGAGCCTCCACTTCACTTCTCCTATAAATAACATAAACCCTACTCGCACCTTTTCTTTTTATAGTACGCGCAACATCCATAGCAACATTTCCACAACCGCTTACTACAGCAACCTTGCCTTCATAATCAGGATGATTATTAGACTCTAATAACTCATTACCACCATATACACCATCCAAATCTTCACCAGGTATATTCATCTTACTAGAAAGATTGGCACCAAACCCTAAAAAAACTGCATCATACTCAGTTTCTAAATCTTCTAAACTAAAGTCTTTTCCAATACTTTGATTTAATTTAACATCTATACCTAACTCTAAAATCTTATCAATTACTTTTTCTAGCAAAGGATTATCTAGCCTAAACTCTGGTATTCCATGATATAAAAGTCCCCCTAAGTAATCATGTCTTTCATAGATTGTCACATTATAACCATTACGTCTTAAGAATGATGCACAGGTTAAACCAGAAGGTCCTCCTCCTACAACTGCCACTCTTTTATTTTTTAAAGGTAAGCTACTAATAGCCAAATTATTTTTCAAAGCTATATCCCCAATAAAAGCCTCTATCTTTCCTATTTCAACAGCATTACTATCCTTAATCCTTCCCTTTACACATTTCCCTTCACACTGCTTACTTTTAGGACAAACTCTCCCACATATAGAAGGTATTACCGTAGTTTCAGATAATAACTGATAAGCTTCCCTATATTTTTCTTCTTTCACTAGCTTAATAAATCCTCTAATGTCATTATTTAAAGGACATCCTGACTGACAAGGCTTCCTAACACATTCTAGACATTCTAAAGCTTTTCTAATAATATTAGTCATTTCATCTCCTCCTATTTATAACTATCATACACCTATCAACATAATTAAAAAAGACAAGAATTACTTCTCATCCTTTAATTCCATCATCGCACTAGTTACTTCTTCTTCTATCTCAGGTAAAGCACTTTTACTAATATTAGATAATATTACAAGTTCTCTAACTGTATCTATTATAATCTTTCCCCAAATAATACCACTTCTTACCTTCAAGTCATTAAATAAATCTGGAGTAATACTATCAAAGAAATAACCAATTACAACTCTATCTCTTGCAATTACTAATCTTTTATTAGTAACTGCAATTATACCACTACTAGTAACATCTAAAGAACTCTTATTTTTCTGAGCATAAAAAGCATATCTAATAACTTCATCATCATGTAAATGTTCAAGTAATATTTTAGAATGTCTTTTTAATCTCCATCCTACAGTTAAAGGATACTTTCTCCTAAAACTAGATAGTTGTTCTTTTAAAATCTCTTCATTATTCATAAATACCTCTATTCATTAATAAAACCATTATCTTTTAAGAACTTAACTGTTGTATCTTTATCAGTTAAACCTTCTTGAATATCAACTATTTTATCTTTTTTAACAACAAGTAATAAAGGTGTTCCATATCCTTCACTAAAGTAATCATCAGACTTAATTAATTTAGATTGTCCTTCATCATCTAACTCATCGGTATTTAAATAATTAACTTTAACATCATATTCATATACTATATTTCTAATAATAGGTTCCATTTGTTGACAATAATGACATGTTGGTCTAGCGATATAAATTATTGAGGCTTTATCACCTTCTTTAAGATCTAAATATTCATCAATATCAATATCATTCAAATCTCCTTGTTCATCCTCTGGAATATCACTATTTGTAGAAGTTGTACTACTAGAACTATTATCATTAGAACTATTATTAGTAGAACTTGTTGTAGTACTACTGCTTCCTCCATTATTACATTCTTGTAACTCAGATGTAAAATAACTTGCACCAAATACTATTATTAAAACTAAAACTACTATAGTTGCACTCTTAACTTTTTCAACTGTTTCTTTCTTCATAAACTTCTCCCTCCGTCTACAATTATAACATAAAATAATTAAAAATTAAGTATTATTAACTAATTTCTTCTAAATTTCACTTAATATCAAAAAAATTAAATATAAATCTCTAACTTTTTTCATAGAGTATAAAGAAAGGAATGATACCAAAATGAAAATAGGACTTCCCAAAGCACTACTTTACTAC
>CAMMBO010000106.1 GCA_946494435.1 uncultured Mycoplasmatota bacterium
AGTTAGTTTTTCCATTTGACACACTTCCTCCTTTATTTGTATCTAGTTTAGCATATAGACTGTAAAATGTCAAACAAATCTTCGAAAATATATTGACATAAACAACTGTTCGATATAAAATGATATCAGAAAGAAGGAGTGATAGATATGTTGAATTTAAAAAATATTTTAAAAACTGCTATTGGAGTTAGCCTAATCTATATGATGGCTGTTGTTCTTACTTTATTTATGTGTGATCGAGTTAATGAGTTAGAGAGTAGTGAAGAGGAAATAATCAACACTACAGTTGCTTTATCTTTAAAATAATTTTAAAAACTCCCTAGTAGTGTGGTACAATAAATAAAGAAAGAGTGGTTAGATATGAAAAAAATAATATTAGTTGATGGAAATAATCTTTTATTTAGGAGTTACTATGCTACTAGTTATAGTGGGGTTATTATGAGAAATTCTAAAGGTTTTCCTACTAATGGTTTATATGGTTTTATTAATATGATGAATAAAATTATTGAAGAAGAGAAACCTAGTTATATTATGGTAGCTTTTGATAAAGGTAAAACTTTTAGACACGAGAAATATGATTCATATAAAGCAGGACGTAAAGAAATGCCAGATGATTTAAGAAGCCAATTTCCTAAAGCTAAGGAAGTTCTTGATGCTTTAGGTATTAAACATTTTGAAATAGATAATTATGAAGCGGATGATATTATTGGTACTCTTGCAAAAAGAGTAGATGAAGAAGATGAGTTTATCGCTACAATTATCTCTAGTGATAAAGATTTATTACAGTTAATTAGTGATGAAGTAGATGTAAAATTATTAAAGACTAAAGGTTCTATTAGATTTAATAGAGAGGTATTTAAAGAATTTTATAAATTTGAACCAATTAATATGATTGATCTTAAAGCTTTAATGGGAGATATGTCTGATCATATACCTGGTGTTAGAGGAATTGGTGAGAAGACTGCTATTAATCTATTGGAAAAATATAAGACTTTAGATAATTTATATGCTCATGTAGATGAGTTAACTCCAAAGACTAAGGAGAAATTAGTAAATGATAAAGAGAATGCTTATATGAGTTATGATCTTGCAACTATATATAGAGATGTAGATATTCCATTTAGTTTAGAAGATTGTAAATACAAAGGATTTAATAGAAAAGAGTATATAGAAATTCTAGAAGAATTAGAGTTTAAATCTTTACTTAAAAAAGTTAATAGTATAGATAGTAATACTTTAGAAGATAATGACAGTAATAGTGATGATAAAAATATAGAAGTAAAAGAAATAGATGTTAAAGACTTTGATAGTAGTAAAGATTATTCCTTTTATATAGAAATGGATGCTTATAACTATAATGAGTCAGTTATTATAGGAGTTAGTTTTACAAATGATAGTGGTACTTGTTTTATAAAAGGAGAAGATGTTGTTAACTATAAAGAGTTATTTGAAAATGATACTCCTAAATCTACTTATGATGTTAAGAAGTGTTATATTTTATTAAATAAACTAGATATAAAATTAAATAACTGTAACTACGATGCCATGATTGCATCCTATCTATTAGATTATAAAATGAATGATGATATTACTACTTTAATGAATGATTTAAAGGTAGAGATTAAGTCTTTTGAAGATACTTATGGAACACTTAAAAGAAGAAAGAAAGTAGAACTTGAAGAGACTATTAGACAGTGTAACTTAAAGAGTAGTTTTATCTATAGTACTAAGAGTGATTTCTTACTTAAAATAGATGAGTATGGTGAGACTAAATTATTTAGTGAAATAGAGATGCCTTTAGCATATGTTCTTATCGATATGGAACTTACTGGTATTAGAGTAGATAAAGATTATTTATTAAAACTAAAAGATGAGTTAGAAGTCAAGATAAAAGACATGGAAGAAGATATATATAAAGATGCTAGATGTGAGTTTAATATAAGTTCTCCTAAACAGTTAGGTGAAGTCTTATTTATAAAGTTAGAATTACCTTATCCAAAAAAGAGAAAGAAAGATGAGACTAGTTACTCTACTAGTAGAGATATTTTAGATAAAGTAAGTCCATATCATCCTATAGTAAATAAAGTATTAGAATATAGAATGCTTACTAAGTTATATGCTAATTATGTAGTTGGGCTTTTAGATAAAATAAAAGAAGATGGTAAAGTTCATACTATATTTAATCAGTGTTTAACTAGGACAGGAAGACTTTCATCAACTGAGCCTAATTTACAAAATATTCCTATTAGGAGTGATTATACAAGATTAATTAGAAAAGCTTTTATACCTGAAGTTGACTCTATTATTATGAGTTCTGATTATTCACAAATAGAACTTAGAGTCTTTGCATCACTTTCTAAAGCGACTAATTTAATACAAGCTTTTATAGAAGATAAAGATATTCATTCTAAGACCGCTAGCGATATCTTTAAAGTAGATATTAAAGATGTAGATAAATCTATGAGAAGAACTGCTAAAGCCGTTAATTTTGGTATCCTTTATGGTATTAGTAGTTTTGGTCTATCAGAAGATTTAAAAATAGATGTAGGTAGTGCTAAGAAGTTTATGGATAA
>CAMMBO010000107.1 GCA_946494435.1 uncultured Mycoplasmatota bacterium
AAACTTGCTACTAGACTTACTAAATATAAAATAGATATTAAAACTAGTGAACAAGTTAAAGAGATGGGTATTAGTATAAAATCAGAAGAATAGGAGGTAGTTATGAAAACTAGAAAGATTCCTCTTAGAACCTGTGTTGTTACAGGAGAAAAATTAGATAAAAGAGACCTTCTTAGAGTAGTTAAAAATAAAGAAGGCGAAGTAAAAGTTGATTTAACTGGAAAAATGAATGGTAGAGGTGCATATATTAAAAGAGATGTAAAAGTCTTAGATGAAGCGATTAAGAAAAAGAGCTTAGAGAGAAAATTAGAATGTAATATTAGTAATGAGGTATATGATGAAATAAGAAAAATATTAGAGTGAGGTGATTATATGACAATAAGAGAATATGCAGAAGATGTTAATAGAAGTGTTGAAGATATAGTTAAACATATGGATAGTCTTTCTATGGATACAAGTGATTTAGATAGATTTCTTAGTGATGATGAGATTATCCTTCTAGATAATTCTTTTCAAGATGAAGAAGATTATGTAGAAGATGCTCCAGATGAAGAGATGATTAAAGACTTCTCTTTAGATGAGAAAGCTGAACAAATTGCTTATGAAGCTAATCTTACAAATGACCACGAGATTAAGACAAGTAAAGTAAAGAAAGCTAAGAAGCAAGATAAAGATAAGAGTAATTTTAGACAAGAAAGAAAGAAAATCTATAAACATAAAGAGAAACTACAAAGTAATGAACAAGTAGTAGATGAGAATGTTTTACTATATAAAGAAGGTATGACTGTTAAAGAGCTTGCAGATCTTTTAGATGTTTCTACAGGGGAAATTATTAAGAAATTAATGGGTCTAGGTATTATGGCAACATTAAATAATTCTCTTAGTTTTGAAGATGTAGAAGTACTTGCCTTAGATTATAATAAAACAGTAAAAAAAGAAGAGACGGCAGATATTTCTAATTTTGAAAATTATGAGATTGAAGATAAGGAAGAAGACTTAGTAGAACGTCCTCCTGTTGTTACGATTATGGGACATGTTGATCATGGTAAGACAACACTTTTAGATTACATTAGAGAAAGTAATGTAGCAGGTGGAGAAGCTGGTGGTATTACTCAAGAAATTGGAGCATATCAAGTGGAATGCAAAGGTAAAAAGATAACCTTTATTGATACACCAGGACATGCTGCATTTACAGAGATGAGAGCAAGAGGAGCTAGTGTTACTGATATAGTTATCATTATCGTAGCAGCCGATGATGGGGTTATGCCTCAGACTAAGGAAGCAATTGATCATGCTAAAGCTGCAAATGTTCCTATCATTGTTTGTATCAATAAAATAGATAAACTTGAAGCTAATGTAGATAGGGTAATGACTGGTTTAGTCGAAGCAGGTCTTACTCCAGAGGAGTGGGGTGGAGATACGATTGTTACTAAAATCTCTGCTAAAACTGGAGAAGGTGTTGATGAACTACTTGAAAACATTTTATTAATCGCTGAGATGAGTGAATTAAAAGCTAATCCTAATCGTTATGCAACTGGGGCGGTTCTTGAAAGTAAAATGGATAAACATGTAGGAGCAGTTGCAACTTTGTTAATCCAAAATGGTACTTTAAGATTAGGTGATCCTATTGTTGTAGGAACTGCTTTTGGTAAAGTTAGAACTCTTAAAGATGATTTAGGAAGAAACATAACCACTGCTCCTCCATCTATGCCAGTAGAAATAACAGGACTATCTAGTGTTCCAAGTGCAGGGGACAAATTCATGGCTTTTGAAACGGAAAAACAAGCTAAACAGATTGCAAGTGATAGAGCTTTAAGAGAAAAAGAAGCTGACACTAATAGAACTGGTATGAGTTTAGAGGAGTTATTTGGTAGAATTAATGAAGGTTTAAAAGAGATAAATGTAGTATTAAAAGCAGATACTAATGGTAGTTTAGAAGCTGTTAGGTCATCTTTAAAAAAAATTGACGTAGAAGGCGTTAAAATAAATATTATCCGTGGTGCAGTTGGCGGTATTACAGAAAGTGATATTGTTCTTGCAGGGGCTTCTAATGCTATAGTAATTGGCTTTAATGTTAGAGGAAGTAATAAAGTTCAAGATATGGCAAAAGAATATGGTATCGAGATTAGAACGTACGATATTATATATAAAGTTGTTGAAGATATGGAAAAAGCTATGAAAGGTATGTTAGAGCCAATTTATGAAGAAAAAGTTACTGGTACGGCTGAAATACGTCAACTATTTAAATTTTCTAAAGTTGGTATGATTGCAGGTTGTCATGTAACTTCAGGTATTATTAAAAATAATGATAAAGCTAGAGTAATAAGAGATGGTATTGTCATTTATAATGGCTCTATAAAGAGCCTTCAACATGAAAAAGATGGGGTTAAGGAAATATCTAAAGACCATGATTGTGGACTTACTTTAGAGAATTTCCAAGACTACAAAGAAGGAGATACTATAGAAGTATATGAACTTGTAGAAATAGAAAGATAAAAAAGTAGGGTAGTTCCCAATGTTATTAACTTAAGAGAGAAGAAGATAGATTTAAAAAAATCTGTCTTTTTT
>CAMMBO010000108.1 GCA_946494435.1 uncultured Mycoplasmatota bacterium
GGGGCACTTTCTCCTGTGATAAAGCTTTCATTAACATAGGTTTTACCTTTAGTAACAATACCATCAACAGCGATTTTCTCTCCTGCTTTACAAATTAGAGTATCGCCTCCTTCTACTTCATCAATAGTTACTTTTAACTCTTTATTATTCTTTTTAACTACAGCATAACTTGGAGTTATTTGGACTAGTTTTCTAATAGCATCTTTAGTCTTATCTTTACTTGAGTCTTCAATAACACGACCTAGTTTAATAAAATAGATAACCATACAAGTAGATTCAAAATATAGATTATGAAGTAAAGCATTATTTCCTTTTAATATATTTATATAACTATAAAGACTATAGAGAAAACTAAAGATGACACTAAACATTACTAAAGTATCCATATTAGGCATTTTATGAAGTAAATTCTTTATACCACTTTTGATAATGTCTAGTCCATAGATTAAATACACTAAAGTAATTATCAACAGAGTTGTGGATAAAATAAGAGGATGATTATGGTTAAGATATGGGATACTTGGTAAGTTTAACATATCTCCCATAGATATATACATAATAAAGATAATAAGTAATCCTAGGATTATTAGTTTTATTTTATCAGTTTTCTTAGTAACTTTATCTTCTATTCCTTTGAACTCTCCTAAACTAGCAAAACCTGCTTCTTTAATAAATCTTTCTATATCTTTAACAGTTATATGTTCATAGGTAATAGTAGCGATAGATAAGACTAAATTAACAGTTGCACTAGTAACTCCTTCTTGTTTATTTAGATTTTTTTCTAGTCCAGATGAGCAGGCACTACAAGTCATTCCACCTATTTTTAAAACTATTTTTTTCATAATTAATCCTCTTTTACTCTTAGTATTCTTAAAGCATTAATAATAGCGATAACTGATACACCAACATCGGCAAAGACTGCTGCCCACATTGTAGCTATACCGATGGCACTTAGTAATAAGACAAGTATTTTAACAGTAATAGCGAATACAATATTCTCTTTTACTATTTGCATTGTCTTTTTACTTATTTTAATGGCATTTGCAAGTTTAGATGGTTCATCTGTCATAATTACGATATCTGCTGCTTCAATCGCCGCATCACTTCCAAGTCCTCCCATCGCTACTCCTATATCTGATAAGGCAAGAACAGGAGCATCATTAATACCATCTCCTATAAATACTAGTTTACCATCAATACTTTTTTCTTGCATTAAAGACTCTACTTTTTTAACTTTATCTTGAGGAAGTAGTTCAGCATAATAATTATCTAGTTTTAATTCTTTACTAACTTTCTTACTTATCTCTTCTCTATCTCCTGTTAACATTACTATTTTCTTAACATTATTTCTTCTAAATTCTTTTACTGCTTTATAGGCATCATCTTTAATTTTATCAGAGATAATGATAGAACCTGCATATTTCTTATCAATAGCGATATAAATAACAGTTCCTATGTCATTACTCTTTTTATAGTCAATATTATATTCTTCCATTAATTTCTCATTACCTACTAACACTTCTTTAGACTCCACTTTAGCGATTACACCTTTACCTTTAAGTTCTTTTGTTTTAGTAACTAGTTTTTCATTTATATCTTTGCCATAAGCTTCTTTAATAGATAAGGCAATAGGATGATTAGAGTAATTTTCTGCATAACTTGTATATTTTAATAAATCTTCCTTTGAGTAATCTATAGCATTAACATTTTGAACTTTAAATATTCCTTCGGTTAGAGTTCCTGTTTTATCACAAACAACTATTTCAGTGTTGGCAAGGGCTTCTAAATAGTTACTCCCCTTTACTAAAACCCCTATTTTAGATGAGGCTCCAATTCCTCCAAAGAAACTTAAAGGTATTGATATTACTAAGGCACAAGGACATGAGACAACTAAGAATGATAAGGCTCTATATATCCAAGTTTTAAAGTTAGTATCTAATACTAAAGGAGGAATAAAGGCAAGAAGAATAGCGATTATTACGACTATAGGAGTGTAGTATTTAGCAAATTTACTGATAAAGTTTTCTGATTTAGATTTTCTACTACTAGCATTTTCTACTAAGTCTAAGATTTTACTGACAGTAGATTCACCAAACTTTTTAGTTACTTTAACTTTCAGTATTCCTTCATTATTAATACATCCACTTAAGACTTCATCACCCTCAGTTACACTTTTTGGCATAGACTCTCCTGTTAGAGCAAGAGTATTAAGAAAAGAGTTACCTTCTACTACTATACCATCTAATGGTATTTTTTCTCCTGGCTTTATCAAAATAGTATCACCAATTTTAACTTTATTAGGATCTACTATTTCTGTTTTTTCATCATGATAAAGATTGGCATAATCTGGTCTTATATCCATTAAAGATGCAACAGACTTTCTTGATTTATCAACAGCATAACTTTGGAATAGTTCTCCTACTTGATAGAAAAGCATTACTGCAACTGCTTCAGGAAATTCTCCTATAAAAAAGGCTCCTATCGTTGCAATAGTCATTAAAAAGTTTTCATCAAAGACTTTTCCTCTTGTGATGTTTCTTAAAGCTTTTAAGATGATATCATAACC
>CAMMBO010000109.1 GCA_946494435.1 uncultured Mycoplasmatota bacterium
CTTCATCTAATTCTCTTTTTTCTTTAGTTTTAATTTCATGTACTTTTACTTTAAATGTTACTTCTTGTCCTTTTAAAGACTCTTCCATATAATCATCAGGGAATGTTACTTTAATATCTTTCTCATCACCTGACTTCATACCAATTAATTGTTCTTCAAAACCAGGAATAAAAGTACCACTACCTATTTCTAAAGAATAGTTTTCTCCTTTACCACCTTCAAAAGGCTCTCCATCTTTAAATCCTTCAAAGTCAATAACGGCAACATCACCGTTTTCAACTTTACCGTTTTCATCTTTATTAACTAATTCTTCATATCTTTCAAGTAAATGGTCTATTTCATGGTCGATTTCTTCTTTAGTTACTTTAACTTCGTTAGGTTTAACTCCTAAATCTCTATATTTTTTAATCTTAACTTCTGGTTTAGTAATAATCTTAAACGTAAATGTAACACTATTTTCATCTAAACTCTTTAAATTAGGCTCAGGTTGTACTACTGGGACTAAATCATTATCTTTTAAAGCTTTAGTATAAGCATCTTGAAGTACTAAGTCTGCTGCATCTAGTAAATAGTTTTGTCCAAACTTCTTATCATAGATATTTTTAGGACATTTACCTTTTCTAAAACCGTCTACTTCAACTTTTTTAACTCTATCTTTAAAAGCCTTATCAACAGCATCAGTCCACTCTTTTCCTTCTACTTTTATTTCAATATTATGATAATTTTTCTTATTTGTTTCTTTTTTAGTTTCTTTCTTTTCCATATTTCTTCCTCCAATACGTCTCTTATTATATCTGATAAAATCAAGTTTTTCAACAGTTTATTCAAATAAATTGGTAATTACTTACATTAGTCAACATCTTTGTGAGTGATTACTAAGTAAATAACCAGAGACTTCTAAAGTTTCTCTGGTTTTAATTATATCTAACTTACTTAGTTTTCTTTTTTCTTTACTAAATTTTTAACTTTACGTTTTTGAAATCCATTTATTATTACATCTTTTTTAGCTTCTAAGGTAGCTATTTGTCTATCATATTTCTCTTTTAAAGCTCTTTTCGCTTCGTCTAACACTTCTAGTTTAGGACTAATATCTGCCTCATTATTAGCTTTAACATTATTTAAAAACTCCTTAAGTCTATAAGTAGCATATGCTCTTGCTAACATCAAACTTTCATTACTAAAAGTTTCATCTGTAATTGTAATACCTGTCTCTCTATTACCTATTCTACCATCTACATAATATAATGATGTTAAAACTTCCCAAGTAGAATTTACAAAAACAGGTTTAATACAGTTATTAAATCTACAACCAGATTTTTTAATATTACTATTTTGAACAACTATTGCTTTGGCATCAGTCTCAAAAGCAAGTAAATCGCAATTGACATTATTTAAGTTTATCTCATCACCTGAATGCTCAAAATAACTAATACGTTCACTTAAATCACTTACTTTTAAAAATGACGAACTAACTTTTAAGTAATAAACCATTGGGTTTCCTTGTAAAATCGTCTTTTTTGCTCTGCTAACTTCAAATTCTTCTCCCTTTATATATTTAAGCTGATAAGCATCTTTTATTTCGGCACTAAACATGTCCTCATCATTTTCCTTATTTTTTATAGTTACATCTTTTGCAGAAACTAGAAAATTATAACTTTTTTTACTATCCATAGTAATGACAACTTTTGTATTAGGGCTTGCAGTTTTTATAATATCTATATTATAAATTGTAGTCTCACCTAAACTATTATAAAAATGAATATAACTAATATTATCTTCTATAATATATATACTTTTTGATCCAGGACGCAAATGAAAAACTTCACCTTTTAAAAGGTCATATGTTAATGGTGTAATTGTATGTATTTTATCGCTACCTACAACCTTATAATAAATTCTTGCAGTTTTTATATATTCTTTTAATTCTCCCATAGTGAACCTCCTACGTTATAAACATTGCATCTCCAAAAGAGAAGAATCTATATTTTTCTTTAACTGCTATATTATAGGCATTTAAGATATTATCACGCCCTGCTATAGCAGAGACTAACATAATAAGGGTTGATTTAGGTAAATGAAAATTAGTAATAAGTCCATCTATACTTTTAACTTCTTTACCTGGATAAATAAAGATATCAGTAAAGCCACTATCTTCTCTAAACTCTCCAAACTTTTGATATATTGTCTCTAATGTTCTAGTAGAAGTTGTTCCAACAGCAATTATTCTTTTACCATTTTCTCTTGTTTTATTAAGAATATCTGCACCACTCTTACTTAATGAATAGAATTCACTATGCATTTTATGTTTAGTAACATCTTCTACTTTAACAGGTCTAAAAGTACCAAGTCCAACATGAAGAGTTAGATATACGATATTTATACCTTTCTCTTTTATTTTAGTAAGTAATTCTTCTGTGAAATGAAGTCCTGCAGTTGGTGCAGCAGCACTACCTACTTCTTTAGCATACACTGTCTGATATCTATCTTTATCTTCTAGCTTTTCATGAATATATGGAGGTAGTGGCATAGTACCAAGTTTATCTAATA
>CAMMBO010000110.1 GCA_946494435.1 uncultured Mycoplasmatota bacterium
ATTGCAATACCCATAAAGTTATAAAGAATAGTCATTAAGTTTGTTTGAATTGTTGTAATATCAGTTTCTGTTAAACTATTTATATCAATGTTATTTGTAGGATTAATATTAGAGAAATCTGCAACTCCATCTGTTACTGTTTTAGTATCAGTTACTGTTAATACATCAATATTACTTCCATAACTTGATATAGCCATATTAAATGTGGTCGTTATAACATTATTTTCTGTACTACTAGTCAAATTAGCATTTAATAAAACTCCTGTAGATGCATCTCCTATTCTAAAACTAATATTATTATCATTAATTGTAATAGTACCAATACTAGTATTATCACTACTTAGATTAATAGTTGTAGTTCCATTACTTTCTTCAATAACTGCTTTTAAACTCTCAGTATTTCCTTCTTTAATAACAAAGCTTTTTTCACTTCCATTATTAAATTCTATACTATAATTACCATCACTATCATTTAAACCAAATTCATAAGTTACAATGTCATCTTTCTCTAGATAAATACTATAGTATAAATAATTATTATTATCAGATGAACTACTAGATGTAGTTGTATCTAACTCATCTAAACTATTACCAAGTATCTCTTTAGCTTTATCATCTTTCTTTAAATCATTAACTATATTTTTACTAATTTCATTAAGTCTTTCTTCATTAAGCTCTAAACTTATTTTCTTCTTACCATCTTGATTTGTTACTTTAATATCAGCAGTAGTAATATTATTACCAAGACTTTCTATTATCTTATCATAAATATAGTTAACATCATCAACTGCTTGATTACTTTCTTCTAAATAAGTAAAGATATCACTATTTTCAATAACAATATACTTATCAAAGATATTTCTTAGGAATACATAACTAATATCTTCAGCTTGATAAAAGTTAATACCTAATAGTTCAGTTGCATTTAATAATAATGAACCATCCATATACATTCTTTTAGATTCAGTATCAAGACGGTACTCATAGTTAAAAGTACTATTATTTAAGTTACCAATAACAACATCACTACCATCTTCACTATTTCCTAACATAGGATTAATATTAAATCTAGTAGATCCCGTTACAGTTTGGGTAATTTTAGTATTTGTAGTATTTTCATCAAGATTAAGTGTCTCAGCCAAAGCTGTCTTTAATTCGTTAAATGATGTCACAATTCTATTCTTATTAGAATAGTTTTGATATAGTAAAATACCTCCTGCCACTAATAGTCCTATCGCCACAATAATTACTATTGTAACAATAATTTTTTTCTTCTTCATAAATTCACTCCTCACCAATATTATTATAAGTAAATTATATCTTAAAAATTTATTAAATCAAAGAGAATAATAAAAAAACTTAAACTTTTACATAATATGACATATTTTATCTAATAATAATAATGAATCAAAGGAAGGTGAAGAAAGTGAAGAAAAGAAAATGGTATTTAGTCTTTATAATTAGTAGCATTATTATCATTATACTAATTTATAATATTACTAGTTATTATTATAGTTATAAAAAAGATTTAGAGTTTAAAGAAAAAATAGCAGAGTATGATTTTGATAAATTAAAAGAAATTAATACTGATATAGTTGGTTTTATTGAAGTAGATAATACTAATATTAGTTATCCAGTTGTAAAGAGTAGTGATAATAGTTATTACTTAAATCATTCTTATACAAAAGAAAAAAATAATATAGGTTCTATTTTCTTAGATTATCGTAATGATTTAGATAATTTATCAAAGAATAATATTATTTATGGTCATGGTAGACTTGATAATACTATGTTTGGTAGTTTAAATAATCTATTAGATAGTAGTAATCTTGATAGTAAAGAAAGTTATTATATAACACTCTCTACTCCTAAGAGTATAATGACTTTTAAAATATTTAGTGTTTATACTATACCTAAAGAAGGTTATTATATTAAGACATATTTTAGTAGTAATAAGTATTTTAAAGAGTTTTTAGAAACTATTATGAAAAGAAGTATTTATAATTTTAATACAGATGTAAATACAAGTGATAAAATACTAACACTTTCTACTTGTAAAGATAATTTTGGTAAAAGGGTAGTGGTGCATGCTAAACTATTAAAAAAAGAAGAAACTAGCTAGTTTCTCTTATTCTTTATTTAGAATTTTATTGAAAGCATAACTTGATAAAATAACAAAGATAGATAAAAAGAATATATTTAATAATAACGAGTCACTTGTCTCTGGGTTTTCAATAGATTCTTCTAATTCATTAATTTCATCAAGAGTTAGTTCTTCTCCAGAATTTAGTTCAAATTCAGTATTACCAATTTCTATAACCGCTCCATCTGTATCAGCAGGTACCCATATTGTTGGTTTATCAGCACTTTCAGTTGTATTAATGATCTCGGCATTATCAGTTATTGTTAGAGTAGGAGCTTCTGTAACTCCGCTACCTTTACCAAGTTCAATACCACCAAAGCCATTACCAGATACATCTATTTTACCTACAAATGTAGCATGCCCACCATTTATAAGAAGTCCTGCATTAC
>CAMMBO010000111.1 GCA_946494435.1 uncultured Mycoplasmatota bacterium
CACAAGTTATAATACATAATTTATAATTGAAAACCGGACTTTTTTTCAAGAAAACTGGACTTTTTTTCAAGAAAACCGGACTTTTTTCAAGAAAACCGGACTTTTTTTGGAGAAAACCGGACTTTTTTATTGTTTTTCCTCCTTTAGGACAGTAACATAGTGAATATTATTAAAGTTTTGATTTGTCTTTACTCCTAAAGTTTTACTTAATCCATACTTATCATTAGTAATAGTCTCTACTTCTCCTATATATATTCCTCTTGGAAACATTCCACCTAATCCACTTGTTGTTACTACATCACCTTTGTTAATCTCTACCTGGCTATCTACTCCACTGATTAATACTAAATTGTTCTCTTTATCATAACCACTAAGTATGGCAGTCGTTTCTCCTGTTGTCGTAGCGATAGAAACAGATACTTTGTTATTTACGTCATTAGCAGTTATTAGTTTTATCTCACTAGAATAATTAGTAACATTTTGAATTTTACCGATTAGTCCATCTTTAGTAATGGCAACCATATTCTTTTTTAAGCCATCCTTACTACCTTTATCTATTGTTAGAGTCTGATACCAATAACTTCTATTTCTAGTAATAACTGTAGCATTTACTACATCATACCCTGTTAAAGTCTGATTTAAATCTAAAGTATCACGAAGTTGTTCTATTTCTTCTTCTAAATGAACATTTAAATTCTTCTGTATTACATAACTTTCTGTTAAGTCAGTATCTTTATCAGCATTAAGAGATGTAAAGGGTAACATTACTCCTTTCATAACAATAGTAGCGGCATCTTTAAAGAATGATTCTACTACTGTTAACTTTCTATTAGATGATAGAGAGTAAAATAAAACAAAAAAGGCTATGATTATAACGACAATGATAATAATAATTTTTCTTCTTTTTTTACTTTTTCTATACATAGTATCTATTCCTTTCAAAGTTTAGTATACTAATAACTTTTTATTTTTGCAATTAATCTAGCAAATTATTTTCTAAAAAACTAAAATATTTACTTTCACTAACTATTAAATGGTCATAGATTAAAACACCATGGATTCTACCTAATTCTATTAAATAATTAGTAAACTCTATATCTTTAGGACTAGGATTAACACTTCCTGATGGATGATTATGTAAGCATATTATATAACTGGCATTAACTTTATAGGCTTCTTTAAATATCTCTCTTGGATGAACATTGCTTTTAGTCATAGTACCTTTAAATAGTAATTTACTACTTAGTACACCTTTCTTACTATCAAGATAAATACAATAAAAACACTCTTGTTTTAGTCCATAAAAAAATGATTTAGAATAGTTATAAATATCTTTAGCATTTATTAACTTTACATTATCCTTTTCCTCTGTTAAGAATATTCTTTTACCTAGTTCTACTGCAGCAAGGATTTTAGTCGCTTTTACAGGACCAATGCCTTTGATTTTAGTAAGTTCTTGATAGTTTAGATTAACAAAGTTTTTTAAGCTTCTAACTTCCTTTAAAAGAACAAAAGCAAGTTCATTAGCATTAACATTCTTTACACCTTCTCCAAGGATAATGGCTAAGAGTTCACTACTAGAAAGACTGTCCGCTCCTCTTTTGATGAGTTTTTCCCTAGGCCTTTCACTTTTTGGTATTTCTTTTATCCTCATAAATATACCCCCTTCAATTATATTTTATACAGTTTTTTAAATTTTACTCTAAAACAAATTCTTGATAGTTAGCAAGGACGACTTCATTAATAGAATTAACCTCATCATTAGTCTTGGCTTTATTAAGTAAGATATCCATTTGTTCAAGGGTTGCTAAAAACTCTTCATTTTCTATACTCATTTTCTTAATAGAAGCATTAATACCTTTTTCTTTATACATCTTCTTAAGTTTTTCAAGATTATCATTAGATGATGTGATAGCAAGATAGACGATGTAATTAGCATCTTCTTTAACTATTAGATATGGCTCGATATTAGTAACTGCTTTTTCGGCTTGTTCTTTAGTACTGTAAGAGCCTTCCATTAAAAAATAAGTACTATTTACTTCTTTGATAACACTTTCTGATTCTAGCTTGTATTGTTCAAATAAAAAATTACCAAGAACCGCTCCTATTAATATTGCCACTAACATTGTTATAAAAAAACTCTTTGTCATTATTATCACCATCTTGATATTAACAAAATATATTTCACTATTTTGTCGAAAGTTGTAGTAAAATTTTAATAAAAGTGATAAATTAATAGTAGGAGGAAAAAGATGAAAAAGAAATTTAAAATTTGGCAAGTAGTTTTAGGAGTATTTATCTTACTACTAGTTACAGGTTGTGGTAATAGTAATAGTATGGAATCTATGACTTGTACAAGAACAATGAATCAGAATGGAATTAAGACTAGCTTAAAATATAATGTTAAGTATAAAGGAGATTATGTTTCTAGAATAAAAACAGTTGAGACTGTGGAGACTGACGATACTGATATACTTAATACTTATAAAGAACAGATAGAGTCATTATATAGTCCTTAT